>JACQDH010000244.1 GCA_016201215.1 Acidobacteriota bacterium | reverse complement strand
CCCCGACTTCGCAAGCTGGTGTCGGGGCTCGGAATGACGCCGATTTATGTAGCGGCCCACTCTAGTGCGCCAGATCCAATGCGCAGATTTGATGGCGCGGGATGGCGGGCTTCCTCGCCCCGACTTCGCAAGCTGGTGTCGGGACTCGGAATGACGCCGACTTATGTAGCGGCCCACTCTAGTGCACCAGATCCAATGCGCAGGTTTGACGGCGCGGGATGGTGGGATTCCTCGCCCCGACATCGCAAGCTGGTGTCGGGGCTCGGAATGACGGCGATGTCGCAGCCATCGGTCGCACTCTAGACGTGGCTCGAAAAAACACTACCGCAGTGTTTTTCACTCAACGTACACTGTACGCGCGCGCAGGGGCGCGTGGCGCCCCGCGTGAACCACGCGCGGCACTTTTTTGAGGACGATGACCCGGCGATGAAATCGGCGGCACACAGAAACGGGAGGCGCGTCCCGGCGACGCAGCGCGGGAAGTTTCGCGTGCTCGGCATCGACCCCGCAGCGGCGGGGCCCACCGGCTACGGCGTGGTGGAAACCGACGGCCGGGCCTGCCGGATGCTGCGCTTCGGTGCGCTGCCGGCGGCCAGGCGCGGCGGCGACTTTCCCACGCGGCTGCGTGAGATTCACGCGCGGATCGCGGAGCTCATTGAAGAATTTTCGCCCGACGGGGTGGCCGTGGAAGCGGTCTTCACCGCGCTCAACATGAAGACGGCGCTGAAGCTGGCGGAAGTACGCGGCGTGGTGCTGCTGGCTGCGGCGCAGGGCCACGTGCCGGTGCACACTTATTCGCCGCGCGAGGTGAAAGCCAGCGTGGCCGGCTACGGCCATGCCGGCAAGGAGCAGATGCAGCTCATGGTGCGCGCCATGCTGAGCATGAGCGAGACACCCGAGCCTGCCGACGCCGCCGACGCGCTGGCCGTGGCGCTTTGCCACATCCACACCGCGCAAGCCCGCACGCGCCTCGCCGGGGCTGCGGCCGCGCAGGCCGAACCGCGCGCGGAGAGAGCCAGGGCACGCAGCCGCGCAAGCGCGGGCCGCATCCCATCGCAGCGATGATGATTCACGCAGTCCGGCGGTGGTTCTGGCTTCTTCCCCTGCTTCTCCTGGCCCCTGCGTCTGTTTTTTCCGCGGACGGCGCCACGATTACCTACCGCCGAGTGTTCAAGTCCAGTTCGCCGGAATACATCGAAATCAAGGTGAGTGAAAGCGGCGCGAGCAGCTACGACATTCGCCAACTCGACGACCCGCCCGGCGCGCAGCCGATGGAGGTGGGCAGCCTGCTGCGCGCGAAGATTTTCGAGCTGGCCGCGCAGCTCAACCATTTCCGCGACCTGCAACTCGACATCCGCCGGCGCATCGCCAACCTCGGCGAAAAAACCTTCCGCTATGAGAAGGGAGGCCAGGCGTACGAAGTCAGCTTCAACTACACGCTGAACGCCACGGCTAACCAGTTGATGCAGATCTTCGAGGGGCTGGCGCGCCAGCAGGAGCACCTGAGCACGCTGCTGCGCCGGATGAAGTACGACCGCCTGGGCGTCAACGACGCCTTGATGCAGTTCGAGGCGGACCTTAACCGCAAGATCCTGCCCGAGCCGGAGCGCATGCTGCCCACGCTCGAGCAAATTGCCAACGATGCGCGCTTCGTGGAAATCGCGCGGCAGCGCGCGCGCTCCCTGGCCGAGCGCATCCGCAACGCCTCCTGAGGCCGCACCCCAACACGCGGAGCGATCCTGCGTGTTCCGGTGCCCTGAAAAGCCCTTGACGGCAGGAGGTGGCAGCGCGACCATTCCCACAGGGGCGCGCGCAACCTTCCTGTCCCCAGCGCCATCCGAGTTGGTAGGGAACGTCCCCGAAAGGGGGTGGCCATGAACCGCCGCCATTTAGGTTTTCTGCTGATCCTGGCTGCGGCGAGCCTTGCCCTCTGGACACCGCCCGCGGCGCTGGCCTACGACTACAGCTATGCGCGCGTGGTGCGCCTGAGCGTGGTGGACGGCGACGTGCAAGTCTCCCGGCCCGACCAGTCGGGTTGGGAGCAGGCGCAGGTCAACCTGCCTATCCAGGAGGGCTTCAGCATTGCCACCGGGCAAGGCCGGGCCGAAATCGAGTTTGAAAGCGGAGCCACCGCGCGCCTGGCGGAAAACTCTGTTCTGCAGTTCACCGAACTGGCGCTCTCCGGCGGCGGGCGCATCACCCGGCTGACCCTGACGCAGGGCACGGCGAGCTTCTACGCCAACCTGACCAGCCAGGACACTTTCGTGGTGCTGACGCCCAGCGTGCAGATCAGCATTCCCGAGAAAGCCAGCTTCCGGGTGGACACCCCTGGCAGCAGCACGACCGTGAGCGTACTAAAGGGCGAGGTCTCCGTGGACTCGCAGGCCGGCACACAGCGAGTGACCAAGGGGCACACCCTCTCGTTCCAGGCCAGCTCTCCGGACGATGTCGAAATCCGGCGCAACGCGGAGGCCGACGAGTGGGACCGCTGGGTGGCCGACCGCGAGGAAGTGATCCACACGGGCAACACCGCTACACTGCGCTACGTCAATTCGCCGTACAGCTACGGTTTGTCGGACCTCTACAATTACGGTGCCTGGTACAACTACGGCGGCTACGGCCGCTGCTGGCGGCCCCACGGCGTGGGATTCGGCTGGTCGCCCTTCTGGAACGGCCGCTGGGCCTTCTACCCGGGCCTGGGCTGGACGTGGATCAGTTTCGAGCGCTGGGGCTGGGTCCCGTACCACTTCGGCAGTTGGGTTTTCTCGCCTGCTCATGGCTGGCTGTGGGTGCCCGGCTTCTTCCACCAGTGGCACCCTGCCCGGGTCACTTGGGTGCGCGTGGGCACCCAGACTTCCTGGGTACCCGTTCATCCGCACGATCAAATCGGGCATGCGCCCGCCAATTTGCGGCACGGCGTGGTGACCACCCGCACCGGCTGGACAGCGCTGCGCCCCACCGACCCCCACGTGCGGAGGCAGATCGACCGGGGGAGGGCTGTCGAGATCCTGCCCGCGCCACCGGGCGAACTGAGCCATAGGGGCCAGGTCACCGGCAACCCGCGCGGCTTTGCGGGGACGCCCGGACCGAGGCCTGGCAACCCGCCGGGCATTGTCTATGACCCGCGTGACCGCAGGTACGTGAATGACTCGTCGGGAGGAAGGCGCGAGATGCGCGAGGTGGAAGTGGACCGCGGAGTGACGCCGCCGCCGCGCGGCTTCTCCGGAACCGTGCCCCCGACACCCCGGGCGCAGACGCCGCATTCGCCTGCACCGCCCGCGCAACCTCCCGCTGTGCGCGGACCTTCCGGCCCAACGGCACCGGTTGCGCCGTCACCGCCTCGCGTCCAGACACCGCGTCCTCCGACACCGCCGCCCGCGCCAGCGCCTCGTTCGGAGCGGCCGCGCGTTCAGAGCGAGTCACCGCGGCCTGCGCCGCACTGGCAGGCAGCGCCGCGTCCGGCTTCACCGCCGCCCGCTCCGCGCTCCGAGCACCGTGAGTCGCGCGGGTCAGCGAGCCGGCGTTCTCACTGATGGCAGGCCACCAGGGCGCTGAAGGACAGAATTGCCCCCGGCCCGTGCGAAGTGCACGGGCCGTTTCTTTTCTTCGAGGGCGCGAGTATTTGCAAAGTGCCGGCCTTCAGCCCGAGCCTCAGCCGGAGGAAATCCGCTAATCGAATCTCAGAGGGATTCCTCGCGCAGGCCTGCCTCGCAAGCCTGCGCTCGGAATGAGGAATGAGGTTGCGAGAATTCGTGAGACTGGCTCAGTGGACCACGACGCCGGCGTAGCCGACGACTTCCTCGAGGTCGCCGGTGATGTCACCGGAAGTGGCATAGCGCACCAGCTCGGCATGGGTGGCGCCCAACTGCCGCACGGCGGTGAGCATGG
>JACQDH010000242.1 GCA_016201215.1 Acidobacteriota bacterium | reverse complement strand
GATCACAATCCGGTGTTTGCTGGGCTGCTGCGTGGCAGCCGCGGTTGGGCTTGCGGCCGCCGCGGTGCCGGCGCGCGCGGACTATGCGCCAGAAATCGACGCGGGCTTTCACTTGCTCTACGAACTGAAGTTTCCCGAGGCGCGAGCGCGGTTTGCCGACTGGCAGAAGGCTCATCCTGACGATCCCCTGGGCAGCGCCTCGGAGGCGGCTGCCTACCTGTTCGAGGAGTTCTACGCGCAGGGCGTACTGACCTCGGAATTCTTTCTGAACGACAAGCGGCTGCTGGGAGGAATCGCCGGCAAGCCCGACGAAAAACGCCGCGCGGCGTTTTTTGCCGCCAACCGGCAGGCGCAGGAGCTGGCGCGGCGGCGGCTGAAAACAAGTCCGCGGGACGCCGGCGCGCTGTTTGCCCTGACCATCGCCACCGGCATGCAGGCCGACTACGCCAGCCTGATCGAGAAGCGCCAGCTCGAGAGCCTTCGGCTGATCCGCGAAGCCGAGGGCTATGCCAAGAATCTGCTGGCCCTCGCGCCGGACTCCGCCGATGCCTACCTGGCGCTCGGCGCCGGCAACTACATCATCGGCTGCCTGCCCGCCTACAAGCGAGCGTTTCTCTGGCTGGGCGGCATCCACGGCGATAAGCCCGGCGGCATGCAGCAGCTCGCCCTGGCCGCCTCGCGCGGGCATTACCTCCGGCCGTTTGCCAAGATTCTGCTGGCGCTGGCGGCGCTGCGCGAAAAACAGGTCGGGCTGGCGCGCACGCAGCTTGCGGAGCTGACCGTGGAGTTCCCGCAGAATCCGCTGTTCGCTCGCGAGCTCGCCAAGATCCCTCCAGCACCCGCCAGCGTTCCTTCCAGCCCTTAACCCCGGCCCGCCGCAGCTAGGTATAGAATTTTGTTAAACTGAACTTGAGGAAGCCTCCGCGCACGCCATTTGGTTGAGTGCGTCGAGGTTGCCGGGGCGGATGCCTCCAAGGGCTGAGAACACATGGACGCCCAACCCCCTTGACAGCGCCTCTGCTGCGGGGTTTTATTCCCCCCACCAGGGATGTGGATTCTTAGGGCGATGAACTCGATCCGCAATTTCTACGAGCAGTTCGAGGCTGCGGCCGGGCGGTTTCCCGACCGTCCTGCCGTTGATGTGCAGCGCCGCGAGTCGGTCGAGCGCTTCAGCTACGCCGAGTTGCGCTTGATGGCTGAGCGCACGGCCAGCTTCCTTGCAGCGCGCGGGATTGCTCCGGGCGAGCGCTGCGCCATCCTCGCCGATAACGATGCCATCTGGTGCGCCGCTTATCTCGGCGTGCTGCGGCTGGGCGGGGTTGCCGTGCCGCTCGACACCGCCTATAAGCCGAAACAGATTGCCGCGCTGCTGCGCGACAGCGGCGCGAAGATTCTTTTCCTCGCGCCAAAGTATCTTGCCGCGGCGCAGGAGGCCGTGACGCTGGCCAGCGCGAGCACCGAACTCGTGCTGCTCGGCGGGGCGGCTGCAGGGCTCAACAGCTTCGATGAAATCCTCGCGCAGCCAGCCACGCCGCTGCCGCCCTGCCCGGCCACGCGCAGCGATCCCGCCGTGACGCTTTACACCTCCGGCACCACCAGCGACCCCAAAGGGGTCGTGCTGACGCACGGCAACCTGCTCGCTGAAATGGAGTCGGTCTTCGAGGTCGTGCACGTGAACGAGCGCGACTCCATCCTGGGCGTGCTGCCCCTCTTTCACGCCCTGGCGCAACTGGCCAACCTGCTGCTGCCGTTTGCCGTGGGCGCTCGCGTCATTTTTCTCGAGGCCGTGAATTCAGCCGAGTTGCTCCGCGCGCTGCGCGACCGCGGCGCCACGCTGTTCTGCTGCGTGCCGCAATACTTCTACCTGATCCACCAGCGCGTGACCCAGGAAGTCGCCGCTGCGAGTCTCGCCACGCGGCTGGCGTTCCGCACGCTGCTCGGACTGAACGGTTTCCTTCGGGAGAAGGCAAAGATCAATCTCGGCCCGCGGATGTTCCGCCGGGTGCACGACGTGCTGGGCCGCGAAATGCGCCTGCTGGTGACCGGCGGCTCGCGCCTTGACGCCGCCGTCAATCGCGATCTCTACCGGCTGGGGTTCAATCTCCTGCAGGCTTACGGCCTGACGGAAAGCTGCGGTGCGGCCACGGTCACACGCCCGGGCAGCAAGTATTCCGATTCGGTCGGGCCGCCGCTGCCGGGGGTGGAGGTGAAGATCGCGCCGCCGGAAAGATCCTCCGACAACGGCGCGCAGGACGGCGAAGTGCTGATCCGCGGCGACATCGTGATGCAGGGCTACTTCAACCGCCCCGACGCCAACGCCGAGGCGCTGGCCAGCGGCTGGCTGCACACCGGCGACCTCGGCTATCTCGACGGCGAAGGCCGACTGCACATCACGGGCCGCAGCAAAGAGATCATCGTGCTGAGTTCGGGCAAGAACATCTACCCGGAGGAGATTGAGGCGCACTACCTGCAATCCCCCTTCATCAAGGAACTCTGCGTGATGGGCCTGGCGCGGCCCGATGAGCCCGCCGCCGAGCGGCTGCACGCCGTGGTGGTGCCGGATTTCGAGGTGCTGCGCGAGCGCAAGGTGCTCAACGCGCGCGAAATTCTGCGCTATGAAATCGAAGGCCTTTCCGTCCACCTGCCCAGCCACAAGCGCATCCTGGGCTACGAGATCTGGACCGAAGAGCTGCCGCGCACCACCACGCGCAAGCTCAAGCGGTTTGAAATCGAGCGGCGCCAGCGTGAAAGAAATGAACCCGCTGGCGGACCCGACGGCGCCGCGCAACTGCTCAGCGAAGAGGACCGCGCCTGGGCGGCGCGGCCCGAGGTCGCGCGCGCTCTCGAGCTCATCCGCGAAGCGGCCAAGCAGCGCGCCGCGATTCGTCCCGACGCCAACATCGAGCTGGAACTGGGCCTCGATTCGATGGAGCGCGTCGAGCTGCTCACCGAGCTGCAAACCCTGTTCGGCGCGCAGGTGCCCGACGAGGTGGCGCACCGCATCTACACGGTGCGGGAGCTAGTTGAGGCTGTGCTGGCGTCTGCCGCCGACGGCCGCACTGCAGAGCTATGTTCGCGGGCGGGCCTCGCCGCCGGGTCGGTCAACGGCGACACCTGGGGCAAGCTGCTGGACGCCACCCCGGAAGACGACCCCGAACTCAATGCGCTACTCAAGCCGCAGCCGGTTTTCACACCCGTGATGTTCCTCATTTTCAAGCTGGGCTATCTGCTCGCGCGGGTCGTGTTCCGGTTCCGCGTGGCCGGCCGCGAAAACCTTCCGCAGCAGGGCCCCTTCCTGCTTTGCCCCAACCACCAGAGCTATCTCGATGCCTTTTTCTTGGCCAGCGCGCTGCCCTATCGCGTCTTCGCGAATGTTTTCTTCGTCGGGGCCAGCGAATATTTCGTCAACCCGCTGGCGCGCTGGTTCGCGCGGAAAATCAACCTTGTCCCGGTGGACCCGGACGTGAACCTGCTGCGCGCCATGCAGGCGGGGGCCTTCGGCCTGCGGCACGGCAAGGTGCTCGTACTGTTCCCCGAAGGCGAGCGTTCGATTGACGGCGCGCCGAAGAAGTTCAAGAAAGGCGCGCTGATCCTGTCGCTGCATCTGCACGCGCCCATTGCGCCGGTGGCGCTCGACGGCGTGTACGACATCTGGCCGCGCGGCTATGCGCCGCGCTGGCGTGCGTTCCTTCCCGGCGGGCCAGGGCGCGTCTCGTTGCGCTTTGGGGTCACGCTGCCTCCGCCAGGCGAATTGCCCGCCGAGGTGTCGCTATCGCAGGCCGAATCGCGCTACGCCGAGGACGCCCAGCGCCTGCGCGACGTCGTCCTCGAGATGTGGCATGCCCTCCAGGCTTGACTTTAGCTCTTAGCCGGGGACAGAATCGCGGCATTCCGCGCTCATCCATCGTTCCTTGCAAGGAGGCGACATGCCCGTTTACATGGTGGACCGCAATCTGCCCGGAGTGACGACCGAGCAACTGGCCGCGGCCCAGAAGGCCGCGATCGAAACCTGCCAGCAGTTCACGGCCAAAGGAACGCCCGTCCGGTATCTCCGCACGACGTTTGTGCCGGGCGAGGCGCGCTGCATGTGCCTGTTCGAGGCCGCAAGCGCGGACATCGTGAGGCGGGTGAACGAGGCGGCCAAGATCCCGTACACGCGTGTGGTTGACGCCTTGGACCTCACCCCAAAGTCGAGTTGAGCTCTTCGCGCGTCACAGGCTCAACTCGCGCCCAGACCGCCCTAGTGAAGGTGCATCGGCAATCCCGGCTACCAAAGCGACCGCGGCCCGGTGCTCGTGCCGGCGCTACGCCTGCACGTCGATATTTGAGTTTCGCCCGCAGTACGCCGCGGCACAGCCTCCGCAAAGGAGTCTTTCAATGTTTCAGAGCAATTTACTGGCAGGGCGCGTCATCCTGATCACCGGCGGAGGAACGGGCCTGGGGCGCGCGATGGCGCTGCGGCTGGCCGAGTTGGGCGCGAAGATGTTCCTCGTCGCGCGGCGCGAGGGGCCCCTTGCGCAGACCGCGGCGGAGATCCGCGCGGCGGGCGGCCAGTGCGGGCACGCGGCTTGCGATGTGCGCGATCCCGCCGCGGTGGAGGCCAGTCTGGTCGCGGCGGAGCAGCAGTTTGGCCGTGTGGACACGCTGATCAACAACGCCGCCGGCAACTTCATAGCGCGCACGGAAACGCTCTCCCCCAATGCCTTCGCCGCGGTGGTGGGCATTGTGCTGCACGGCACGTTTCACTGCACGCTGGCGCTCGGCCGGCGGTGGATTGCGGCCAAACAACCCGGCACGGTTCTCAACATCGTCACCACCTACGCGGAGTCGGGCTCCGGCTTCGTGGTGCCCTCGGCCTGCGCCAAGGCAGGTGTGCTGGCTATGACCCGCTCGCTGGCGGTGGAGTGGGCGCGCTACAACATCCGGCTGAACGCCATCGCCCCGGGCCCCTTCCCCACCGAGGGGGCGTGGTCGCGGCTGATGCCTTCCCAGGAGTACGAGGAGCATGCCCGCAACTCCCATCCCATGAAGCGTTTCGGGCGGCATGAGGAGCTGGCCAATCTGGCTGCCTACCTGGTCAGCGACCAGTCCGCCTACGTCAACGGCGAGTGTGTGGTGATCGACGGCGGGCTATGGCTGCGCGGTGCCGGCGAGTTCAACGACCTGGTGGATCTCCCCGACTCGCTCTGGGAGGCCATGGAACAGGCGCGCAAACGGAACTAGAGCGTCGCCACAGATTGCTCTCCAGCGAGAACGCCTTTACTCGGCCGGACCCTCCCTGGTACCCGCGAGCACGTATGAGTAACCCCCGTCCCGGTGCATGGCCGAAAGTGCGTGCTAGAATTTTTGGAGTATCGGATCGTCGCCCCTTCCCATTTCAACGCGGAGCGGATCATGACGAACTCACGTTCGGGACAGAAGGCTTCGGGCGCGGGCCGGTGGACGCGCCGCTCGGGCACAGGGTTTTCCCTGGTCGAAGTTGTGGTGGTCATTGCCATCATCCTGATCATCGCCGCCATCGCTATCCCCAGCTTGCTGCGCGCGAAGATCTCCGTCAACGAAGCTGCCGCCGTGCACGGCCTGCGGGCGATCACCACCGCGCAGGTGACCTACGACTCCACCTACCAGCAGGGCTATGCGCCCGACCTGCCTTCGCTCGGCCCGCCGCCGCGAGGCAGCCAGGCTTCGTCCTCGCGCGCCGACCTGATCGACGAAGTGCTGGCCAGCACCATCCGCAACGGCTACAGCTTCGTTTACGTGGCCATTGATAATGCCGGCATCGGCAAGCCGGACCAGTACACGGTGAACGCCAACCCGATCAGCCCCGGACAAACCGGCGACCGCTACTTCTACGTGGACCAGACCGGCGTGATCCGCTGGAAGCTGGCCGGTCCTGCGGACTTCAACTCCACGCCCGTGCCGCAGTAGAAACCGCGTCGGCACTTCATCGCCGCCTTCCACCACTGGGCAGAGGCGAGACTCGTTTAGTCAGAATAAGCCTGGCGGCCCATCTTGCCGCGTGGGAATTGTCTCCTGGGGTAGCAGAGCGTGGTCTGGCGTGGCCAATGTAGCGCCGGAATCTTGCCGGCGATTTCTCACCAGGGCAACGCGACCCAAAAGCGCCAGCAGGATGCTGGCGCTGCGCAAACCCGTGGCGGGCTCCCTCCGCGGCGCTCGGGACAAGTTCAGCCCGCCGCTACACTGCGACCCCAGCGTCGCGCTGGTGTCTTCACACATCAAGGAAAACCTGCGCGCGCCAGCCCTCCGGCGTCTGTTCGACGCAGAGCTGGTGATAGGTGACCGCTTTGATGTAAGTGCCGGCGCGGTGCCGTGCCTTGTCGAACTTTTCCCCGTAGGCAATCCCGCGCACGCGGCCCGCGGCAGGCGTTTCCCGCGCGGGATCACTCTCCAGGGCCAGTTCACTGACTTCGACGCGGCAGAAGACGAGTTGCTCAGCGTCGGCTACAGCAAGGATTTCCGCCAGCCAAGCGTAGAGCAACGCGTCGAGATCGGCTCCGCTGGCTTCGAGTTGGCGCCACTCGCGCTCTTCGACTCCGGCGGGGTCACAGCCAAGAGAGATCATCGCCAGCGCGGCGTTGGTGAATAATTCCTCCGGCGTGGCGCCGTAGGCGAGAAAACCTACGTCAGCAGGGTGCTCAAGGATTTCCCAGGGCACGCGCACGGTGCGATTCTACATCTTCCGTCGCTCCGCGCGCCTTGACCCTGCCGAGAGCCATCTGCTAGCGTAAGGGTTTCCTCGCGCGTGGTTTGGCTTCGTTCACCACAAGCAGGAAGGCTCGTATGGACACCATCCGGATCACTCTACCCGATGGCTCGACCCAGCAGGTGCCCCGTGGCTCCACGGCGGCCGAGATTGCCCGCAGGATTTCGCCGCGCCTGGCCGAGGAGGCGCTGGTGGCGCGCGTGAGCCCCGCACTAGGCAGCGCCGACGGCGAGGAGTTGGTAGATCTGCGCCGGCCCCTGGAACAGGACAGCCGGCTCGCCATCCTGACCGAGAAGGATCCACCAGCGCTCGAAATCTTCCGTCACTCGGCCGCGCACCTGCTCGCCGCCGCCGTGCTGGAACTGTTCCCGGACGTGAAGCTGGGCGTAGGCCCGCCGATCGAATACGGCTTCTTTTACGAGTTCCTGCGCGACCAGCGCTTCACCCCGGAGGACCTGGAGCGCATCGAGGCCAAGATGCGCGAGCTGGCGGCGCAGAACATTCCCAACGAGCGCAAGCTGCTGCCCAAGGCCGAGGCGCTCGAGCTCTACCGCAAGTGGGGCCAGGGTTTCAAATGCGAGCTGGTGGAGGAAAAAGCCAACGAGCCGATGGTGTCCTTCTACACCACCGGGAAATTCATTGATTTCTGCCGCGGGCCGCACATCCCCTCGACCGGGCGCATCCGGGCGTTCAAGCTGATGAACGTCGCCGGTGCGTACTGGAAGGGCGAGGAAGGCAACCCGCAGATGCAGCGCATCTACGGCGCGTGTTTCTTCACCCAGGCGGAGCTCGACGACTACCTGCACAGGCTCGAGGAAGCCCGGCGCCGCGACCACCGGCGGCTGGGGCCGGAGCTGGACCTGTTCAGCATCCAGGAGGAGGCCGGGCCGGGGCTGATCTTCTGGCACCCCAAGGGCGGCCTGGTGCGCAAGCTGATGGAAGACTGGCTACGCGAGGAGTTGTTGCGCCGCGGCTATCAACTGGTCTTCACCCCGCACATCATGCGCCTGGACCTCTGGAAGACCAGCGGGCACACCAATTTCTACCGGGAGAACATGTTTGGCCCCATGGAGGTGGAAAAGGCTGACTACCAGCTCAAGCCCATGAACTGCCCGGGGCACATCCTGATTTACAAGAGCCGCCTGCGCAGCTACCGCGAGCTACCCATTCGCTTGGCCGAGCTCGGCACTGTCTATCGCTACGAGCGCAGCGGCGTGCTCCACGGGCTGCTGCGCGTCCGCGGCTTCACCCAGGACGATGCGCACATCTTCTGCATGCCCGAGCAGATCGAAAGCGAAATCGAGGCCTGCGTGGATTTCGCCTTCGCCCTGCTGCGCACCTTCGGCTTCGACCGCTACGAGGTGGAACTCTCCGCCCGCGATCCTGCCCACCCGGAAAGCTATGCGGGGACGGCCGAGGACTGGGCGCGCGCTGAAGGGGCGCTGGTCAATACGCTCGAGCGCATGAAGATCCCGTTCAAGAAGATGGAGGGCGAGGCGGTCTTCTACGGCCCGAAGATTGACGTCAAGCTGGTGGACGCCATCGGCCGGCCCTGGCAGCTCACCACTGTGCAGTTCGACTTCAACCTGCCGCTGCGCTTCGGCCTGGAATACGTCGGCGAGGACGGCGGCCGCCATCAGCCACTGATGGTGCATCGCGCGCTGTGGGGCTCGATCGAGCGCTTCTTCGGCGTGCTCATCGAGCACTACACCGGGGCATTCCCCGTGTGGCTTGCGCCGGTACAGGCCGAGGTGTTGCCCGTCAGCGAAAAATTCACCGACTACGCCCGGAAGGTCACCGACAAACTGATTGCCGCGGGCCTCCGCGCGCACCTGGACGATCGCAACGAAAAGGTCCAGGCCAAGATCCGCGACGCGCAGCTCCAGAAGGTGCCTTACATGCTCGTGGTCGGCGGCAAGGAAGCGCAGGCCGGCACCGTCTCGGTGCGCCACCGCAGCAAGGGTGACTTCGGCCCCAAGCCCTTCGACGAATTCCTGGCTGACCTGCGCCGCGAAGTGGATGCGCGCGTTACCACCTGATTTGCGCGCGCGTTGTCCTCCAGGACGTTCGACTGTCCTGTATTCTCCCTGACACGTGGAAAGCTACTTCGATAGTGTTGCCACCGGGGAGCCATGCTATACTTTGCAACCCGTCCCCTGCGCCGGGCCGGACTGTAGGTCGGCGGTTGGTCCGGGGCGGAGAAACTTTTCCCCTAGCAGCTTGGGGAGAACCGTGCGAATTGCGGAGGTGGGTTTATCGCCGAAAGAAGTTTCCGGCAGAACGACCGCATCCGGGTGAATGAGCGCATCCGGGCGCGCGAAGTCCGCGTGATTGACGAAGACGGTGGGCAGCTCGGCGTGATGCAGCCGTTCGAGGCGCTCAAGGTCGCCCGCGAGCGTGGCCTGGACCTGGTGGAGATTTCGCCGACGGCTGACCCGCCGGTCTGTAAGATCACCGACTACGGGAAATACCTCTATCAGGAAAACAAAAAGAAGCACGAGCAGCGCCGGTCGCACAAGACCACCCAGCTCAAAGAAGTGAAGTTCCGGCCCGCCACCGCCGAGCACGATTACCAGGTGCGTAAGAATCAGATCATCCGCTTCCTGGGCGAGGGCCACAAGGTGAAAGCCATGATCTTCCACCGCGGCCGCGAAATGGCCCACCAGGAAGTGGGCCGCGCCAAGATGGAGCGGTTGCTGAAAGAGATCGCCGAGCACGCGCAGGTGGAACTCGGGCCACGCATGGAGGCAAACATCTTGATGGCGCTGCTCGCGCCTAAGAAGGGAGCCCCGCGGCCGGCCTCGGGCGGGGGAACCAGTGGCTAAGAAGCAGAAACTCAAGACGCATCGCGGCGCGG
This sequence comes from Acidobacteriota bacterium, assembly GCA_016201215.1. Classification (GTDB taxonomy): domain Bacteria; phylum Acidobacteriota; class Terriglobia; order Acidiferrales; family UBA7541; genus QHYU01. Next base: position 12,740 of record JACQDH010000242.1, on the reverse strand, counting down.
CCAAGCGCTTCAAGGTGACCTCGACCGGCAAGATCCTGCGCGGTCATTCGGGCAAGCGACACCTGATGGGCACCAAGGCGCCCAAGCGCATGCGCCACCTGAAGAAGCTCACACAGGTGCATGCCGCCGACGCCGCGAACATTCGCCTGATGTTGCCGTACGCGTAACAGGTTCTTGTACCGCCGGCGTCCCGCCGGCATCTTTCACTCCGCCAGCGAGACGCTGGCGTTACGAGATTCACGCCGTGCCAGGCAGCGCGCAACGGGTGCCTGCCGGCCGCCAGGCTCCGCCCTCGGCGCAACCGCGCGAGGCCGGGGCCGCAAGAAAAGATCACACCGGAGACAAACCCGTTCGAGCCCCTCACGGCCCCCGGTATTGGGCGAAGGTGAGCGGCCTTTTCCCGCGTTTGTCTCCCCACAGGAGAAAAAGAAATGCCCCGAGTCAAACGCGGTACCAAGCGCCGCGCGCGCCGCAAAAAGTACCTCAAGCGCGCCAAAGGGTTCTTCCTGACCAAGAGCAAGCTCTTCCAGGCCGCTCAGGAAGCCGTGGGCCGCGCCGAGCGCTACAGCTATCGCGATCGCCGCAACCGCAAGCGCCAGTTCCGCCAGTTGTGGATCCAGCGCGTCGGCGCCGCCGTGCGGGCGCACGGCCTTTCCTACAGCCAGTTTATCCACGGCCTGAAGACCGCAAAGGTGGAAATCGACCGCAAGGTGCTGGCCGATATGGCCGTGAAAGACGCCGCGGGTTTCGCGCAGCTCGCGCAAACGGCCAAGGCCGCGCTCGGCGCCACCGCCTAGCAGCGGGCTGGAGTTTACCCCGACGGATTTGGTCGGGGCGCCTTTTGCGTCCCGACGGTGTTTGTCGGGAAGCCCGCCACGGATGGCGCCGCTATACCGCGCTCGCCCATCGACTTCGGCGGTGCGCCTTTGACCGTGGGCGCGGGGTTGTAGCGCCGGCATCCTGCTGGCGGTTTTCTCCGGCGCGTGTGCGGGGTGAAAGACGCCGGCGCTACGGCGTGGCGTCGCAGTCCTGGCCGTGCGTTGGCTCTGTCATTCCGAGCGCAGCGAGGAATCCCTCAGAGAGACTCCTCGGGCGCGGAGCTTGTCCTGAGCCAAGCGAAGGGCTCCCTCGGAATGAAGACGAATCGCAATGGCACCGATTTGGTGTACTCTTTGGCGTTTCCAGGGTTTCGTAGGGGCGTATAGCTATACGCCGCTACCGCCCGCGCATCTTCGCTCATGACGACGAAGACCATCAGCGTCACGCAAACACTCGCCCAGCTCGGCGTCACCCGGCCGACGCAGGCAAGCCCGCTGTTTGCCGCTCTGCGCCGGGAGTTCGACCGCGACGCAGAGGCCGCGCGTGAGGAAGCGGGCTGGAAAGCATTCCGGGACGCCTGGCTGGGCCGCAAGTCCGGCGTGCTCGCCCAAATCACCGAAAATTGGCTGAAGCCGGCCCCGCCGGAGCTGAAGCGCGCTGTGGGGCAGGCGCTCAACGAGCTGCGCCCGCACGTGGAGGCGGTCGTCGAAGCGCGCCGCGCCGCAATCGAGGCCGGCGCCGAGCAGGCTGCGGCCGCACGCGAGCGCGTGGATCTCTCCCTGCCGGGGGTCGAGCGGCCCATCGGCTCGCGCCACTTGATTAGGCAAACCTTCGAGGAGATCGAGCGCATCTTCCTTGCGCTCGGCTACACCGTGGTCGAAGGCCCGGAGATCGAAACGCCCTACTACAACTTCGAGGCGCTCAACATCCCCGAGCACCACCCCGCGCGCGACACCATGGACACGTTCTATCTCCACCTGCCCCCCGGGATCACCCCGCGCCTGCTGCGCACGCACACCTCGCCCGTGCAGGTGCACGCCATGGAGGCACAGAAGCCGCCGGTGCGCATCATCGTGCCCGGCAAGGTCTATCGCCGCGACAACCCCGACGCCACGCACTCGTTTATGTTCCACCAAGTCGAAGGCCTGGCAGTGGACACCGACATCACTTTCTGCGAGTTCAAGGGTACGGTCGAATATCTCGTCACGCAATTCTTCGGGCCCACGGTCAAGACGCGCCTGCGGCCAAGCTATTTCCCGTTCACCGAGCCTTCGGCCGAAGTGGACGCCTCCTGCCACGTCTGCGGGGGCAGCGGTTGCCGTACGTGCAAATTCTCGGGCTGGATCGAGCTGTTCGGCGCGGGCATGGTGGACCCGGCCGTCTATGGCTTTGTGAATTACGACGCCAAGCGCCTGAGCGGCTTCGCCTTCGGCCTGGGCGTGGACCGCTTCGCCATGCTCAAGTACGGCATCAACGACATCCAGCTTTTCTTCCAGAACGATGTGCGCTTCCTGCGCCAGTTCCCATGACTCCTGCGAAGTTGCCCGTTGGGAGTCGAACCGCATGAAAGACGATCTGCTGAAAACGAAGGAGAAGTTGCTCTTGGCAATAAAGGAGCAGGGACTAACAACGTTCCTCGGAGCTTATCCATCGGAAAGCGTACCGGAGATACACTGGAATTCGGATCTGGAACCTGACCCCGCCGTTTTCGTGAGCACCGCGAAATCTCTGGGCGCACAGGTTATCTACGTGAACTGGGTCGTGTTTAGTGAGGATGAGTTGGAAGAAGCATCGGTCGAACAGTTGGAAGGGAGCGACGACCCTTCTGCGCGCGAGCACAAGGAAACCGTGAGTGAATTCAAACGGTACATCGGCACCGTTGCCTCGGTCCGCGCGGGGTTCTTCCTTCACGGTGTCTTCCATGCTTTCGAGCGGGAAGCGGAATGGTATGAGGAATTCGGCATGCTCATTGCCGAGGACGAGCCGGACGAGCTTTCTGAGCACCGGCGAGAACCGGAACTTTCGGAGGAAGCTCTCGGTTGGGCAAACAAGCTGGCGAGCGATCCGAAGTTCGGGTCTTTGAAGGGTTGGGACGAACAGTGCTATCTGTTGTCCAAACTCGCCGGCGATGAGTCCAAAAGATTGGCGGTTTCTGACATCGTCCGTCACGCCCGAACGATATACAACGTGGAACTCCGTGAAAAAGATGAACAGGCGCTCGTTGAAAGAATTCGGGACCTCCGCGCTAAGGGACTGAGCCTAGTCGCCATTGCTGGGAAAACTGGCTTGTCTCGCGAACGCGTCAGCATGCTGCTCGCAAAGTTAGAAGAATGATTGTATGAGAGTTCTTAACAACTGGCTGAAAGAGTTCCTGGACGTCGCTGCGCCCGCGGAGAGCAGGACGAGCAAGATGGCCTTCGCCGACAACTCCAAGCCCATGCCCGGGACCTCCCGCGCCGGGCTGCGCCGGCGTGTGTTCGCCTGGATGATGTCGAAGGGCAACGCGAAGTACGAGCGCGCCGTGGCCGAGCGCAAGCGCGCGCTGCTCGGCGTGCTCTCCGGCACAGTGGTGGAGATCGGGCCCGGGGCCGGCGCCAATCTCAGTTACTTCCCGCCGGGGATTCGCTGGATTGGGATGGAGCCCAACCCGTTCATGCACGCCTATCTGAGAAGAGAAGCGGAGCGGCACGGCCTGCAGGTAGATCTGCGCACGGGCAGCGCCGAGCGGCTCGAGGTCGAGGACGCCAGCGTGGACGCTGTGGTCAGCACGCTGGTCTTGTGCTCGGTGGCCAACCTCGTGGGCGTCCTGGAAGAAATCCGGCGCGTGCTGAAGCCCGGCGGCCGATTTGTCTTCATCGAACACGTCGCCGCGCCCCAGGGGACGTGGCTCCGGCGCGTGCAGCGGGCGTTTCGGCCGCTCTCGAAGACGTTCGCCGACGGCTGCCACCCGGACCGAGAAACCGGGCGGGCCATCGAAAGCGCGGGCTTTGCCCCAGTGGACTTGGAATCTTTCCGTGCCCCCGCACCGATCATTTCGCCGCACATTGCCGGGGTGGCCGTCAAGCCACCCGCGTAGATAGCGATGAAGCTTCTCTACAACTGGATCCAAGAGTTCGTGGACGTCGCGGCGCCCGCGGAAGAAGTGCGCGCGCGGCTGTCGCTGGCGGGGATCGCCATTGACGCGCTCGAGGATTCGCCCGCCGGCCCGCTGCTTGACGCCGACCTGACCACAAACCGTCCCGACTGCCTGGGTCATTACGGCGTGGCGCGCGAGGTGGCCGCGCTCTACCGCTTGCGGCTGAAGTCGGTTGAGATGGCGCTAAAAGAGGCCGCGCAGAAGGGCGACGAGGTCACGCGCGTGGAGATCGAGTGCCCCGAGTTGTGCGGGCGCTACACGGCGCGGGTGATTCGCGGGGTGAAGGTGGCGCCGTCGCCCGACTGGCTGCGGCAGCGGCTCGAGGCGCTGGGGCAAACCCCCATCAACAATGTGGTCGATGCCACCAACTACGTCCTGTTCGAGCTGGGCCACCCGCTCCACGCCTTCGACCTGAACCAGCTTGCCAAGGGGCGCATCGTCGTCCGGCGCGCGCGTCCGGGCGAAAAAATGAAAACGCTCGACGGCTTCGAGCGCGCGCTTACCCCGGAGATGTGCCTGATCGCCGACGCCGCGCGCGCCGTGGCCGTCGCCGGCGTTATGGGCGGCGCCGAATCCGAGATCGCCTTTGAGAGCCGGAACGTCCTGCTCGAATCGGCGTGGTTTGACCCCATCTCCATCCGGCGCACGTCGAAGGCGCTGGGCCTGCGCACGGAGGCTTCTACGCGCTTCGAGCGCGGGGCAGACCCGGCCATGGCCGAGCTGGCTTCGCGGCGCTGCGCCGCCCTGATCCAGCAGTTGGCCGGCGGCGAGATTCTCGCCGGCGTGGTGGACGTCTATCCCGGGCGGCCCCAGCCCCGCAAGATCGAGTTCACCCGCAAGGAACTCTTGCGCGTGATGGGCGGCGACGTGCCGGACAAGGAGATCGAAGGCATTCTCAGCGCGCTGGGCTTTGCCCCGCGGCGCGTGGACGCCACGCCGGGCAGCCGGGACTCGCTGATGGCCGCCTGGGAGTGCCGCCAGCCCTCCTGGCGTGCCGATGCGACGCGCGAGATTGATCTGGTCGAAGAGGTCGCACGGCACTACGGTTTTGATAAGTTTCCCGCGCGGCTGCCCACAGTCAAGCAGGCCGCGGCACGCCTGCCCTACGCCGAGGCCGAGGACCGCATGCGCGAGCGCCTGATCGGGCTGGGCTACCGCGAGATCGTCACCATCCCGCACGTCGATCCCGAAAGGGACACCCTGTTTCGCGCCGAGGACATCACTCCCGCGCGCCTGGCCAACCCCCTGGCCGAGGACGCCTCGATGCTGCGCACCTCCGGAGCGGTTACGATGGCCGCGGCGCTCGAGTGGAACTTGAACCGCGGCCAGCGCAACCTGCGACTGTTCGAGATCGGGCAGACCTACGAACTCAACGGTGCGCAGCCGGTCGAGACTCGCGTGCTCACGCTGGGGGTGACCGGGCTGGCGCGCGAGAAGAGTATCCACGAGGAGGCGCGCGCACAAACCTCCGCCGACCTGAAGGGCGATCTCGACCAGATCGGCCAGCTGGCCGGCGGCCTACTCTGGGAGCCGGGCGGTCCCGAATGGCTCCATCCGGCGCGCGCGGCAAGATTCCACCTGGAACATCCTGCCGCACCGGCCGACCGCGCCGCGCTCGGCTGCGCCGGGCAACTGGGGCGGCGCGTGGCCGAGCGCTTCAAGCTGCGCCAGGACGTCTTCCTAGCCGAGTTGCGGCTCGACCCCCTCTATGCCGGCGATCGCGCCGCACGCACCGCGATGCGCTATGCGCCGCTCAGCCGCTTCCCCGCGGTCGAGCGCGACTTCTCGCTGATTCTCGCCGACGGCACGCGCTTGGCCCAGGTGGTCGAGGCCATCCACACTCTGGGTATCGCCGAAGTCTCCAGCATTGAGGCCGTGGACCTCTTCCGCGGCGGACAGATTCCAGCGGGAAAATTCTCTCTTCTCGTACGCGTTACTTTCCTGAGCCCCGACGCGACGCTCACGGAAGCGCAGCTCACTGGTTTCACCGCGTGCATCGTCGCCGCCCTCGAGCAAAACCTGGGCGCTGTCCTCCGCGCCACCTGATTTCCCCCCGCGCCCCTGGCCTCCCCTGTAGCCGCGGGCTTTAGCCCGCCATCCCCGCTAGGTGTCATCCCGAGCGCAGCGAGGGATCTCTCCGGAGGGATTCCTTGCTTCGCCGGGCTTCGCTCGGAATGACACCGCGTGCTCCCTAGCGCCGGCATCTTGCCCGCCTTTTTCCACCCGGGCACCCGTGCGCAATGCCGCCGCCAGGATGGCGTCGCTACACAACCCGCCAGCGGGACCCGCCGGTAAGATCGCTGGCTATGCCATTGAACTAACGGCTCCATTCGGCTTAAATAGAACGGTCTCTGTCGGGGAGGTGTTTATGAAGCGTGCTCCTCTGCTTAAGCCGCGGGAAGCCGCGCGGCCGCAACCAACTGGTCGGGCGCGTGGTGGACATCCAGATCAGCGGGTTTCTCGCCCAGGTGACCCTTTCCATCGGCGACCACCGCATCACCTCGATCATCACCGCCGACGCGGTGCGCGAAATGCGACTCAAGAGGGGCGACGTGGCCGCCGCGCTCATCAAGTCCACCGAGGTCATGATTCTCCGCGTCTGAGGCCTTCCCTCCGCAAGGACACGGGTCCGGCCGAGGAAAATCGCAGGAATCCGGCTCGTTTCTATACGAATTGTACCGATTTGACAGACCGGATAAATCCGCATTAAATCATACGATCGGAAGGAGCAAGCCGGTGTGGCGCAAACCATGGTGGCGCGGGGGACTCTTAGCTCTTGGCCTGGCCAGCCTCGCGGCGACGCTCCGGGCGGACGAAATGGCCGTGGCCGCAGCGTCCGATTTGAGCTTCGTGCTCCCGGAGCTGGCGACGCGCTTCGAGAAGGAAACGGGGCACCGTCTCAAGCTGAGCTTCGGCTCGTCGGGAAATCTCTTTTCTCAGATCCAGAATGGTGCGCCCTTTGACCTGTTCCTCTCCGCCGATCGCGACTACGCGGAGCGTCTGGAGGCCGCCGGCCGGGCAGAGCCCGGCACGCTCTATCGCTACGCTACGGGCAGGCTTGTGCTGTGGGTGCCCAGTGGCTCGCACTTCGATGTCAGCCGCGGCCTTGGGGTTCTGCTCGACCCGGACGTGCGCAAGATCGCCATCGCCAATCCTCGCCATGCTCCCTACGGGCGTGCAGCGCTGGCCGCGCTCGAACATGTGAATATCTACGGCGCGGTGCAAGGGAAACTCGTCTTCGGCGAGAACATCTCCCAGGCAGCGCAATTCGTCGAGTCCGGCAACGCCGATATCGGCATCCTCGCGCTTTCGCTGGTCGTCGCTCCGCCGATGAAAGACAAGGGCAGGTACGCCGAGATCCTGCCTGACGCTTACCCGCCTATGGAACAGGCCTGCATTCTCTTGCAATCTTCGCGACACAAGGCGGTGGCGCGGGCGTTCCTCGAGTATCTGCGCAGGCCGGAAACGACCGCCCTGCTCGCGCGCTACGGCTTCCGCCCGCCGCAGCACGCGGCAGGCCCGGCGGCCCCGGCGCGCGCCAGAGCGCCACACCCGGAGCAGCCATGAACTGGCAAGCGATTGCTCTCAGCGCACGACTTGCCCTCCTCGTATGCGCACTCCTCCTCGTCCTCGCGATGCCGATCGCGTACTGGATCGCGCGCTCGCCCTGGCGCTGGAAATTTCTGGTCGAATCGGTCGTGGCGCTGCCGCTGGTTCTGCCGCCGACGGTGCTGGGCTTCTATGTGCTTGTGGCGCTCGGCCTGCGCAGCCCGCTGGGCCGGCTCTATCAGTCCTGGTCCGGTCACGGGCTGGCGTTTACCTTCGAGGGTCTAGTCGTTGCCTCCGTGCTCTACAGCCTGCCGTTCGCCGTGCAGCCGATGGCGGCGGGGTTCGGGCAGGTGGATCCGCGGCTTCTCGACGCCTCTTCGATTCTCGGGGCTTCGCGGCTGCGCACATTCTTCCGCGTGATTTTGCCCCTTTCGCTCCCCGGCGTGATCACCGCCGCGGTGCTGAGCTTCGCGCACACCCTGGGCGAATTCGGCGTGGTGTTGATGGTCGGCGGAAACATCCCCGGGGTGACGCGCACGATTTCCATCGCCATCTACGACGACGTGCAGGCTTTCAGCTACGCTTCGGCCAACCGGACCGCCCTTGCGCTCCTGCTGTTCTCTTTCCTCGTGCTGTAGATTATCTACGCGGTGAACCGGCGGGTTTGGGCCGCCTGGCCATCGAAATGAGGCGCGGGAACGCGACGCCGAGCGTGCAACTCGAATGACCACGATGACCAGCAGCGCGGCGCCCGCAGGAAACCTCTCGGTCCGCGTGCAGAAGAGATTTGCTACGCGCGGCGCAGCCGGGTTCTCGCTCGCGGCCGATTTCGAGGCGCCGCCGGGCATCACCATCCTCTTTGGCCCGTCCGGCGCGGGCAAGACCACGCTGCTCGAGTGCATCGCCGGGCTGCTGCGTCCCGATGCCGGCCGCATCACCGCGGGCGAACGCCCGCTGTTCGACGCCAAGCAGAAAATCGATGTGCCCGTGCCGCGCCGACGGGTGGGTTACGTCTTTCAAACGCTGGCCCTTTTTCCCCATCTGAGCGTCGCGCAGAACGTCACTTACGGACTGTCACGCCTCGACGCCGGGCCGCGGCGGGAGCGCGTCGGGGCGATTCTGGAATCGTTCCACATCGCGCACCTGGCTGGCCGCAAGCCGGAGGAAATCTCCGGCGGCGAGCGCCAGCGTGTGGCGCTGGCGCGCGCGCTGGTGACCGATCCCTGCGTCCTGCTGCTCGACGAGCCGCTCGCAGCGCTCGACCCGCTGACCAAATCACGCCTGATCGGCGACCTGCGCGTCTGGAACCTAGCGCACGGCATCCCCGTGCTGTACGTCACGCACAGCCGTGAGGAAGTCTTCGCCCTGGGCGAACGGGTGATCGCGCTCGAACAAGGAAAAATTCTGGCGCAGGGCACGCCGCGGCAGGTGCTTCAGGCGCCGCGCCAGGAACTGCTCGCGCAACTCGCCGGATTCGAGAACATTCTTGACGCCGTGGTGACGGCGGCGCACGAAGACTCCGGCACCATGACCTGCCGGCTCGCGGGCAGCGCGGTGGACCTCGAAGTGCCGTTGAGCAGTGTCGCATCGGGCTCGCCCGTGCGGATGGCCGTGCGCGCCGGCGACATCCTGCTCGCCACCGAGCCGCCCCGCGCGCTCAGCGCGCGCAACATCCTGCCGGGAACGCTGCTCTCGCTCGCGCAGAAAGACTTCGCCGTGATCGCGAGCGTGGATTGCGGGGTGCGCCTCGAGGCGCAACTGACGCCGGGCGCCTTAAGGCAGCTTGGCCTGCACGTCGGCCAGCCGGTCTGGCTCATCGTCAAGACCTATTCCTGCCACCTTCTGGAACCTTCCACAGACTAGAAGCTGTTTTCAAGACTGGGTACCAGCGCCTGACATGGGTGTGTTAGGATGCCGTTTCATCTCAGAGATGCTGAGGAGGGGAAATGAATCGCTGGGAAGGTGTTTCTCGCCGTCGCTTTCTCGTATCCACGTCGTGTTTCGGGGCAGCTTACGCCTTCGCCCGGATGCTTCCCTTGTCCGCTCTTGCGCAATCTCTGGCGCAAGACCCTCGCGTGTCGCCCTCGCCACTGGTGGACAAAGGTTTTGCTTCGATCCGAAAGGTTGGCAACGGCGTTTACGCCACGGTCTCCGATTTTTCGAAAGGCCCGCAGACCCTATGCAATGGTGGATTCCTTGTCGGGCGAGACGCCGCCTTCTTGATCGAGGGATTTCACACTCCCGCCGGCGCCGCCTTCCAGATGGATGCTTTGCGGATGGTCAGCCCCGTGCCGGTGCGTGCCGCGCTCGATACGCACTATCATTTCGACCACTCCATGGGGAACGCTTTTTACGGCGCGCACGACATCCCCGTGTGGGCTCATGCGAAAGCCGCGTCCCGCATCGTGGAAAGCTATGCGAGTCTGCAGGGACTGGATCGCGCGACGTTTCTGGCCAGCTTGGAGAAGCGCGTGCGCGACGCCCGCACCGACGCCGAACGCCAGCACGGGCAATCTGATCTGAATGCCGCAACACTCGTCTTCGGCTCAACCAACGCTACGGTGCTGGCCCTGCCTAACCATCCGCTCGACCCGGTGAAACTTCCCGTGACGCTTGATCTCGGCGGTCTCTCCGCAATCCTGGAAACCTACCCGGGCCACTCGGGAACGGACGTCATTGTGCGCATCCCCGACCAGAACATCGTGTTCACCGGCGACCTGCTGTTCAACGCCTGGTATCCCGTCACCTTCGACGCCTCGATTTCCGCTTGGCGCAAGACGCTGGCCCAATTCGCTTCCCTCGGCAAGGACGCCCTTTTCGTTCCCGGCCATGGCCAGCTTTGCGGCCAGGAAGGAGTTGCTCTTTCCCGCGCCGTTTTCGACGATCTGGCCGAACACGCCGAGAGGATGTACCAGGTCGGCGTGCCGGCTGCTGAAGCTGTCGAGCGCTACACCGTTCCCGAGAAATTCAAAACTATGCCCATCTTTGCCTGGGGTTTCACCGTCGGCCCGACCATCACCAAGCTCTACGACGAGTGGAAAAGCAAGTAGTCGAACGACAACCTGGTAAAGAAGGTCCCGCACCATTCGCGGGTTTTTCGGGCCTTGTCTCGCGCGGCGTGCTGACGCAAAATGGGCCGACCCCAGCCGGGAGCGTGCCGCGTGGCCAAGCGTGTAAGGGTCGAGATTTACAACCAAACCTATAACATCGGCGGCGAGCTAGAAGAATCGTACGTGGCGGAGTTGGGCGCCTACGTGGACGCGAAGATGCGCGCAGTGGCCGCGGCCACGCAGACCGTGGATTCGCTAAAGGTGGCGGTACTGGCGGCGCTGGCCATCGCCGATGAACTGCACTCCCTGCGGCGGGAGCAGACGGAGCTGGAAGAGCCGCTGCGGGAGCGCGCCGAGCGCTGCCTGGCATTGGTGGAGCGCGCGCTCAAGCCCTCGGCCTAGCGCCGCCGCCCGACGGGCTGTTCGCCGGGTTCGTGCAACGCCTCGCCGCGCTCGGCCGCAGCAGAACGCGCACCTTCCAGCTCCCGCGCGCCACGCCCGTGGTGAACCATCACGTGCACGAGGAACATCAACACCAGCACACAGCCGAAGGTGCAGACAATTGTGGCACCGGTGGGCAGGTCCAGCACCACCGATAAATACACCCCCAGAGCGGAGACCAGCGTGCCCATGGTCCAGCCTATGGCCAGCCGCGGCCCGATGCGGTCGGCAAAGAGCATGGCCCCCACGGACGGTACGATCAGGTAACAGAACACCAGCAGCACGCCGGCGATGGCCACCGACGAGGTGACCACAAACCCGAACGAGGCATAGAACAGAAAATCCCACAAGCGGATGGAAACCCCCTGCGCCTCCGCCTCACGCGGCTGGATGGAGATGAGCAGGAATTTCCTGCGGAAGAGGTAGTGAAACAGGCCGATGACGCCGTAGAGCAGCGCCGTGCGCCGCGCCTCCGGCCAGGAAACCGCCAGGATATTGCCCACCAGCATGTCTTTCAGGTGCTCGGTTTCGCCGGTGGCCTTGCTCATGGCCAGGATGGCCGCGGCGGAGGCCACCGCATAGGCAATGCCGATAAAGGCTTCCTGCGGGATGTGGCCGCGGCGGGTGCGCGCCAGCGAGAAGATCGCCGCGCCGAGAAACGTGAAGCCCAGGCTGATCCAATAGGCGCCGCTACCATGGGGGTTGATGCCGACCAGGATGGCGATGGTCGCGCCCAGCGCAGCGATCTGGGCCAGCGCCAGGTCCACGAAGATGACGCCGCGCTCCACCACATGCACGCCCAGGTAGGCGTGGATCCCGGTGATGATCAGGCTGGCAAGGAACGGCAGGACTAAGAAAGGTAGTATTTCCACGGTTCTCCTTGTTTGCTCGTGTCTTTATTTAGACGAATCGAAGGCTTTCTTCAACAGCGCAATGTCATAGTCGAACAGCTTGAAGTAGTCGCTGACCTGGGTCTCCCCGCCCACCGAGGGCAGTACGACCACTACCTGGGCGCCGGTAGCGCTGCCGATGCTGTTGGGCGTCTTGAGGTCGAAGTACGGCTCGACCATCACGACCTTCACACCTTCGCGCTTCATCTGTTGGATGAGTTCGATGGTGTGACCAGGAGAAGGCGGTATGCCGGGCCGCGGCTCGATGTATCCGATCACGTCGAGGCCGAAGTGTTTGGCGAAGTTGGGCAGCGATTTATGGTAGGTGACCACTTTGCGGCCGCGGTAGGGCTTCATCTGGTCTTCCCAGTTCTTTTCCGCCGCGGTCAGGCGCTTGTCGAAGTCTTGATAACGCTGCTGGAAGTAAGCGGCGTCGCCGGGATCAAGCTCAGAGAGCTTGTCAGCGATGCCCTTGGCGACACGGCGTCCGTTCTCCGGGTCGAGCCAGTAATGAGGGTTGCCTTGGGGATGCACGTCGCCCATGGCGCGGGTGACCGGGCCGGAGGGCTTCTCCAGGATCTCGGCGAACTGCGAGGCGTCGAGATACCCCTGCGCCGCAGGCTGGATCTTGGGATTCCCGCTTTGTGTGATGAGCGGCGGCAGCCACCCGATCTCAAGCTCCAGCCCGACCACGATCAGCAGGTCGGCATGCCGCAGCTTGAGCAGGAAGCTGGGCTTGGCCTCGACGAAGTGCGGGTCTTGGTAGCCGCGGGCGATGGACTCGACCTCGATCTTGTCGCCGCCGACCTCTTGCGCCAGTGAGGCCAGGTCCGATGTGGCGGTCATCACGTTGAG
>JACQDH010000249.1 GCA_016201215.1 Acidobacteriota bacterium | reverse complement strand
GCTGCGGGTCTGCTGGAAGCGGAGAACAAGTTCCGCAAGGTGAAGGGCTATCGGGAACTGAAGGAACTGGCGCAGAAGCTGAATCCGCACTCGACTCCACAGCAACAGGTGGCGTAGAGTGCTGACCACCGAGAGCCGCCACTTTCAACTAAACCTGGGACATGCTCCCAAGCCGAGGGATTTGAGTCAAGCCGCATGTAGGTCCCGTCAAAGCTCCAGAAATCAGCATAGGCATGTGCGCCAGTCAGCACACCATCGTCGTTGCCCAGCCGCACGCGCGTTCCGGAACTGTCTATCCAATTTGCGTAGAAAGCATAGTGATTGCAAGGGTCCGAGAAACAGTAGCTCCAGACGTCGTACACTTTCCACATTCGTGGCACACCGAGATACCAACCTGGAGCGGGGCGCGACTCCGGCACATAGAGATCCGTTACGTACCAGTCCGTCCAGCCATCCGCATACTCCGTCGTCCGCCATAGCTGCGAGTTATAGGTCAGGACCACATCCATATCTAGGCGACGTCCTGGAAGATGAAGAAGAGGGATCGTGATCCTCAGATTTCCGCTGTCGAGATTAACGTTCTCTATTTGACTTCCGTTGTAGATAGTCAGCGGCCCTCCAGTCGACTCGTTCGGAGGCATTCCCTGAGGCCAGGCGGCAGATCCCAGGAGAAAACAAACTACGGCGACCGTAAGAAACGCACACGATGAGCGCATCTTGATCATTTTTGTTTCCTCCTAGTTCTTGAAATCTGAATCGGCGAAGCCGTTGTTGAACTGCACGCTGTTCACGTTAATGATCAGAACAGGATTGCCTGATACTGAGCGAGTGATCTTTGTGGGTAGAAGAACTCCGCCAAAGTCGCGGTAATCCGCAAATGTGTTTTCGACGTATGCTCGGTCGGACGAATGGGGGCCTAAGGTTGCCCGATAGCGCATTGCTGCAGCAAGACCCGTTACCGTATCGACCAGAACCTCGACTTTTCCGTGCTCGTTTCTGGTCGCTTCGTTCTCGGCATCCTTTTCGTTCTTATTCTCCACTGCAATGGCAAAGCAGGCCCTTCCGTCCACAGCAGTTAATCTCGGGGGGCGAACCACGACATCGGATTGCAAGAATTCGGCCCACTTTGCAAAGAGGGGCAGTATGTCGAGGGTCAAGCCCCGTGTGTCATAAGGCGGCAACGGTTTAATACCATTTTTTGTACGAACGCTACCGAAACCTTGTAGCACCCGGTAGCTTCTGAGTTCTCCAGATCGGTTGGTTTCTGTGCTGATGTCCGAACCGCGCGCCTTGGCCACGAACGTGCCGATCACCGCATCGGGCGCGCTGGGCGAGGCAAGAGTCCCTTCTACCCGAACGTCGACAATCTGTGCCTTCCGCAGCCCCCCCATGGCCACGAAGGACTGATACAGAATCTGCAAGGCTTGGGGATCTCGTTGTGGTTGCTGCGCAGCAACGGAAACGCAACACGAAAGACCCAGAACAACAACCAGAAGCAGTTGTCTAAAGCGCATCGATCCTCCAGAACGAAGAATTAACGCCTGTCTACATCACCAACTGATGAATGTCAAGGCAAAGCACTAACTGTCAACGGAATTCCTTACCTCACCTGCCCGGTTGTGGCCGTAACCGGTGGCGTAAGGACTAGCGGAACCCCCGCAGGCGGATGCCTGCGGCGCCACCTCACAGAGCCGCCCAATGGCATTGTAGCTCTGTTGCACCACCCGCCCGATGTCAAGAAAACCACGCAAGACAGCCTTCCGCGCTGGGCGAATCGTGCACGGGCGGCGCCGGCAGGGCGTGGCGCTACGCGCCCGGCTTGGACATGGGCTGGGGCGGCGTGTCGGGCACCCCGGAGTCGAAGACCACTCTCCAGGAACCGTCCGGCTGCTTGCGCCAGATCGTGACGTACTTGCCCGTGCCGGCGACGCGCTTGCCCTGTTCATCGCTCCGGGTGATTTCAAAGCTACCGATTGTGTAGCCCAGGTCTCCGCCGCTCGAGATCGCCGCGCGGAGCGGCTGCCAGCGGATGGCCAGCGTGGGACTGGCCAGCAGCGATCTCCATACCTCGGCCACCGCGTCTTGGCCTGTGATGATGGGCTTGTCCGGACGCAGCGTCGCCACGTCCTCGGCGAGAAAGCTGCGGAAGCCTTCGAGGCCGCGCGTCGCGGTCGCCTCGCTGAACGCCTGGTCGGTCTTCATCAGCGCGTCGATGTCCGCCAGCGCGCCTGCCGGGCGCAGTGTCACGGCCGCACCGAGCACGGCGAGCAGGGTCACAGCAAAGAGGAGTTGCTTCATCTCACCCTCACAGAGATGGACTTGCTTTCGGCCGCACTCAATCGGCGGGGCGTGCCGCGGCGCCCAGAAGCTCGCGATGCAGGCGCAGGAGGAAATGGTCGGTCATGCCGGCGATGTAGTCGCAGACGACGCGGTGGCGCGGCCCACGCTGCGCTTGCTCCAGGTAGTATTTCGGCATGTTCTCGGGATGTTCGAGGTAGAGCCGGAAGAGATGGCTTAGCGCTTCGACGGAGCGCTCGCGATCCTCGACGATCACCGGGTTGTCGTAGAGCCTGGCGTAAAGGAAACTTTTCAACTCGGCATTCCATTGCGCCGCCTGGGGACTGAAAGTGGCCAGGCGCTCGGGCACCCTGCGGATCTCCTCGACAGTTGCCGCGCCGCTCGCGCGCACGCGCTCGCGACTGGTCTCGATGAGGTCGGTGGCCAGGCGATCGAGCACGCGCTTGAGCGCCTCGTTGAACTTGAGCTTGGCGCGGCCGCCCGGATATCGCCGGTCCACCTCCGCATACATTTCGGCGAACACCGGCACGCCGTCGAGAAGCGTTTCGAGATCCAGCAGGCGCGCCTCCAGGCCGTCGTCGAGGTCGGCCGTGTTGTAGGCGATTTCGTCCACGCGGTCGATCAACTGAGCCTCAAGCGGCGGCCGCAGCTCGAGCAGGTATTCGGCCAGCTCAGGGGCCTCGGTGGGCGAATAGTCGCGCGAATGTTTGATGATGCCCTCGCGCACCTCGAAGGTCAGGTTCAAGCCGAGAAAGTCCAGGTAGCGCTGCTCAAACTGCTCGACGATGCGCAGGGCGTGAAGATTGTGGTCAAATCGGTCGCCGTGCTCGCGCATCAACTCGTCCAGGCGGCGCTCCCCGGCGTGGCCGAAGGGGGGATGGCCGATGTCGTGCGCCAGGGCCAGAGCCTCGGCCAGATCGGTGTTGAGCCCGAGCGCGCCGGCCACCGTCCGCGCAATCTGCGCGACCTCGAGCGTGTGCGTCAGGCGGTTGCGGAAGTGGTCCGAGTAGCGCGTGGTAAAGACCTGGGTCTTGGCCTCCAGCCGCCGGAAGGCACGCGCGTGGATGATGCGGTCGCGGTCGCGCGCGTAGTCGTTGCGATAGGGATGCTGCGCTTCGGGATGGCGGCGGCCGCGCGAACGGCTCACGTCCATGGCATAAGGAGCGAGCGGCATGCGCGCATCTTATCGCAGGCCGCGCCGCAGCGGCAAAGCATTGCGAACTGGTTGAAATCGGACGTCATCCCAAGCAGCACGAGAAATCTGTCAGAGGGATTCCTCGCTCCGCTCGGAATGACACACGCTGGTAAGAGGCTCGTCGGCGGTACTAGGTCCTCGGGCCGAGGGCTTCCAGGCGCTTGCCGGCTTCCTCGGCGACGGGGGAATCGGGAAAATCTTTTTTGATCTGGTTGTAAACCGTGGTGGCTTCCTGGGGATTGCTCTTGCGCAACTGATCGCCGAGCGCGAGCAGCACCATGGGCTTGGGCACCATCGCCGTGGGCTTGTCGGCGAGTTGCCGGTAGAGTTTGACGGCCTCGTCACCCTTGCCGGTCTGGCCGTAGATGCCGGCCAGTTGAAAGCGTGCCAGGGCGACGAACTCAGGGTCGCCCGCGTCCTCGAGCTCCTTCAACTGTTTTTGCGCGTCGTCGAAGCGCCGCAGGTGCAACTGGCTGAGCGCGGCGTAGTAGCGCGCAATCTGTCCCGGGCGCGTGCGGCCGTAGCTGCGCGCGATGCCGTCAAATTTTTTCGCCGCATCCTCGTACTTGTTCTTCTCGTCCACATAGGTGACTTCGTTGGGTTCAGCGGGCTCGCCCGGGACGCGGATGCGCGCCTCGAAAATTTTCATGCCATCTCCGAGCGCCGCCGCAGCCTTCACCGTCTGCCGCTCGGTGTAAAAGCGCCAACCGACCACGGCCAGGCCCACGACCAGCGCGACGCCAAGGATGATTCCGGCCAGGCGCTGGTGGGAAAAAACCGCCTCGGCGCCGTGCGCCAGGGTGTCGCGGATTTCGTCCTTCTTCAGTTCCTTTCGGGAAATGTGCTGCGCCACTGCTCCGCTCCTCGGGGCAACTTGGGAGCCGTCATCGTATCACAAGACCTTCGACGGCCAAGGCGGCCGACCCCCCCCTCCCCATATTTTCTTGTAAGTGCTCATTATAAAGAACTTAAAGTATAGAAATCCACTAAGTGCGGATTCTAAAGGAGTTGCGGACACGTTTTTCGTATGTGCGTATTCTAAAAGAGTTATGCGGTTGAGCGCGGGACAGGGCAGCGTCGAGCGCTGCTCGGCCGGGGTGCACGTCGAAGTCGCCTGTGAGAACATGGTGCGATCGCTCCGTGTAAGGCAGGTGCCTTGGGGCTACAGTATTCGGCCTTCAGTCTTCAGCTTCCGGACTAAACCTTTCGCGGTCGAACCCTTCGGGCTGAGGCGAGTCCCGCAACCCCACCCGGGACGCACAATGCGCGCCCCGCGAGCCCACTCGGGGCGCCAGAACCCGCGCCTGAAAGGCTCTTGGCAAACCTTACAAGACATTATACCGCGACGGTCAACATAGATGCCGCTAGGGGGCCAGTCGCGTACAAGTCCCACTACCAAAGAGGATCCCCACCATTTGCTGCGCAAAGGATGGGCCACCCGCCAGGCCAG
>JACQDH010000240.1 GCA_016201215.1 Acidobacteriota bacterium | reverse complement strand
TGTGAGACGTCGTTTGCCCTTCTAACAGTTTGTTGAAAAACTCTGATTGCTGCAACTTCTTCGAGCAAGATGCGTCTCATGGATGAGCCAGGAGGCGAAGCGATGCGCGGAGAAGACAGTAAGCAAGAAGCGATGTTCAGTTATCTTTCGCCGGAGAAGCGCGTGCCCGCCGAGCACCCGTTGCGGTCGGTTCGGGAGATGGTGGACGGCGTGCTCGAGCAGATGTCGCCGCGCTTTGCCAAGCTGTATGCGGACGTGGGCCGGCCGTCGATTGCACCGGAGCGGCTGTTGCGGGCGCTGCTGTTGCAAATCTTCTATTCGGTGCGCAGCGAGCGGCTGTTGATGGAGCAACTCGACTACAACCTATTGTTTCGCTGGTTCGTGGGTTTGGCGATGGACGAGCCGGTGTGGAACCACGCGGTGTTCAGCAAGAATCGGGAGCGGCTGCTGAACGAAGAGATCGCCGAGGCGTTTTTCCAGCGCGTGCTCGCGCTGGCCCAGCCGTATCTTTCCGACGAACACTTCACCGTGGACGGCACGCTGCTAGAAGCCTGGGCCAGCCACAAGAGTTTTCGCCGCAAAGATAGCGGGGGCGGACCGGACAGCAGAAATCGGGAAGCGAATGTTCACGGCGAGAGGCGGACGAATGAAACGCACCAGTCCACCACCGATCCGGAGGCCCGGCTGTACAAGAAGAGTGCGGGCAGCGAGGCGAAGCTGTGCTACTTGGGCCATGCGCTGATGGAGAACCGGCACGGGTTGCTGGTGAAGACGCGCGTGACACAAGCCACCGGAACGGCCGAGCGCGACGCGGCCTTGGAAATGACGAAGAAAACCCGCGGGAAGAAACACCGGACGCTGGGCGGGGACAAGGGCTTTGACACCCGCGACTTGGTGCGCCAGCTGCGGCGAATCGGCGTGACCCCGCACGTGGCGCAGAATACAGAGCGTCCGGGCGGCAGTGCCATCGACGCACGAACCACACGGCACGCTGGTTATGGGGTCAGCCAGCAGAAACGCAAGCGCATCGAGCAAAGCTTCGGCTGGATGAAGGTCATCGGGATGCTCCAGAAGGTGAAGTTGCGAGGACTGGAGAAGCTGCGTTGGTTGTTCACCTTCGTCGGCGCGGCTTATAACCTGTGCCGGCTCGGACGCTTGGAGGCAGCGGCGGTGTGAGCGCCCGTCCAGGCCTGGCATACCGGAGAGCGGCGCAGCCGATTCTCGCCGAACCCCGGCCCTCGGCTTAGCCCCGAAGAAAGCAAAAATGCAAACAGAAATCATCGTAAAACCGAATTCTTCAACAAGCTGCTAAGCTACTCGACGGAGATGCCGAGTTTTTGGCGCATCGTGGCGTGTGCATTGGTGGCGACTTCTACGCGTGCCAGATCTACGCCGGCGCGCTCTCTACATGGAATGTGCTGCATAACGTAGCCTGCCAGTTGCTACAGTTTATTCATTGTTGTCTTTGTTTGAGAAGATGATCACATCTGTCCACCTGCTGTTGTCCTTGCTGAGGTTCCAGAACCCTTGGTGCCAACGCGCAACCTCAACCTTGTCTGGGCCAACTCGCACGGACTCGAAAGAAAGAACTACACAAGGATATGGGCCGAGTGTCGGCCCGCCCGCCGCCTTCGGGAGATTCTCAAATCGCAGGTAGACCTTACCCCTCCCTTCGGTGGGAGTCATCGCAGGTGGAACATAGTCCTGGTAAGTTGTCACTGTCATTCGCTGCCTCTTCTCCGTGAATATCCAAGTTGCACCCACTTCGCAATCTCATCCTCCAGTTTGCCGTTGTGAGGTCACGGATTTGGGGTGAGGGTGAGGGCGAAGAATTTGCAGGGTTGGGGTCGAATTAAAGCTTCGCGAGTTGGTAAATTGGCGCCCGTTTTCATTTTTTGCTGCTATCGTCTCTCAGGTGTTTGAACTTCTCCATGGTTTTCTTCTGGATCCCGTAGCTCCCAGCTCAAATTCGTTCGCTAGCCCAATCTCGCGGCTTTAAGTAGTCGATCAGCTCAGCCTCTGGCGTGCCGGGGGCCGGGGTCTCGTTGTAGCCCCACATTACATGCAGCGGCAAGCTCATGAGGATCGACTCGACGCGTCCGCTGGTCTTGAGTCCGAACATGGTGCCGCGGTCATAGAGCAGATTGAACTCGACATACCGGCCACGGCGCATGAGTTGCCATCGGCGTTGGGCGTCGCTGTAGGGCTCGCTCATGTGACGCTCGAGGATCGGGCTGTAGGCGGTAAGAAAATGATCGCCGGCGTCGCGTACGAACGCAAACACTTCACCAAGCCGATCGGTGAGGTAGTCAAAGAAGATGCCGCCGACACCCCGTGCTTCACCGCGGTGCGGCAAATAAAAGTATTCGTCGCACCACTTCTTGAACCGTGTGTAGTCGGCGATTGGGTGGCGCGCGCAGACTTCCTTCCAGGTGCGGTGGAAGTGGATCGCGTCCTCGCGCCGTGGATAGTAGGGCGTCAGATCGGACCCGCCACCGAACCACGAGGCTCGTCCCTCGGCGGCGCCTTTGCTGATGTGACGAAAATTCGCATGCACCGTCGGCACGTGTGGGTTGCGCGGGTGAATAACCAGTGAGATGCCCGTTGCGGAGAAGGCGGTGCCAGTGCCTGGCATGGTGGCCGCGAGTTCTTCCGAAAACGCACCGGTTACGTGAGAGAAGTTCACGCCCGCCTTCTCGAATACCGTGCCGTCCACCAGGACACGGGTGATCCCGCCTCCGCCGGGATGGTGTTGCCAGGAGTCCTCGCGAAACCGGGCCGTACCAGCCCCGCGCTGTTCGAGTCCCTCCAGCGCGTGGCAGATACGGCCTTGCAGTCCCTGGAAATAGGCTGCCGTCTGCCGAATCAGTTCATCGAAGTCGATACGAGGCATCTACTTCGAGCCGGTTTCCGGATGTGCTTCCTTGACTGCCTGCAGTAGCTTCTGGAAGTCCTTGGGCTGCTCATTGATGATTGCGGTGGCGAGCTGGTCGACCTTCGCGGCCAGGATGAAATCGCTTTCCGTGAGCCCGTTGATCTTATGCGTCCAGATCGTCACATCCACTCTACCCCAGGCGAGAAAGATGTCCGGATGGTGACCCTGCTCTTCGGCAAGCTCTCCCACATGGTTCACAAACTTGAGAGCCTCGCGAAAATCGCGAAACTTGAAGGTCTTCGTGATGTGGTGTTCCTCGAGGACGTCCCATCCATCCACCTGCTCTTGCAAAGACGCGAGTTCCTCACCCTTCAGAGGTGGCACCCCTCCTCGGCAGGGGACGCAGGTTTTGCTCGCCAGGTCAGACATTGAGACATCCCATTCTAGCACTCGTGCAGTTGCTTCGGGAGCGGCCTGCTTGGAAGGAAGAGAGCAAGAAGAGGTTGCGGTTGGCGGCCTCAGAATTGGTTAGCTGATCTTCCGAAGCACCAAACGGCTATGAGCCTCCTTCTTGTTGGTAGTATACTGTCCCAGTGAAACGCAATAAGCGAAGCGTGAAGAGAAGGACGATCCGCAGTTGGAAGCAGGCGCGAGTGATGCTCGCGAACTGGCGAAAAAAACTCGCAACTGTTCACGTGGAACTGAAGCGACCGCGGGTTATCGACGTTGTGCCGATTGACTTTGCGGGGGGAGAACCGGTCGAACGGCAAGGGAAGCCCAGCCAGAGATTCCAGGGACGATTGATTTACTTCACCGGCGCGGACGTTACCATCCGGCGCCCGTCGAGTGCCATCTTGGTGATCGACAATTACGAAATTGTTGCCATCTCGGATGGGAAGACGCGCTTCGAGCCTCGCTAGCGCACGTCACCTTCTATTCTTAAGCGGCTCATCGCGCCCTCCCGAGGGGGCAGCTTGCGAGTGCTTTCATTCTCTGGTGCTGTCCGTCGCATTCCAAGATGTCAAGAGAAGCCGGGTAGGTAGCCCCAGGGCGTGCGTTTTGTAAGCTTCCCGAGCTGGTGGGATCTTCGCTCATCGTTCACCCCATCTTAGTGCCGCGCCGTGTAGCGCTGATCGGGGGTGAACCGTCTGGTCCAAATATATAGCTTCCCCAAGTTTCCTCCGCTGTCTTATTTGCGCTACCTCCACCAACTCCGAAAGGCCATGCAGCGCAGCAAAAGAAAAGGTCTTAGCGCGCAGATACAACCCCAAACTAGACGGGCCTCACCCGAAGGGTGCGCGCCCGCGGTAAGCAACACTCAACTTTTTGAGCGGGATACCGAGGGCAACGGCGACGGGGCACCCGTGCCCGCTCAAGGGCGACCCGTAGGGGATGCCACATGCAGGCTCTAGGCTCCCGCACCGGCGGCAGCAGTTTCTTCCAAAATCGTCACCGCCCGGCCGACTTCCGCGATGCCAAAAATTAACAGGGGCACATTCGTCTCTGCCTCGAGCCCGCCGTAGGCGTGGTTGATGTTGGTGTTGGCTTCGCCGAGTCGCGAAGCGGCTCGCCCCAACTCGCCCGGCCGGTTTGGAAGTTTGACTAGAGCGACTTCCGCCTCTGTATAGGTTTGGCGCTCGGTATCCAAGACCGTCTTGGCCGTCGTCGGATTGTCCGCCACGAAGCGAAAGAGGCTCTTTCCCTCCGAGGGGATCGATTGGAAAGCCAGAATATTCACCACGCGGCAGCCAGCGCTCGGCAGACTTTTCCGAGAGTCCCAGGCTGATCTTCGATCTGCACGGCGAATTCCTTGGATGTGGACATTGTGGGTAACCTCCGGTATGTGCGTTCCGGAAACGCAGGCTTCGTTCCTGCGAAACCGAAAACCTCCGCTTTCGCCTTGACCGTTGCCGAGATCATACGTCCGCATCCCTCTCGTTTCAACGTCCGGCCCAGCGGCCCGGCGGGCTCGTCAGATGAGGGCGGGCCCGCCGAAGTGCGAATTGTGGTCCGATTCGGTCGGGACCCGGTTCGTTGGCTCCGTCCTGAAGCTTTGAGACTAGCGGGGATTCATCTCTGTCAGAAAGAAAAGGGACTGGCATACGGTCAAACGAGCCGCGCGGTGCCACTCAACCCCCGCCATTTTGATCTGAGCTCGAGACGCAAGGCCGCTAGTGTATAATGCAAAAGCTGGAAATTCCCGAACAAGATGTACGGTGCGGGGCCCGAGGGCATCGAGGCGGTTAGGGCCAGGACCCACGAAGAGCAGCGTGGCGGACAGTTACCTCAGAGCTGCAATCTCAGCGTTATCCTTGGTCCTCATCCAGTAGGGGCGTCCGGGTATCCCTCTTTCGATCATGGTATCGCCTTGGGGGCAGGCCCAGCCAACTCTGGCAGTGGCGCGACCAGGAGAGGAGCCTTTGGCCTTAGTGACTGAAGAAAGGTATCACCAGGCACGCGAGCTCATCAATATAGGCAAGGAGCGCGGCTACCTGCTCTACGACGAGGTGTACGATATCCTGCCCGCCGATGAGCACTCGCCGGAGAGGATTGATGACCTGCTGTCCACGTTCGAGAGCTATGGCATCGACATCTATGAAGATGTATCCAGCGCCAATGCCGCCCGCGCCGCGGTAGAATCTGCCGAAACCGTCGTTACCGAGCCCAAGGAAGAACTGCCCACCGAGGAAATCGAACTCGACCTGACACCGGGAGCACCCGAGAAGACCAACGACCCGGTGCGCATGTACCTGCGCGAGATGGGCACTGTCCCACTGCTGAGGCGCGAGGGCGAGGTGGCCATTGCCAAGCGCATCGAGCGTGGGCAAATGCTTGTGCTCAAGACGATCTCGCGCTCACCGATCGTGCTCAAGGAGATGCTCCAGATCGGCGAGGAGCTACGCAAGGGCGCCCGCTCGATCAAGGAAATCGTCCAGTTCGACAACGAGGAGCTGACCGAAGAGAAGATCGAGAACAAGACCTGGCAGACCCTCCGCATCATCGACAAGATCGAGAGGCTCTACCAGGTGGCACTCAAGCAGGCCCCCAAGCTCGAGCGCATGCCGAAGTCCAAGAAGCGCGCCTACCTGCGGGCCCGGTATCAGCTTGCGCAGACGCGCATCGAGATGTCGCAACTGGTTCGCTCGATCGGCTTCAATCCGGTCGAGCGCGAGCGTCTGATTGACCGGATTCGCCACGCCGTTGAGCGGCTACAGTCGCTTGAGCGCGAGGCTGGCAGACTCGAGCGCCACGCCGACATCGCCAAGGGCGACACCGCCTCTGAAGCGCGCAAGGAACTGCGCTCGCGCCGCTCGGAGCTGAAAGAGATCGGAGTCTCGAGCAAGATCCGCTACACCGAGTTCAAGCGCACACTGCAACAGATCCTGCGTGGCGAGGCCGAAGCCGAACAGGCCAAGAAGGAGCTGACCGAGGCCAACCTGCGCTTGGTCGTCTCCATCGCCAAGAAGTACACCAACCGCGGCCTGCAGTTCCTCGACCTGATTCAGGAGGGCAACATCGGCCTGATGACGGGGGTCGATAAGTTCGAATGGCGCCGCGGCTACAAGTTCTCCACCTATGGCACCTGGTGGATCCGCCAGGCTATCACCCGCGCCATCGCCGATCAGGCCCGCACCATCCGCATCCCGGTGCACATGATCGAGACGATCAACAAAGTGATCCGCACCAGCCGGCGGCTGGTGCAGGAGCTCGGCCGCGAGCCCACCTCCGAAGAGATCGCCAAGCACATGGATATCCCCGTCGATAGGGTGCGCATGATCCTGAAAATCGCGCAGCAGCCCATCTCGCTCCAAACGCCAATCGGGGAGGAGGAAGATTCGCACCTGGGTGATCTCATTGAGGACAAGGCGGTGGTCTCGCCCTCGGACGCGGTCATCAATTTGAACCTGAAGGAGCAGACCGCGTCAGTATTGAAGACGCTCACTCCACGCGAGGAGAAGATCATTAAGATGCGCTTCGGGCTGGAGGACGGCAGCGAGCACACGCTCGAGGAAGTGGGGCGGGCGTTCGCCCTCACCCGCGAGCGCATCCGCCAGATCGAAGCCAAGGCGCTCCGCAAGCTCCGACACCCTTCGCGTTCGCGCAAGCTCCGCGCCTTCCTCGAACGCCCCTCGCGAGAATAACTCTAGACTGTCGCTCCGTTCGAGACTCGAAAGGCGAAACTCGAACCTAAAGGAAGCCGAGGTCGCAGTGAACCGGGCGCGTCTCCCTGATGCCAAGAACGGAATCTTGGTGCGGCCATCGCCCCGGCCCATCTGGGCCGTAGTCTTTTACATTGTTGAGGAAACCCGTGTGTCACAAGCGTGTGAGGCTGTTGAAAAACTGCGGCAAGAGCCACTTTCGCTCGTTGAGTGCGCCTCTAAGTTGCTGATACCGCGTTTCTCGCCGAGGGTTTGGGGCCGCGCAAGAGACTTTTTTGACAGTATCACATGGTTTCGGCACGGCAGAACTCAGGTGAAAAAGGATTGTCACCACTGGAGACAACAGAGTCACCAAGGCTGTCAGCTTCCGAGAACCCTGCAAAACTGACTTTAAATTGGTGGGCTGTCATGCACATCGAATGAGGGTCCTTCTTTCTCAAGTTCAAAGTCACGACGGCTTTGCAGCAGCCGCACACAGCGGTTCCATCGAAGGATCGCATCGTCGTTGTCCGCGGGACGGATCTTCTCGGCCTCCGCGAAGCTGCGCATGGCTTCCTCGAAGAGTGGCAGAAGCGTGTGGGGGAGGTGGCCTGCGCGGAGCTGGGCCTTCGCCCGCCGCTCGTGCAGGAGGCCCGTGTAGTAGAGCCGCTCGTAGAGGTCCTTGAGGCTCTGGAAAATGCTCTTCACTTCCGCGTAGCGGTCCGACGCGCCGCCGGTGAATTGGTCGGTGAGGGCGAGGCCAAGCATCCGGAGTGCCAATTGATGTGCGGGCTCGATTGCCAGGATGTCTCGGCAGATGGATTCCGCCTCTTCCGGCTCGTTGAGAAAGCGGTAGAGTTCGGCCTTTGAAATTGCCTCGGCAATGCCATTCTTTGAGATGGTTTTCAATTCGATCCTCATCTGACCTCCTTGGCAACCCCAATTGCCTGTCTTCTCTGTGAAACCGGAATTAGCTTGTTACGGAAAGTTCCACAACAGGTAGCCCGCCACCGCCGTTCCCAAAACCGCCGCGCCATAACACAAAACGTTAATCAGTTCGTTCAAATGTTTGATTTGCAGTCCATCGTAGAGCGTGTACCGAAACCGATGCGCCCAGTGGAAAAGCGGAAGGGAGCAGAGGACAAAAAGATAGATTCGCGAAACGGGATGTCTGACCAACGCCAGCGCGCTTTCGTAACCGGGGGCTTTGAGCCAACCCAGCGGGAATGCGAGGTCTGACAAGAAAAGATGGATGGGGATCAGAAACGCGGCCACTACACCCCCCACACTGAAAAGCGCCCAGAGAAATGGTTCAATCGGTTTTTTGGCCATCTAGCCCCCGAGAAGCAGCCAGGCGACAATGCCTGAAATCGCTAACCAAGCTATGTAATTAGTAGCGGCGATGAGAGTGTCGGGGACCCTCCTTCCTCGCACACGAACGACCAACGCTCGAGGTGCCAAGTTAAACCAGGTAAGGGTGTGAAAGAGTACGAAGAAGAAACTGACCGCGTTCAGCGTGATGAGAAGAGGTTTCCTCAGCCAATTCTGGAATTCAGCGTAGGCTTGCGGCCCTTGGGACAACGCACGGATCTGTAACAGCGTGATCAGAACGAAGAAGGCGACGAAAATGCTGCTCAGTTCTCTGAGGACGAACTTCAAGTATGACCACTGGTGAAGCCACCAGTAGGTGGAGACTCGCGTTCGATACCACTTGGGATGGTAGGGCGTGTGCCGAGGGGTCCCGTTCAATTCGTTCGACCTCATCTCGAGCCCCAAGGGACAAGCAGTGATTTGAACCACTCCTTCGCTGCCGTCAATTTGTATTGCTGAATCGCTCCGGCAGGATCCACATTCTTGGGGCAAACCTTTGTGCACTCCCCGACAAAAGTGCAGCCCCAGATCCCTTCATGCTGAGCAAGAATGTCGAAGCGTTGCTTTGATCCCTGGTCGCGGGAATCTAGGTTGTAGCGTTGGGCCAGGGCAATGGCCGCAGGGCCGATAAACATCGGGTCAAGCCCATAGACCGGGCACGCGGCGTAACACAGCATACAGTTGATGCACATGGAGAACTGC
This sequence comes from Acidobacteriota bacterium, assembly GCA_016201215.1. GTDB lineage: Bacteria > Acidobacteriota > Terriglobia > Acidiferrales > UBA7541 > QHYU01. The sequence goes on along the minus strand of JACQDH010000240.1, from coordinate 2,656 downwards.
TTGTAGGTGTCCAACTCCTGTGGGGTCTGGAGGAACTCCCCCTCGGACAAGGGTTTCTCGTCCTTCCGGATGACCCAAGGTTTTACTTTCTGGAGTTTGACCATGAAATCCGTTATTTCGACAACCAGATCTCGAACCACTGGGAAATAGCGCAGCGGCTCGACGCGAACGGGGCCAGGTGCATAGGGAGCCAAGAAAGTGGCACAGGTCAACTGTGGCTCCCCATTCACCATCATGCCGCAGCTTCCGCACACACCCATGCGGCAGGACCACCGGAACGTGAGCGACCCGTCCACCTTGTCCTTGATATAGTTCAAGGCATCCAGAACCACCCAATCCTTCCGGAACGGCACTTCATAGTTCTGAAATGTGGGCTCCAGATGGTGCTCCGGTGAATATCGGGCTGCTTCCAGCACAATTGTTTCCGCCATGTCTGCTTACCTTGCCGACGCTTCTGCAGCTCTCTCCCCGTAAACCCGTTCGCCGGGGGGCCATCGAGTGATTCTTACCGGCAGATAGTCCACCCGGGGCTTGCCGTCTTCCTTCCAAAACAGCAGAGAATGAGCCAGGAATTTCTCATCATCCCTCTTGGGAAAGTCCGTGCGCTGATGAGCGCCGCGAGATTCGGTTCGATGCAGGGCACATTGAACGATTGCCACGGCCACGTCCAGCATGAAGGACAGCTCGAGTGCGGCTAACAGTTCGGTGTTGAACGTGTGGCCGCGGTCATCCAGAACTACGTTTGCGAACCGCTCTTGCAGTTGGCGCAGTTTCCCGGCGGCCTCGGCCAGCGACGAACCCGTGCGATAGATTCCCGCGCTCTCCTCCATGTCCTTCTGCATCTCTCCCCGGAGGGTGGCGATGTGCTCCCGGCCTCCCGTCTTTCGAAGGTACTCCTCCTCTAGTCGCCTCTTCTCATCCATCGCCTGCGCGAGAACCGGTGTAGCAGGTGCTTTCTGTTCGGCCGCAAAAGCCGCGGCCGCGCTGCCAGCTCGCGCCCCGAAGACCAAGAGTTCCGGCAGGGAGTTCGAGCCCAGGCGATTCGCTCCATTGATGCTGACGCAAGCTACTTCGCCCGCGGCGTACAAACCCTGGAGCGGCGTAGCCCCATTGAGGTCGGTGTGGACACCTCCCATCATGTAATGGACCACAGGTCTGACTGGAATCAACTCTTTGAGGGGATCAATATTCTCGTATTTCAGGCAGAGCTCGCGAACGAAGGGAAGCTTCGTATTGACGATTTTTTCGCCCAGGTGTCGGAGGTCCAGGTGAACGACGTCCCCGTATGGCCCTTTGATCGTGCGGCCTTTCTCCGTCTCTTTGACGAAGGCCTGGGACAATCGGTCGCGTGGGCCCAGCTCCATAGAAAGCAGAACCGGCTTCGGTTGCGGCCTCCCGAGGTTGTAATCCTGCAGGTAGCGATAGCCGTCTTTGTTGAGTAGGTACCCTCCCTCGGAACGCGCCGCTTCGGTAATCAGGATCCCGGTGAAGGGGAGGCCCGTTGGATGGTATTGGACAAACTCCATGTCCTTCAAAGGCGCGCCCGCCCGGTAGGCAAGCGCCATACCGTCGCCGTTCTTGATGTTGGCATTCGTTGTGAAGCGGAAAACCCGGCCACAACCTCCGGTGCAAAGGATCACGGCCTTAGCGGTGATGGCCTGGATCTTTCCGGACATGAGCTCGATGGCCACCACTCCCTGCACTCGGCCATCATCGACGAGTAACTTGGTAACGAACCACTCGTCATAACGCGTGATCGTGGTGTATTTGAGGGAAGTCTGGAACAGGGTATGCAGCATGTGGAACCCGGTCTTGTCCGCAGCGAACCACGTGCGCATTTTCTTCATGCCACCGAAGGCGCGCACGGCAATATGCCCGTCCGGATCTCTGCTCCAAGGGCAACCCCAATGCTCCAGCCGCAACATCTCCTCGGGAGCTTCCTTGACGAAGATCTCCACGGCGTCCTGATCGCAGAGCCAGTCCCCTCCGGAGATCGTGTCGTAGGCATGATCGTCCAGACTATCCCCGGGCTTGACCACTGCTGCGGCTCCGCCCTCAGCCGAGACCGTGTGACTGCGCATTGGATAGACTTTAGAAATCACGGCCACGCTGAGCTTAGGGTTGACCTCGCACACAGCGATAGCTGCACGGAGACCCGCCCCACCACCCCCGACCAGAAGAACGTCGTGAGCAGAAATGTCCATCGCCCCGCACGCTGGCCCGTCGGTCCGGCTGCTGGTTGGCGCCGAATTGAGCTGGAACTGGAAGGAATCTACCCGTGGCTAGTCAAGCTGTCAAGCAATGCTCATCTCTGTCCTGATGCCCTAATCACCGAGAGATGAGAAAAAGACAGCAAGAGCTGCTTACAAGCGGTGCGCGCGTTTCAAAATGATTCCTTCTTGTGCGCGCGCCTATCGAGGCGGGAAATGGAGCAAGCGCCCGGCCTACCAGGGCTCATCGTCTGCGCCGCCATTATGCCGCACTTGAAGCCCTAGGAGGGTGTTGAAAAACGATTTTCGGGGTCTCGGAACGCTCGGTGCCGAACGGGGAATCAACAACTTAAAGACTCTCGCAAAATAGAGTAACACTCTTCGGGCGGGTGTGGTATGGTGAGTGCATGTCCACCCTGCTGCGGCCTCGGCGCGACTTCGCCGCC
>JACQDH010000243.1 GCA_016201215.1 Acidobacteriota bacterium | reverse complement strand
TCTTCTTTGCTCAACCGCTCGACCGCCTCTTTCAACGATCGCGGCAACCGCAAAGGATATGTTGATGTTTGCCTCACTGTCTGATCCTCGATATCGCTTCGCGCGGGAGCAGAACTTCCAGGGGAGCCACGGGTCTCGACCCCGCGCGGCCGGACGGGTCGGCCGGTGCGCTGAAAGAGGCGTGCGAACTGCGTGAATTCCTGCAGGCCGGAGGCGGGCGATGAGCGCGTCGCTGCGCAAGCCGCTCGACCGGCCGTGGGGCAGCGGGCTGCGGGAAGCGGTGCCGCTGGCCATCGACGCGCTGCGGCGGAACCCACTGCGGTCGTTCCTGACCATCCTGGGCATTGTGATCGCGGTGAGCGAAGTGGTGGCGGTCACCTCAGTGATTATCGGGCTGGATCGCAACGTTATCGGCTCGATCAAGGACCTGGGCTCGAACATTGTGATCTGCTACCGCTTCCCCTGGGCCACCCTGGGCCGGCCACCGAGTGAATGGTTTTCCCGGAAGGAGCTCCAGGCCGAATGGGCTGAGGAGATAGCGCAGCTCCCCAACGTCGAGGCCGCTTCGCCGTCGCTGCGCATCTTCCGGCCGGAGTTCGGCGCGGGCACGAGCTACGTGCGGCGCGGCGAGGTACGCGCGAAGAACGTCATCCTGCAGGGCAATCCGCCCGAGATCCAACAGATCTTCGACATCACGCTGGAGAGCGGGCGCTGGTTCAACGCCACCGACCAGGAGCACCGCTCGCAAGTGGTGGTGCTGGGCTATGACACGGCGAAGACCCTTTTCCCCGGCGCGAACGAAGATCCCATCAAGCAGGAGGTACTGATCGAGGGCCAAGTGTTTCATGTCGTGGGCGTGGCCGAGCGGCGGCGCCAGGCGCTCTCCGGCGGCGCCAACCCGGAAGACAACATCGCCATCATGCCACTCTCCACCATGCGCAAGCTCTATCCGCAGGTCAAGGACTACGTCCTGTTTATCAAAGCTACGAGTGCGGCCGCCGTGCCGGAGGTGGTGGAGTCGGCGCGCGAAGTGCTGCGCCGCAAGCGCAAGCTGCCCTCAAACAAGCCCGACGACTTCGCCATTTTCACCCCGGACGCGTTTATTGACCTGTGGCGGCAGATCTCCACGGGAATTTTCATCGTCATGTTTGCGGTGGCCTTCGTCGCGCTGCTGGTGGGCGGGATCGGGGTGATGAACATCATGCTGGTCAGCGTCACCGAGCGCACCCGCGAAATCGGCGTGCGCAAGGCCATCGGCGCCAAGCGCCGCAGCATCCTCTGGCAATTCCTGCTCGAGGCCATGACGCTCACCGGCATCGGCGGGCTGATCGGCATCGTGCTGGGCTCGGCGCTGGGCCTGGCCGTGCGCCTGAGCTTCCCCTCGCTGCCGGCGACGATCTCTCCCCTCTGGGTGACCGTGGCCCTGGTGGTGTCGGCCATGATCGGCATCACCTTCGGGATGTACCCGGCCATGAAGGCTGCCAAGCTCGACCCGGTCGAAGCCCTGCGCTACGAATAGGGACAGCGGCCAGTTTTCCGCCACCAGCATCTACCCCACGGCGTGCTGGGCCGTCTAATGCGCGGGGCTGGGAATCGCGGTAGAATCCAGCGCATCCAAGCTTCAGGTATGATGGACGACACAGCGATCGGCGGGCCCGCCCGAGGCTTTCCGGCCACGCGGTGGTCGCCTATCGTCCGCGCGCGCAGCGAGGATCCTGAGGAACGCGCGCGGGCGCTGGAAAGCATCATCGCAGCCTATTGGAAGCCGGTGTACAAGTACATTCGCGCCCGGTGGGGTAAATCGAACGAAGACGCCAAGGACCTTACGCAGGAGTTTTTCGCGCGGTTGATCGAGAAGGATTTCCTCGAACACTACGACCCGGAAAAAGCCCGCCTGCGCACCTTCTTCCGAACCTGCGTGGACGGTGTGGTGGGTAACCAGGACCGGGCAGCGCGTCGGTTGAAGCGCGGCGGGGATGCGCCGCATCTCTCGCTTGATTTTGAAACGGCGGAGAGCGAGTTGGCACGTGTGGGTCTGCCTGCGCCGGGCTGCACGGAGAGCATGGAAGAGTTTTTCGAGAAGGAGTGGATGCGCAGCCTGTTTAGCCTGGCCGTGGAGAGCCTGCGTCAGGAGTGCGAGGCACGCGGCAAGACAGTTCACCTTCGGCTGTTTGAGCGCTACGACCTGGACGACGGCGACGTGCGGCAGACCTATTCGGATCTTGCCCGTGAGTTCGGGCTTTCCACGAGCGAGGTCACGAACTACTTGGCCTTCGCGCGGCGCGAGTTCCGTCGGATCTCGCTCGAGAAGCTATGCGAGGCAACCTCAAGCGAGGAAGAATTCCGCCGTGAGGCGCGCTCGCTGTTTGGAGTGGATCCAGAATGAACTGGATTTCCGATGCAGCCGTGGCGCGGCTGCGCGCGGTGGGGAGCCTGCCGGATCTTAGCGGCACGAAGTACCGCGTGCTAGAAGGGGTGGGGCGCGGCGGGATGGGCGCCGTGTATCTGGCCGAGGACACCACCTTGGGCCGGCGCGTGGCACTGAAGACGCTTGACCTGCCCGATCCCACCGGGGAACTCACCGCGCGCATGCTGCGCGAGGCGCAGATCCTCGCGCGGTTGGAGCATCCCGGGATTGTTCCGGTGCACGACGTCGGCCGGCTGGCCGATGGCCGGGTTTTCTACACCATGAAGTTCGTGCGCGGCGACCGGCTGGACCGGCACCTCGGAAAGATGTCCTCTCCTGCTGACCGGCTGCGCATCTTCCAGAAGATTTGCGACGCAGTGGCGTTCGCCCACGCGCACGGCGTGGTGCACCGCGACCTGAAGCCGGAAAACGTCATGGTGGGGACGTTCGGCGAGGTACTGGTGATGGACTGGGGCGTGGCCAAAGTCTTGCGTGACCCTGCGGGGCGGGGCGAAGCAATGTCTGACAGCCCTCAAAGGAACGTGCCGGCAACTGGTGAGGCACCCCGCGAGGACGGCTCAGCGTCGGAGCACACGGTTGTCGCCCCGGCGCCCACCGCGCATGGCGCGGTGCTGGGGACGCCGGGCTACATGGCGCCGGAGCAGGCCCGCGGCGAGGTGGAAAACCTCGATGCGCGCGCCGACGTCTTCGCGCTCGGCGCGATCTTGCGATTCCTGCTCACGGGGCAAGCTCCCGGGGGACGGCTGTGAAAGCGCGCCGCGGGGGCGCGATGCCACCGGCCCTGGCGGCTGTCTGCGCGAAGGCGATGTCGCACGACCCCGCCGGGCGATACCCCTCGGCGCAGGAATTGTCTGCAGAGGTCGCGCGCTACCTGGACGGGCACCCGGTTGCGGCGTATCCGGATAACATCTTTCGCAAGGCGGAGCGCCTCTACGAGCGGCATCGCGTCGCGGTGCTGCTGGTGGCGACCTATCTGCTGATGCGGGTGCTGCTGGCGCTCTGGAAGCGTTAAAGGAATTCTGCCGGACGGTTAATAGAAGTGTGGACGGGGACTTGAGTCTCTGTCCCAGGGAGAAGGACGATGAACAAGGCTTTGTTCGGTCTGCTCCTGGGAGGCGTGCTGGGGATCTTCGACGGGCTGACGGCGTGGTTCACCCCCGAGGTGCGAACCGCAATCGTGCAGATCGTGATCGGGTCCACGCTGAAAGGGCTCGTGGCCGGGGTGCTGATCGGCTTTTTTGCGCGCAAGGTGAACTCGCTGCCGCTGGGGATCCTGTTCGGACTCGCTGTCGGCCTGTTGCTAGCCTTCGGCGTCGCCCATGCGCAAGGGAAATACTATTTCGAGATCATGCTGCCTGGCGGCATCCTGGGCGTCATTGTGGGCTACGCCACGCAGCGGTACGGTGGCAGATCCCAGGCTGTGGCAGTGAGGTCCTAGATCGTTCGCCAACGACAGGGACGTTGCGATTCCAACCAAGAAAGGAGCCATCCATGTCCCGAGTGATTCACTTCGAGATCCCCGCCGACAACCCCGAGCGGGCGAGCAAGTTCTACAGCGATGTGTTCGGCTGGAAGTTCCAGAAATGGGCGGGTCCAATGGACTACTGGTTGATCACGACCGGGGATAGCGGCGAGCCCGGCATCAATGGCGGTCTGCTGCGGCGCCAGCAGCCTGGGGCGAGCACGGTCAACACAGTCGGCGTGGCCTCGGTGGATAAGTTTCTGCCGGTGATCACGAAAAACGGCGGCAAAGTCGTGGCCCCCAAGATGGCCATTCCCGGAGTCGGCTACGCTGCCTATTGCCAGGATCCCGAAGGCAACGTGTTCGGCGTATTCCAGGATGATCCCGGCGCCAAGTAGAAGTTGAGCTGCGACCGGCTCCACGGGGTGACTTGGACCTGTGGACTTTGCGCAGGCGGCGATGCCGAAAACTCAAGGTGGACAAGTGTGGCTGGCCTCCCGAAGGTGCAACTGGGGGAACCGGCCATTTTGTCGCTGAGGGAAGTCCATGCGCGCCGGGCACCGATTGCAGGCAGCCGCGCGTGTGCGTATTGTAGGCTGCCGGGGTGCTCAGCGAGCGTTTTCTTTGGGGTGCCAAGTGGAAATTGATTCCATCGATCCGTTTCTTGAGTACTTCGAGAAAATCCGCGGGCGCACACTCCGGGTGATTCGGTGCATTCCTCCCGATAAGCTGGAGTGGAGCTACCAGCCAGGAAAATTCACGCTGGGCGATCTGGTGCGGCATCTGGCCGCGATCGAGCGGTACATGTACGCCGAAAACGCGCAGTTCAAACCCAGCCGCTACCCCGGGCACGGCAAAGAGCTGGCCGATGGTTATGAAAACGTTCTGGCCTTCCTGAACCGCGCGCACCAGGAGTCCGTGGAGATTTTCCGGAAACTGAGTCGCGAGGATTTGAAGAAGAAATGCCTCACTCCCGAAGGGACACCCATCACCCTGTGGAAATGGTTGCGCGCAATGGTGGAGCACGAAGTGTGCTTACACCGCCGCTCTACGGGCTGACTTCGGAGCAGGTGCGCGAGAGAAGCCAGCCGTGAGACCTCGGAGACAAATAGGCCTTCACGAGCGGGACGTAACGCGATGTGCAGGCCTGCTCGGCGAGTGGATGGCACTCAACAGGATTTCGTGTGGCCGGCGGGTGCAGCGGCGGGTGCGGCGCTGCGCGGGGCGGGTGTGGCCGCGAGACGCCGCAGCGACTCGGTATAGGGCGCACGGACCACGCCGCGCTCGGTGATGATCGCCGAGATCAGGCGCGCCGGAGTCACGTCGAAAGCGGGGTTGGCTGCGGCAACTTCCGGGGCGATGCGAACTCCCCGGAAGTGTGTTACTTCCTCGGCCGGGCGCTCTTCGATGGGGATGTGCTCACCCGAAGCGAGGGAGAGGTCGAGGGTGGAGGTCGGCGCGGCCACATAAAACGGTACGCGGTTTTCGTGCGCCAGGACAGCGATTTGATAGGTGCCGATCTTGTTGGCGGTATCGCCATTCGCGGCGATGCGGTCGGCCCCCACCACGATGGCACCGACTTTGCCCGTCTTCAGAAAATGCCCCACCATGTTGTCGGTGATCAGCGTGAGCGGGATGCCGCCTTCGACCAGCTCCCAGGCGGTCAGCCGCGCGCCCTGCAGGTAAGGCCGCGTCTCCGGCACCAGGACGTGCAGCTTGTGGCCCTGTTCGACCGCGACGCGGATCACGCCGAGCGCCGAGCCGATGCCTGCGGTCGCCAGCGCCCCGGCGTTGCAGTGCGTCATCACCTGCCCTTCAGCCGGCATGAGTTCTGCACCGAAGCGGCCGATGGCCTCGTCGTCCGTTTTCTTCTGGAGGTGGATCTGCTGTGCTTCGGCGACCATTGCTGCGCGGATGCGCACCAGATCCCGCGTGCCGGCGCAGACCTCGGCAAACCGCTGCTTCATGCGCTCGATGGCCCAAAACAGGTCAACAGCGGTGGGCCGCGTGCGGGCCAGGGTGTCGCAGACCACCGGGAATTCCGTCTTGAGCTCTTCGAGCGTACGCGCCGCGGAGCGCTCGACCCCCAGCGCCACACCCATGGCCGCGGCCACGCCAATCGCCGGCGCTCCACGGATGACCATTTCGCCGATGGCGCGAGCCACTTCACGGTAGTCGGTGTAGGTGTGGTGAATGACCTCGGCGGGCAGCCGCCGCTGGTCGAGCATCACCACGCCCTCGCTGGTCCACCGGATGGGTTGCGCAACGCGCATCATCAATCCCTCGGGTTGCTCGGGGCATTTTATCCCAAGCCCGGCCTTGGCGCGGCCTGAAATGGCGCGTATTGACAGTGAAGGCTACTGTGCCCAGAATGGGGCCTTGTTTGGCTGACCCGAGACACAGATGCTTCGCGAAACCACAGAAAAGTCCGTTGCTGAGAAATTTCGCAGTAAGGAATTAGCATGGGCGGACGAACGGAACGTACCCCGCACACGCCACCGGGTGTACTTGGGGGATGCCCGGGAAATGAAGGAACTGGGGCATTCTGCGCGTGTCCACTTGGTTGTGACTTCCCCTCCGTATTGGACTCTGAAGAAGTACCCCGGCTCCGCTTCAGATGGACAATTGGGTGCCATCCAGCAGTACGAACAATTTCAGAACGAACTGGCCAAGGTATGGAAACGATGTCTCGATGTCTTGCATCCCGGTGGACGACTGTGCGTGGTAGTGGGTGATGTGTGCTTATCGCGGCGGACCGCTGGCCGACACAGTGTGATTCCACTTCACGTGGACATTGCCAAACACGCTCGAAGTGCTGGTTTCGATTATCTGAGTCCTATCTTCTGGTACAAGATTGCCAATGCGGCCACGGAGGTTCGGGGCAATGGCGCTACTTTTTTAG
>JACQDH010000012.1 GCA_016201215.1 Acidobacteriota bacterium | reverse complement strand
ACAGGAATGAGCGACCGCCTTCTATTCGACGCGCCCCTCAGCCCCGGGCAGCTCCGGCGGCTGCATGCCCTCTGGCATCAATGGCGACGCCACGTCGCGCTCACGCCCGAAGCGGACCGCCGGCTGCGGCACTACTACGTTCAGCTTTTCTCCGAGGGGCGCGCGAAGGAAACCGTCGAGCTCACGCGCGCCGACGCCGCTCGTGTCCTGAACTGGTTGGAACAGCTCGTACGTCACGCACCGCGAGAAGAAAAACAAGCCGCCGGCACGGCCGGGCGCCACGGTTTTCCCGAGCGACGCCGGGTGCGTCCAAACGCCGCCGCGTGGCGAGCGCTCTGGGCCCTGGCCCGGGCGCTGGGGATGGACCGGCCGCGGCTGGAACACTTCATCCGGGATCACTACGCAGGGGTTGGCCTCCGCGGCCTCGCCGATCTGCGCACGATGGCGAACCTGAACCGCGTCCTCTGGGGCTTGAAAGCCATGCTGCGCCGCGGCCCGCGAGGCAAGCGGGCCGCACGCGGCAGCGAGAAGCGCGCCGCGTAGAAGTCCCCAGCACGAGCTCGCGATCACTCTCCCGTTCGTATCAGCGTCCCCCCATGGGCTGAAACTCCGCCCTTGCGTGCCTTACGGGAGGCCGAAAAAAAGTCTTGACAAGATGAGCTTCCCGGATATACTTAACGGCGGTAAGTTAGAGTTGAACGTTAATCGAGGTTCCCAGTGGGCGTCAAGGAACGGCGAGAGCGGCAAAAAGAGAACCTCCGACAGGAGATTCTGGACGCGGCCCGCAAGCTCTTCGTCGAAGAGGGCTACGACAACGTTACCATGCGCCGGGTGGCCGAGCAGATCGAGTACTCGCCCACGACCATCTACCTGCACTTCAAAGACAAGGCAGATCTGCTCTTCTCCCTCTGTCAGGAAACCTTTGCGAAGCTGGCCGGGCAGTTTGAGGCCCTGGGACACGAGTTCCCGAATCCGCTCAGTAGCCTGAAAAAAGGCCTGCGAACCTACATCCAGTTCGGCCTGGATCACCCGAATCACTACCTGGCCACGTTTGTCATCCCCTACAAGTGCGACGCCCAGGAGAGGGAGAGGCATCTAAGCCAAGATTCCATGGGCATGAGGGCCTTCGACTACTTGCGAATGATCGTTGCGGAGTGCATCCGCCAGGGGATGTTTCGCCCGGTAGATGTGGAGGAGGCAAGCCGGGCCCTGTGGGCGGCCGCGCATGGGATTACTTCCCTGCTGATCGTCCATCCAGTTTTTCCCTGGGGCGATCGGGAGCGGTTGATTGACCTGGTGATTGACTCCATGGTGGCAGGGCTCCAGAGCAAGGGGTAATTTTTTTTGCTTCGAGATTAACGATGTTAAGGCAGCGACCGATGTTAATGCCGCGTTATAGGCCCCTAGCGAGCCGCGGGCCAAGGAAGTTGAAACCATGACCTTGCTTGCGCGGCGCAACCTGTTTCACGACCGCGTTCGCCTCGGCGTGACGCTTACGGGCATCGTCTTCGCGCTGGTGCTGATTGTGGTGCAGTTCGGGCTGTTTCTCGGTTTTACCACGACCACCTCGAACGTCCTTGACCATTCCGGTGTGGATCTCTGGGTGGTGGCTCATGGCGTGAAGTATTTCGACACCGGCCGGCCGTTCTCGGAACGGAAGTTTTATCAGGTGCTGGCCACCCCGGGCGTGGCGCGCGCCGACAAGTACATCCAGAGCTTTGCGACTTGGAAACGCGCGGACGGGCGGATCGAGAACATTCAGATCATCGGCTTCAATCCGGAGACTGGTCTCGGCGGGCCCTGGAACCTGGTCGCTGGGCGCCTCACAGACGTCAAGCAGGACGACGCCGTCATCGTGGACGATCTGTACCGAGAGAAGCTGAGCATCACCGGGCTGGGCGCGCGGGTCGAAATCGGCGGGCACCGCGCGCGCGTGGTGGGCTTCCCCGGCCAGCGAACTGAAACGGCGCATTGCTGCGCGGGTCCGCGACGTGGATGTCTATACCACCGGCGAATTCAGCCGGTCCACGCGCTTCTACTGGATGTTCACCACCGGCGCGGGCATGGCCGTGCTGATCGCGGCGGTGATGGGATTGATCGTGGGTGTGGTCGTGGTGGCGCAGACGATTTACGCGACGACCATGGACCATCTGCGCGAATACGGCACGCTCAAAGCCATGGGCGCCTCGAACCGCTATCTCTACCGCGTGATCATCCAGCAGGCGGTGATCAGCGCGGTGATCGGCTACGTGCTGGCCATGGTGGTGAGCTGGTTCGTGGTGCGCGGCAGCGCGGCGGGCGGCGCGGCCATTCTGCTGCCCTGGCCGCTGGCGGCGGGAATGCTCGGCGTGGCGCTGCTGATGTGCATCGGCGCTTCGGTGGTTTCCATCAACAAAGTGACGCGGCTCGACCCGGCCATGGTTTTCAAGGGCTGAGCGCGCGACCGGGGAGGACACCTGGCAATGCAGCGAGTGATCAAGGCGCGGGGGGTGACGAAGACCTTCGAGGAGGGCGCGGCAGCAGTGCGCGCGCTGGACGGCGTGGACCTCGATGTCCACCGCGGCGAGATGGTGCTGCTGATGGGGCCTTCGGGCAGCGGGAAGACCACATTGCTTTCCATCATGGGCTGCATCCTGCGGCCCACGTCGGGCAGCGTGGAGATTGCCGGGCGCGAGGTGACGCGCCTCGAGGAACGCGAACTCCCGCGCGTGCGTCTCGGGCAGATCGGCTTCGTCTTTCAGGGCTTCAACCTGTTCCCCACACTCACGGCGGGAGAGAACGTGGAGCTGAGCCTGGATCTGAAGGGTGTGCGCGGGGGCGAGGCGCGCCGCCGCGCGCAGGCGCTGCTCGAACAGGTAGGCCTGGCCGAGAAATACGACGCCTATCCGGCCAACCTGAGCGGCGGGCAGAAACAACGTGTGGCCATCGCGCGGGCGCTGGCCGGCGATCCGGAGATCATCCTGGCCGATGAGCCCACCGCGGCACTCGATTCGCAGAGCGGCCGCGCGGTGATCGCACTGCTGCGCGAGCTGGCGCATGCGCGCGGCCGTGCGGTGGTGCTGGTGACGCACGACAGCCGCGTCCTGGAATACGGCGACCGGATTGTGCACATGGAGGACGGAAAGATCAGGCCGCCGACCGATTTCTCGCGGGCAGAATCTTCGGTCTTTTCATTGGTGCAACCGAATCTTGCCCAGGACTGCTCCATGGAAGAACAAGCGGCCTGGGGGAAAGGACTCCAATCTTAGACCGTGGAAAGAACCATTCCTAACCGCGCAGACCGGCAAGGACAACAGAAGTACGTGCATGCGCTCAAGTATGCATGGCTCAACTCGCTCTACGACCCACTCCTTGGTTTCACGATGCGCGAGTCCCTCATCAAAGGCAGGCTCGTCGAGCAATTGAAGATAGAGAAGGGCGATCGGGTGCTGGACATCGGGTGCGGCACAGGCACACTGGCGCTGATGATCAAGAAGAGACACGCGGATGCAGAAATCATCGGCCTGGACGGCGACCCGGGCGTCCTGGCCATCGCCACGAAAAAGGCCGCCAAGCTGGGCGTGGAGATCGGTCTGGATTGCGGCATGGGTTTTGCGCTGCCCTATCCGGACGGATTCTTCGATCGGGTCGTTTCCAGCCTGATGCTGCATCACCTGACCCGGGACAACAAGAAGCGTGCGCTGGCAGAAGCCCGGCGGGTGCTGCGGCCCGGGGGACAGTTGCACATCGCCGACTTTGGCAGGCCGCGAAATAGTTTTCTGCGCAAGGTCTCCTTGCCCGCGCTGCTGGGCGATCCGGGGATGGTGCGCGACAACCTCGATGGACGGCTGCCCGAGATCATCCGAGACGCGGGTTTTGCAGAGGTGAGGGAAACCGAGCAGTTCTTGACCCTCTTCGGCACGGTGTCGCTTTACGCCGCCGTGAATACCGATGAACCGGCGGTTGCGCGAATCAGCGCGGAGGTGAGGAACCCATGAAACGAAATCGAACCATTTTACTGGCCGCATTGGTCGTGATCGCCGCCGGGACTCTCTTTTTTCTGAGAGGGCGCGACCGGGGGGTCGCCGCCTCTGGGACAGCAACGCAGACGGAACCGGCGGCGATCGCCGCGGCGGGTCGCGTCGAGCCCGTCTCCGAAGAAATTCGCGTGAGCGCAGAGGTGAGCGGCAAGCTCCAGGCCGTGCTGGTTGAAGAGGGCGACCGCGTGGCACAGGGACAGGTTGTCGCGCAACTGGAGAACACGGACTACCGCGCGCGGGTGGCCTCGGCCGAGGCCATGCTCCGCGAGAATGAAGCCGCGCTGCGGCGCACTGTGAACGGCGCGCGGGCCGAGGAGCGCCGCGAGGCCCTGGCGACGCTGAAGGCTGCCGAGGCCGTGCTGGAAAACGCGCGCATCGAAGCCGAACGTCGGCGGCAGCTCGCGGCACAAGGCGTCATCTCCCGGGAAGAAGCCGACCGCTACGAGCGCGAGTTCCGCGTAGCCCGCGCGCGGCACGACGAGGCGCAGCAACGCCACGCGCTGGTGGAAGCCGACGCCCGCGAGGAGGACCGCTCGCGCGCCGAAGCCGAAGTGGCGCTGGCTCGCGCGCGGCTGGAGGAAGCGCGCGCGCTCCTGGAGAAGACATTGGTGCGCTCGCCCGTGAGCGGCGTGGTGCTGCGGAAACACCACAAGGCGGGCGAGAGCGTCTCGACGCAATTCGATTCACCCATCGTCACCGTGGCGGACGACTCGAAGTTGCGCGTGCGCATCGACGTGGACGAAACCGACGTGGGGAAGATTCGGCTCGGCCAGCAGGCCTACGTCACCGCGGACGCCTTCCAGGGCCGGAAATTCTGGGGGCGGGTGATCCGCATCGGACGTGTGCTGGGCAAGAAGAATATCCGCACGGATGAACCGACCGAGCGCATCGACACAAAGATTCTGGAGACGCTGGTCGAGCTCGACGACGGCCGGCAATTGCCGCTGGGCCTGCGCGTCGATGCCTTCGTCCTGACGGGTTCATCTCCACCATCCACGCCGTCGCACTGAATGGGGCGGAACGTCGGGGGCGGGCAAGGGGGCCCGCACCTGCAACCTGGGTCTTGGAATCCACCCCCACTCCCAGCCAAAGAGCAAAGCATCTCTTGACCGTGTTTCGGCACCCACCGAAATGGCCGGAGGCGGTGGTCGGCACTTCGCCGACGGCTGGGAGCGCTGGAGTTTTGGCGAGTCAATTTCGACAGCAGGTGTAGGCAACATAAATTGCAGTTCAAGGGGGACCGATGTCATTGGAGACCCATCCGCAGGAGCAGAGCAGCGATGCACAACTGATCCGCCAAGCCCTCCGCGGGGACCAGCAGGCGCTCGAGACGCTCTTTGCGCGGGACAACCACGCGCTCTACCAGGTTGCCCTGCGCCTGCTGGGCAATCCGGAAGACGCCGAGGACGCGCTGCAGGAGGGCTTGCTTTCGGCCTATCGCAACCTGCGGCGTTTTGAAGGCCGCGCGCAGTTTTCCACCTGGCTGACGCGCATTGTCATCAACGCCGCGCTGATGCGCCGGCGCAGCCAGCGTATCCGGCAGGGTGTCTCGCTCGACGAGCCGCCGCGCGAGGGTGAGCTGCCGCTGGCCGAAAAGTTTGCCGACTCCGGCCCCAGCCCCGAACAGGTGTACGCCGGCAAACAACTGAACCAGATGGTGGAGGAGGATCTCGCCGGCCTCTCGCCGCTGTTGCGCTCGGCATTCCTACTGCGCGAGATCGAAGGGCTTTCCACTGGGGAGGCGGCCGAGAAACTTGGCGTCAACGAGAATACGCTCAAGGCCCGCCTGTGGCGCGCGCGACAGGAACTGGCGGACAGATTGGGCCGCCGCCTGCGCCGCGAACCCGGCGACACGGTAGAATCGGAGTCGGACAGCCCGTCGGGCGATGCGTACCGCCTGGGCGGGATGCCCTACGCATTCGGCACCGACTGAGGCAGGGTTGCAGTGTGGCAGCGCGCTGAACTTGTCTCGAGCCCTGTCGAGGGAGCGCGCCACCGCTGGCGGCCCAAAGGCCGCCGCTACAAGAACTGAGCCCGTGGCGGCCTCCCTCGCTTCGCTCAGGACAAGTTCCGGCCGCCACTACTCAAGCCGAAAGATACCTCGAGGAGACGCGCAGATGGCTACGGCACAGAACCAACCGGCGAAGCAGATGCCGCAGCGGCGGCTGGGAAAAAGCCCGCTGGTGGTCTCCGCGCTGGGTCTGGGCTGCATGGGCATGTCGGAGTTCTACGGCGGGCGCGACGACCGCGAGTCGCTGGCCACCATTCACCTCGCGCTCGACCGGGGAATCAATTTTCTCGATACGGCTGACGTCTACGGATTGGGAAAGAACGAGACGCTGGTCGGCCGGGCCATTCGCAGGCGCCGCGAGAAGGTTGTTCTGGCCACGAAGTTCGGCATTGTGCGCGACGCCGAAGGCGTTTGGGTGGGCGTCAACGGCCGGCCCGGATACGTACAGCAGTGCTGCGAGGCCAGCCTCAAGCGGCTGGGCGTCGAGCAGATCGATCTCTATTACCAGCACCGCGTGGACCCCGACACCCCGATCGAGGAAACCGTGGGGGCCATGGCTGGCCTGGTCGAACAGGGCAAGGTGCGCGAATTGGGGCTTTCCGAGGCTGCGCCGGCGACGATCCGCCGTGCCGCGGCAGTGCATCCCATCGCCGCGTTGCAAACCGAATACTCGCTGTGGAGTCGCGGCCCCGAAGACGAAATCCTGGCCGTGTGCCTCGAGCTGGGCATTGGCTTTGTGGCCTACGGCCCGCTGGGCCGCGGTTTTCTGGGCGGAAAAATCCGCCGCTTTGAAGACCTTGCACCCGACGACTACCGCCGCAACGCACCGCGCTATCAGGGGGAGAATTTCCAGCGCAACTTCGACCTGGTACGAAAAATCGAGCAGATTGCCAGCGAAAAGCACTCCACGCCCGCACAGCTCGCGCTCGCCTGGCTGCTGGCCCGTGGCGAGGAGATTGTGCCCATCGTCGGCACCGGGCGCCGCAGCCACCTGGAGGAAAACCTGGGGGCGCTGGGGATTGCGGTTGCGCCGGAGGACTTGGCCCGCATCGAGGAAGTGGCGCCGCGCGGCGCGGTCGCCGGCGAGCGCTACAACGCGGAAGCACTCCGCCGCGTGAACCTCTGATGACTTCCCGTCGGAGTCTTCTCCAACCTGAAGAATTTTCCCACGGCGAATCTGGGATTCCTGGGCTAGGCCGTTGAAGCGAGATTAACTGCGGCTGCGGGAGGTGCCCTCGTTCGTCGCGAGTCTGGCCTTCAGATGCCGCACCTTGAAATAATCAGCCGTGGAGAACGGGACTGCGGAAGCGAACATGATCCCCAATCCCTGGACGGTCACGCCGATGTCTTGATCCACGGTCCCGGCCAGAACCGCGCTCATGCCGACCAGCACGGCGGTCGAACCGCAGAGCCAGAAAAACCATTTCATCACCCCGTTCACCGCGAATCCCTCCCCAAAGAAGCATTGCTGGCAGGATGCCCGGGCAATGCTCGCCGAGGGTCCTGGCAAACTTGCGGCCAAACCAGGGCGCTGCGCCGTGTTGAAAAAGGACGAGATACTGCTGGGGGCTGACATTGCCGTGATGCAGACCGAAACTTTGTGCGCAGTTGGCACAGCTCCAGGCCCCGAAAAAGCGTGGAGCTTCAGCGAAGGGGTTGCGTTGCGGGCTGGCTATCCTCCGCGCATTTCCTAGCGGTGGCTGCCTCTGCGCCCCGAGTCCAGGTCGGAGCCGTTTGGAGGATAAGAAGTCCCGAAGGCAAGAAGGAAACGCTATTTCTGCATCTTAATTACGGCCCGCGCGATCTAAGTTTGTGACGACGGGAAGGGTGGCGTATGATTTTAGCAAGCACACACAATAGAGGCAGGCATGCTGATTAAGAAACCTGCGAGCATTCCGTCTTCAGAGATCACGCCGCAGAGCGTGTACCTGAACCGGCGCAAGTTTCTCGCGGGCGTCTCGCTGGCGGGCGCGGCGCTGGCCACCGGGCGCGGCCTGCTTGAAATGGTCTCCCCTCTGACGACGGTGCAGGCCGGCGCGAAGCTGAATGCGGTCCTGAAGAGCCCGTTCAGCACCCCGGAAAAGCAGACGCCATACAACGACGTCACGCACTACAACAACTTCTACGAGTTCGGCACGAGCAAAGAAGCGCCGGCCGAGCGGGCCAGGAATTTCAAGACTTCGCCGTGGACGCTTTCGATCGAGGGCCTGGTGAACAAGCCCCGGACCTATGACCTGGACGCGATCCTGAAGATCGCTCCCCTGGAGGAGCGCATCTACCGGCATCGCTGCGTGGAAGGCTGGTCCATCGTGGTGCCCTGGATCGGCTTCCCGCTGAATGCCCTGCTCAAGCAAGTCGAGCCGCTGTCGAAGGCAAAGTTTGTGGCCTTCCAGAGCTTTTACGACCCCCAGCAGATGCCGGTGGCGCGCTACGCGGGCATCCCGTTTCCCTACGTCGAGGGCCTGCGCATGGACGAAGCCCTGCATCCGCTGGCCATCCTGTGCGTGGGCATGTACGGCGAAACGCTGCCCAACCAGGACGGGGCACCCATCCGGCTGGTCGTGCCGTGGAAATACGGCTTCAAGAGCATCAAGTCCGTCGTGAAGATCCGCTTCGTCGAGCAGCAGCCGCCCACCACCTGGAACCTGGCGACGCCCCGGGAGTACGGCTTCTATTCCAACGTGAACCCTAACGTGGACCATCCGCGCTGGAGCCAGGCCAAGGAGCGCCGCCTGGGCGAATTTTTTAAGCGCCCGACGCTGATGTTCAACGGCTACGGGGACCAGGTCGCCCAGCTCTATGCCGGCATGGACCTGCGCAAAAACTTCTAGGACCGGCGCCCATCCTCATGAAATCCATTCTCACCGCCAAGTGGATCAAGGTGCCGGTCTTCCTGCTTTGCTTGGTGCCGCTGGGGCTGCTGTTGTGGAGGGGGCTACACCACGGCCTGGGCGCAAATCCCATCGAATTCATCACCCATGCGACGGGTGATTGGACCATCCGCTTTGTGGTCATCACGCTCTCGATCACTCCGGCACGCAAGCTGCTGGGACAACCACACCTGATCCGTTTCCGACGCATGCTGGGGCTGTTTGCGTTCTTCTACGGCTGCCTGCACTTCACTACCTACATCTGGCTGGACAAGTTTTTCGACGTAGCCGAAATGATCAAGGACGTCGAGAAGCGCCGGTTCATCACCGTGGGCTTCACCGGCTTTGTCCTGCTCATCCCGCTGGCGGTGACCTCAACGGCGGGTTGGATCCGGCGGCTGGGCGGGTGGCGCTGGCAGATGTTGCACCGGCTGATCTACCTCACGGCCATCGCCGGCGTGGTGCACTACTACTGGCTGGTCAAGTCGGACGTGCGGAAGCCGTTGCAGTATGGCGGGATGGTCGCGCTGCTGCTGGCCTACCGCGCGGCCGCCTGGGTAAGCGAGAAGCGAAATCGTCTGGCCGTAGACACCGCCGCGGCCGAAGAACCGCCCACTGCAGAAAATGCCTAGCGCGCGTGCCACACCTATTCTCCACGCGCCGGGAGACACACTCTCTACACTCCCGTCAGGTCCAATTCGCCCTCGGCCGTGGGTGGTGTGCCGTCCTCGCGCAGTAAGGACCGATGTCTCTCACCTGCACTTAGCTAGAGACAGATCAGCCTCTGGCGGGTGCTCACGGCCGGCTCCTTGCGGTAAAAGTTGAGTTCCAGCGAGAAACCCCAGTCCCACCCCCAGAGACCCGGAGCATCCCTTGCTCCCCCCAGGTGCAATCTGCCCGCTGGTGTCCAAGTCCGCGCCTGTGATTGTTTCATTACGACGGGCAAAGGAGAGGCTTGACATTTGTTTCCCAATGGATTTAAATATGCGCATATACCAGAGAACACATGCCCCAACAGTTGCCCAATTTCAAGGCGGAGTTCTTCAAGGCGCTTGCGCACCCCGTTCGCATTCGGATTTTGGACAGCCTGCGACATGGGGAGAAGGGTGTAAATGAATTGAGTGAGCTCTTGCAGATCGAACCTGCCAACGTTTCGCAACAGCTTGCGATTCTTCGGATTCGCAACATCGTCGTGGGCCGCAAGTCTGGCACAAACGTTTACTATTCTGTTTCCGATCCGGCACTTTTTCGGCTTCTAGACGTGGCCAAGGAGATTTTCAACAACCATCTAGTGGGTGTGCGTGACATGTTGGTTCAAATCCATGACGTGGCCTCATAGGCTCGTGAATATATTTTTTTGTCAGCTATCTGCGAATCTTCGCATATGCATGTAAATCACTGCCCCGGTCCGTTCGGTCTTTCTTAGGAGGAGGTAGGAATCAGAGGTTATGGCCGACTATTATACGCTGGAACAGTTATCGGTGAAGCTGTGCATCAGCGAAGCCGAGGTTGAAAAGCTTGAGGCTAGAGGGTTTCTCCAGCCCATAGTCAAGGATGGAAGACGATTCTACTCGGCCCGGCAAGCGTACCGCCTGCGAGCAGCACTGCAACTAGCCCGAAAACAAAAAATGGACTTGGAGGCGGCCTATATGCAAGTCGGAGCCCGGAGGCTTCATCAGGTCTCGGCTTCGGGAGATCGGTAAGGCCATGGCTGCAGGGGGTTGGCACTCACTTCACTGGCCAAGCTGGCGCGCCTGGTTCGAGATTCGCGTAGAGCGTGTGCAAAGGCTCGCCCGTGCCACTCTCGCTGACCGGCAGAAGTTGATCCGTTGGGGGCTGCTCACGGCCGGAGGGGCGGCACTTTTCTTCGCTGGCACCGTGCTCTGGCGTGCATTACTTATGGGGGCGGCTGGCGCGGCACTGGCTCTGTTCTTGCAGCAACTTGTTGATCCGTCGCCATTGTTCTGGACGGTGCCGTGGGAAGCGGTGCAGTTGGTGCGAAGCCGGAAGGTGCGTGTGAACCACCTCTGGCTTCATCGGACACAGGAGCTCGTCCGCGAGTCGGTTGGCTCTTCAACCCAGGTAGATGGCTTCGCCACCCCCGAAGGATTCCTTCTCATCAATGCTGGTCCCGACAGGCAGCTGGTCCAATGGACCGCAGAGTTTGCCTGGCGGGCGATGATCCTCGAGGACTCAGCGAAGAAACATAGGACCGGCTGCAAGACTACGCGGTTCCTCTTTGCCTTGTGGTTCATGGCAGGGGGATTGCTGCCGCTAGGCATTTGGCGAGGAGTTGATCTCCCTGGCGCGTTGTTGGTGGCCGTGATCTGTGGCGCCGCTGGCCACAGTTTGGCTAGACCTCTGGAAAACATGTTGGGGCTGCGCGTGGTGCTCCCTGCGTGGCGCGACGGAGAAGCGCAGTTGTATCGCTTCCAAGTGGAGCCGGTTGAGTTCCCTGAGCTACTGTGGTTCCACGGCGGGCAGGGTTTCCGGGTGAGCCGAATCGCAGCCGAACAGTTGGGCAACGGGTAAGGAACATGAGCGTACGGTCCGGCCTACTCCTACAGGCACAGAGGCAGGTTTCCAATCCTTTCCTTCTCTGTACTCTAATCTCTAAGCGCACCCGGCAGCTTCTGATAGGCAGCAACGGCGTGTCGCGTACTGCGGACTTGATGGACCATGCGTTCAGCGAGTTGATAGCCGGCGGGCTTGAATTCAAAGTGCCTGGGACGAAGTGTTTCTCTTTGAGAGCAGCCGAGGATGGGCGAAGCAGAAAAGACGAAGCGTCCGCGCAGCGCGGTCAACCGGCGGCCACGCCTGGAGCTATAGCGCGAGTGGAGGCGACATGAGAGGCCGAGTCAAGGTCAGGGACTTGATGCGGAAGCAGGACCTCACAGGAGAAGGAGTCAGCCTTTTTCCGGCCAGGAATACCGGTATTATCCACGGAGACGAAGGCTATGACGTAACTTTCAACGACGAGTCACTCGCGGTGGGAATTGCGTATGCGGGGTTGTGCGTTGGCCAGCGGGTTTCTTACAGCATTTTTTTCGCGGCAAGAGCCAAAGTTCCAGTCGCCATCAACGTGCAGACTGCTCCCACGGATCAGGCAGAAGCTGGTGAGAATCTCGCGGCCAGTTTCTCGACCAAAGTGGTTGGCTCGGGTATTGAGTGAACTCAAGGTTGATTCCAAAAAAGTGTCCTTAGTGAGGGCCCCCTTGCTTCCGGTACTTGCGCGCTTCGCGCGGTAGCGCGCAAGCAAGGGGATCCTTTCGCCGACAGGAATTGGAAGCAAGTAATTCCGCCTGGCCACAAACGCGAACCTCATTCAACAAATGGACTGACCACGGCACCATCCAGCCCCAGGAAGAAATGTGGATATGGGGAAACGCGTTGAGGTCATTCTCGGACGAGTCAAATCCTCTTGTGAGGTGAGCATGCAAGGAGTCATCTGGCATTTGTACGCTAGGCAGGAGAAAGGCATGATCCGGGGTGACGATGGGTCGCAACTGCCTTTCCGTAAGTGTGCCTTGAACGGAGTGGAATTCCGCACGCTTTCTCCAGGCCAGAGGGTCTGCTATCGCATTCAGGAGGGCTGGCTCGGTAAGGAGGCGGTGGAAGTGCGCCCATTGCCTGCGGAGCAAGCGAAGGCCTGACGGAAAAGCGGTTGGGTCGTGTCTGATGAGGTGCATTTAGCTCGAGAGGAGTGGACACCGGAGATCTCCGGTGGTCCGTCGATTCTAGGCTAAACCGCTCTAAGCGCGCTTCCCTGCCGACTTGCACGGGGTGCCTGGAACAACGAGGGAGAGGGAAAGGCCAGGACCGATCTGGTCGGCAGGCACACCCGGGCCGGGACTTCGGCTTCCGGGCGAATAACGGGGGCTGGGAAAAGCGGTCTACCTGCGGCCGGCCGCAGTCTTAACCACCGCGGTGGCGGCGGCGTTGGCTTTGGCCACCGCAGCTTCGACGGACACCTTCTTGCGGCGTCGCGGGCGCGCGGCCTTGGGCGGCGCTTCGCCAACCAGTTCAGCGCGCATCAGGCTGGTGACAAACTTTTTCTTGCCGTGACTGTCGAAGTCGATCGTGGTGCGCTCGACGTCGGCTTCGGTGACCACACCGTAGCCGTACTGCTCATGCTTGATGTACTGCCCTTCGGGAAGAACCTGCACAACCCCTCCTTGCCTGACCACTCGCAAACCCTGGGAAGTGAAGGGCGAGCCGCACGGGGCGGCCCGCCCTCGCCTGGCTAGAGGCTGGTGACGTTCTCGGCCTGCAGGCCCTTGGGGCCCTTGCGGACCTCGAATTCAACGGCCTGGCCCTCGTTGAGCGTCTTGTAGCCGTCCGCCTGGATGGCGGAGAAGTGCACGAAGACGTCCTCGCCGGACTGGCGCTGGATGAACCCGTAGCCCTTGCTGGCGTTGAACCACTTCACTGTTCCTTGTTCTTTCACTGCGATTCCTCTTCTTGTGTAAGCTATTTGGTGCTTCTCGTTCCCGATCTTTCGGGTGCCTCTAGCCCGTAAAAACAAAGGGCCGCAAGATTGCCTTGCAGCCCCGTTGAACGAGTCAAAAGGAATTACAAGAGCAACAAACGCAACTTAATAGTAGCATAGGTCTAAACCATTGTCTAGTACTGCCGCAGGAGAGAATAAAAGGCAGTAAATCTCATCTAACTGTTAGATTTTGAATAGATTACAAGACGGCCATTGGCCGCAGCGCCCTGTACGGGACTGTTGTGGGCAACGCTCGGTCGTCGGGACCCGCAGCCGTTCCTCAATCAGCGGTAGGGCTTATAATCGTTCGAGACATGTCCCTCCCTGTACCCAAGGTCCGCCGGGAGCCACTGAGCAACTGCCTCTGGGCCCCCTACGTTCGTTTGGGCTTCCCCTGTTTACGGCGCGTGGATGTAACGTCGGGGGGTGATGCCGCAGGGCCATGCATGAAGCACCACCCCGGGCATGGGTTCTCCTGCCGGAGGGGATCCGGGCTTCAGTGGGCAGAACCGTGAAAACGCCCCCAGCAGCGCCTCGCCGGTCGTTGCTCTCCTACCTGGAGAGCTTTGCCGGCTATGGGCGAGAAAACGCGTACACCCAGCGGCGGGGCTACCGCACTGTCCACTGGACCTACGCTCAGCTAGCGGACACTGCCTCGCAATTCGCGCGAGAGCTCGAGGTGCGCGGCATCGGCCTGGGCGACCGTGTGTTGCTCTGGGGCCCGAACTCGGCCGAATGGGTCGCGGCGTTCTGGGGCTGCCTGCTGCGCGGCGCCGCGGTCGTGCCCATGGACCACGTCGCCACGCAGGATTTCGCACGACGCGTCGCCCAGCAGGGAAACACCCGGCTGCTGGTCTGCTCGGCCGACCGGCTGCAACTCGATCCGGCCTTGCCGGCGCTGGCACTGGAGACCCTGGCGGAGGCGGTCTCCAGCCATCCGGGCGGCCCCTATGCCCCACCGGCGATCGAACGAAGCCACCTCGTGCAGATTGTCTTTACCTCCGGTACGACGGCCGAGCCAAAAGGCGTGGTCATCACGCACGGCAACATCCTGGCCAATCTCGAACCCATCGAGGCGGAGATCCTGAAATACCTGAAATACGAGCGCTTCTTTCACCCGCTCCGGTTTCTGAATCTGCTGCCGCTAAGCCATGTGTTTGGACAATTCCTGGGCATTTTCCTGCCTCCGCTGCTGCGCGCGACCGTGATTTTTCAGGACAGCTTGAACCCCTCGGAAGTGCTGCGCACGATCCGACGCGAACGCGCGACCGTCCTGGTGGCCGTGCCGCGCGTGCTGGAGACCTTGCGCGGAAAGATCGAGCGCGACGTCGAAGCCGCGGGCTGGAGGAGTTCTGGATGCGGCTGGGGTTTGGAGTGATCCAGGGCTACGGCCTGACCGAGACCACTTCGCTGATCAGTGTCAACCATCCCCTCAAGCTGGGCAAGGGCTCGGTCGGCAGGATTATTCCCGGGCAGCAAGTCAAGCTGGCCCCCAACGGCGAAATCCTGGTGCGGGGAGAGAACGTCGCCTCGGGCTACTGGCAGGCGGGTGAAGAGAAGCCCGCCGTGGAAGCCGCCGAGGGTGGGCCGGGCTGGTTCCACACCGGGGACCTCGGCGAGCTGGACGCGGAGGGCAATCTCTATTTCAAGGGCCGGAAGAAAAACGTCATCGTCACGCCGGCGGGGATGAACGTGCATCCCGAGGACCTGGAGGCGGCGCTGCGCCGCCAACCGGAAGTGCGCGACTGCGTGGTGTTGGGACTGGAGCGCGACGGCAACGCGGAACCCTGCGCCGTTCTGATGCTGCACGACGCCGCACG
This sequence comes from Acidobacteriota bacterium, assembly GCA_016201215.1. Taxonomy (GTDB): domain Bacteria; phylum Acidobacteriota; class Terriglobia; order Acidiferrales; family UBA7541; genus QHYU01. The sequence continues at coordinate 13,068 of JACQDH010000012.1, read as the reverse complement.
CGACCCTGAACCCATCGTCGAGCGCGCCAACGAATCACTCGCTGAATACCAACGCATGCGCCGCTGGATGATCTGGCCCGAGCAGGATTTCCCCAGGACCGGGACGCAGAAGCCTCGCATCAATCTGATCGCCGAAGCCGTTGCCGCGCAACTCGGCGAGAAACGCGGCGCACCTGCGGAAAGGGCTCGCGAAAAGGGCGGCCTCGCCGAGCTGATCGCGCGCATCACGAGCCGCGCGCCGGAGGCTCTGGCCCCCGACGCCAAGCTCGAGACCGACTTGAATCTCAGCTCGCTCGACCGCGTCGAGCTGATGAGCGCGATCGAAGACCGCTACCAGATTGATTTGAACGAAACGCGCTTTGCCGCAGCTACCACCGTGGGCGAACTCGAGCGCCTGCTGCGCCAGAGCGCCCCGCGGCGCTCTGAGTATCACTACCCAGCCTGGGCACAGCAATGGCCGATTACCTGGATACGCCTGCTGGTCTATTACCTGTTGGCGTGGCCGGCGACATGGCTGCTGGGCTCGCCGCGCATCCGCGGTCGCGCGAATCTCCGCGGCATGCGCGGGCCGGTGCTCGTGATTGCCAATCATACGGTTTACTTCGATGTAGCTTTCGTCCTGGCGGCGCTGCCCATGCGCCTGCGGCACCGGTTGGCCGTGGCCATGGGCGGCGAGCGGTTGCGCTCCATGCGCCACCCGCCCGAAGAGATGAATTTAATCGTGCGCTGGGTGAACCAGTTGGGCTACGCGCTGGCCGTCGTGCTGTTCAACGTCTTTCCGCTGCCGCAGCACTCGGGCTTCCGCGAGAGTTTCCAGTTCGCGGGCGAGTCGGTGGACCGCGGCTACAGCGTTCTGGTTTTCCCCGAAGGAGAGGTCGCCCGCGATGGCAAGCTGGCTCGCTTCCGCTCGGGAATCGGCCTGCTGGCCAACAGACTGAGCCTGCCGGTCGTGCCGCTGCGGATTGACGGGCTGTTTGAACTGAAGCAGAGGAAGAAGCGCAACGCGCGCTTCGGCCAAATCCGCGTCACCCTCGGCGCGCCGGTCAAGTTCCCCGGCGATGCCGACCCCGAACAGATCACCCGCGAACTCGAGGCCTGGGTCGCGAAGCTCGAAGACAGAGCGGAGTCAGAAAGAGACAAGCGTTGAGAAAGGTGCACCGAGTAACAAGCAGATTTCAGCGATGCTTCGGCGCGGGCTCGCGACCGAAGATGCGGCGCGTGGCGTTGCGTAGGAATCGGAACAGGGTCGCTACTACATAGGCCGAGACAGCGACCAGCGCCAGCACGCCGATGGTCAGGACGGGATGCGCGAACGCCGCCCAAACCAGGGACACGGCCAGGGCGTCTTCTCCGAGGCTGAGCACCTAATGACTCAACGGCTCGGGGCTGGTGTTGGCAGCGGCGCGCGTTGAAAAAGCGCCCGACCGAGGCCGTCGGATTCCCGCAGTGCTACAATGGCCGACGCATCGCAATGGAGCGCGCGCTTGGCCGGCCTTCTCGTCTTCGGCGACATCAACGTGGATATCCTCGCGCGGGTGGAGCACTTCGCCGGGCTGGGCGGCGATCACCTGGTGCCGGAACTCGCGCAACACTGCGGCGGAGTCGGCGCCAACACCGCGCTCGCCCTGGCCAAATGGGGAGTGCCCGTGCGCCTGCTGGGTTGTGTAGGGCGCGACTGGCTGGGCGAGTTGGCCCTGCGATTCCTCGCCAGCGCGGGGATTGACGTCTCGTTCGTGCAGCAGACCGAGCGCGCCATGACCGGGCTGATGTTTATCCCCGTCAGCGCCGACGGGCAACGCACCATCTTCGGCAGTCGCGGCGCGAATGCCGCGCTCCTGCCGCCGGACGAGAATTGGAGTTGTCTCGCAGGAATTGAGGGCCTGCATCTGGTGGGCTACAACTTCCTGAGCCCACCGGTCGCAGAAATCTGCGGGCGGTTGATCGAGGAGGCGCGCGGGCGCGGCGTCTGGATCGCGCTCGATGTGGGCATGGCGCCTAGCCGTCAGATCCCGCAGATCATTCTCGAGGCCGCCAGAAAAGTTGATATCCTCGTCGCCGGACTTGAGGAGGCCGTCGCGCTGACCGGCAAACGAAGCCGGGATGAGGCCCTGATCGCGCTCGAGAGTTGTGGTGCTCGGGAGATCGTCGTCAAGCTCGGGGAGAAGGGCTGCCTGTTCCTGGAGAACCGTAGATGGCGTGAAGTGCCGCCGTTTCCAGTCGCCACAGTGGATACAACCGGGTCTGGCGACGCCTTTGCCGCGGCATTTCTCTGCGCGCGCTTGCGCCGGTGGCCTGCCGCAGAGGCCGCTCTGCTCGCCAACGCCGCCGGTGCGGCCGCTGCGGCGGTACTCGGAGCGGGCGAAGTCATGCCCGGGCCGGCAGAGATTCTCCAATTGCTGGCAGGCAGTTGCTTGCCGGATGCATGGGAACCTACCAGGATGCAATTGCTCAAACTTCTGCGCGAAGAATGGAACCTGCCGGCTTCGGCGGGCACTTCGGGAGGGCAGTATGGAACGCATGCCTGAATGGAAACAGAAAATGGACGCGCCACGGCTCAGGTCGCTGGAAGATTTCTTCGGCGTGCCCAAGCCGGTGATCGGCATGGTGCACCTGTGGCCTCTGCCCGGCGCGCCGGGCTATTCCGGCTACGGCATGCAGACGGTCATCGACCAGGCACTGCGCGACGCCGAGGCGCTGGTGCAGGGCGGCGTCAACGGCCTGATGGTCGAAAATATGTGGGATCTGCCCTATTTCGTCGGCGAAGAGGTCAAGCCGGAAGCGATGACCGCGCAGGCCGTAGCCGCCGCCGAGGTGGTGAAGAATTTTCCGCTGCCGGTGGGCATCAACGTGATTCACAACGGCGGCGTTGTTTGCCTGTCCATCGCCGTAGCCGCCCAGGCTCGCTTTATCCGCGTCTGCATCCTGACCGGCTCGCGGCTGTGGGACACCGGCGAGCTCGACCACGGCTGCGCCGCCACGCTGGTACGCAAGCGCAAAGAACTCGGCGCCGAACCCATCCACATCTTCGCCGACGTGGACAAGAAGCACTCGGTCGCCTTTCCCGGGCTTGACCTGGCCACGCACATCGAGTGGACGGAGTTTTACGGCGCCGATGCGCTGATCGTGACCGGCCGGATGACCGGCTCGGCGCCCAACGTGGAAAAGGTCCGCGAGGCGAGGCGCCTGGCGACGCGACCCGTCCTGGTCGGCAGCGGAAGCAACGAGGAAAACATCGCCGTGTTCCTTCAGTCAGCCGATGGCGTCATCGTCGGCTCGAGCCTCAAGAAAGACAACGTCATGCAAAACCCTGTGGACGTGGACCGTGTGCGGCGCTTCATGGACGTGGTGCGCCCCGTGCGCGAAGGCGCCGCCGCGCGGCGTTAGGCAGCCCCCGGCGCGACGCAAGACCCACCAGCATCGAGGAGATAAAGGTGCCCCATCCACAAATCGCTGCACTGCTGCGCAGCCTCGACCAGGCCTTCGACCACAAGGCCTGGCACGGCCCGAACCTTTGCGGGAGCCTGCGCGGGCTCACCGCGCGGCAGGCCGCCTGGAGACCCGCGCCGGGCCGCCACAACATCTGGGAAATCGCCGTCCATGCCGCCTACTGGAAATACGCCGTGCGGCGCCGGCTGACGGGTGAGAAGCGCGGCTCCTTCGCATTGGAGGGCAGCAACTGGTTTGCGCGGCCGACCTCGGTGGGCGAGAAACAGTGGCGTGCGGACTTAGCCCTGCTCGAGTACGAGCACCGGCTGCTGCGCGCCGCGATCAAAGCCCTTCCCCACCGTAAGCTCCGCAGGCCGCCCGCCGGGACACCGTGGAGCGCGCTCGATACCATCCTGGGCGTCGCTCTCCATGATGTTTATCACGCGGGACAGATTCGGCTCTTGAAGCGATTGCAGAAGGCCCGGACTAGGTAATGTGCTCGGCGCTGGCGCGGACCTGCTGCCAGCGGCGCGGCCGGCGCCGGGCGTCCAGGACCTTCTTGCGCAGGCGGATGGACTTCGGCGTAACCTCGACGTACTCGTCGTCGGCGATGAACTCGATGGCCTGTTCGAGGTTGAGTTCGCGATGCGGAATCAGGCGAATGGCCTCATCCGCGGTTGACGCGCGCATGTTGGTCTGTTTTTTTTCCTTGGTGACGTTGACGTCCATGTCGGCCTCACGGGCGTTCTCGCCGACGATCATGCCCTCGTAAACTTCGGTCCCCGGCCCGAGAAACAGCTCACCGCGCTCCTGCAGATTCCACAGCGCAAACGCGGTGGTCTGTCCGGCGCGGTCGGCTACCAGTGCTCCGGTGGGGCGCGACGCCAACTCCCCGGCGTATTCGGTCCAGCCTGCAAACAACGAGTGAATCAGTGCCGTGCCGCGCGTATCGGTGAGCAACTGGCTGCGCAGCCCGATCAAGCCGCGCGAGGGAATGCGGAACTCCATGCGCACGCGCCCCGAGCCGTGGTTCACCATCTTGACCATTTCGCCGCGGCGGCTGCCCAGGGATTCGATCACGATGCCGATGAACGCTTCCGGGCAATCGACCACGAGCAGTTCGAGCGGCTCCAAGCGTCGGCCGCGCTCGGTGCGCACCGCGATTTCGGGCTTGCCGGCCATCAGCTCATAACCCTCGCGGCGCATGGTCTCGATCAGGATGGCAAGCTGCAGCTCGCCGCGCCCCAGCACGCGGAAGGCGTCGGTGGCATCGGTCTCTTCGACGCGGATGGAAACGTTGCTCAGCAGCTCCTTCTGCAAGCGGTCGCGCAGGTCGCGGGAGGTGACCCACTGGCCGTCGCGGCCGGCCAGCGGCCCGGTATTCACGGTGAACATGATGGCCAGGGTGGGCTGGTCAATCGCCAGCGGCTCGAGCGGCGCAGGGTGTTCGAGTTCGGTGAGGCTTTCGCCGATCTGGATTCCCTCCACGCCGGCGATGGCGACGATGTCGCCGCAGCGGACCTCTTCGGCCTCATCGCGCTCCAGTCCTCGAAACGTGAAAAGCTTGGTAATCCGCGTGGGCACAAGCGCGCCGGAAAGTTTGGCGATGCCAACCTCGGTGCCGCGATGGAGCGTGCCGCCGAAGACGCGACCGATGGCGATGCGACCGAGAAAATCGCTGTAGTCGAGGTTGGTCACCTGGACCTGCAGCACGCCCGCGGGGTCGCCGGCAGGCGCGGGGATGGAGGCGACGATGGTCTCGAACAGCGGCAGCAGGCTGGTCGAAGAGTCACCCGGGGCGCGATGGGCCACGCCGGTCCTGGCGTTGGTATAGAGCACCGGGAAACCGAGCTGGTCTTCGGTGGCGTCGAGGTCGATGAAGAGATCATAGATCTCGTCGAGCACCGCCGCGGCGCGGGCGTCGGCGCGATCCATCTTGTTGAGGACGACGATGGGCGGGAGCTTGGCGGCCAGCGCCTTCTGCAGGACGTAGCGCGTCTGCGGCAGCGGGCCTTCGCTCGCGTCCACCAGCAGGAGCACGCCATCCACCATGCGCAGGGCGCGCTCCACCTCGCCGCCGAAGTCGCTGTGGCCGGGGGTGTCCACGATGTTGATCTTCGTGGTGCGGAAAGTCAGGGCCGTGTTCTTCGCCAGAATGGTGATGCCGCGCTCGCGCTCCAGCTCGTTCGAGTCCATGATGCGCTCGGCCACAACCTGATTCTCACGGAAGATCCCGCTCTGGCGCAGCATGGCGTCCACCAGCGTGGTCTTCCCGTGGTCCACGTGGGCGATGATGGCGATGTTGCGAATGTCTGGCGTCATGCTTCGTCCGTGTGCTGTCGTGTCCTCAGATCCACGGGGAAAGGCGCACCGCTGGCATCCCGCCGGCTCTGCTGCAAAGCGCCAGCAGGATGCTGGCGCTACAACCAGTCACCGAGGGGTTTGTGCTAATCCATTCAAACAAAAGGGGCTGCAAGCGCGACCTTGCAGCCCCTTAGAACCGTTCCTGGCGATCTAGAAGAGCGACAAACGCACAGGCATTCTACCAGAGCGCTGCACAGTTTGCCAGCCGGACCCAGCGCGCCGGTCCCCTTCAGAAACCTGCTAAGAGTGCCCGGCTAGGCTTTGTGCGCCTGGCCGGATGGGTGAGCGCGAGCCCGCAATTGCGCCGCTAGCTCCGCGTGGCCCCGGGCCGCGGCCAGATCCGCGGGCGTTTTGCCATCTTCCATCCGGGCGTTCGGGTCCGCGCCGTGATCGAGCAGCAACTTCACCAAGGCAGAGTCGCCTTTCGCCGCCGCCTCGTGCAGGGCGGAGTAGCCTTGCCCGTAGCGGTGATTGGCGTTGGCCCCGGCGGCCAGCAAGGCGGCCACGATCGCCACATCCCCTTTCGCCACCGCTCCGGTCAGAGCGGTGTAGCCGGTGGCGTTGCGGGAGACAGCGTTGACGTCCGCGCCGCGGGCCAGCAGCAGCTGCACGACTTCCCGATGGCCGGAGAACGCCGCCAGCCCAAGCGGCGTGAAGCCGTCCGGGGCGTAGGAGGAAGCCAGCTCGGGCTGGCTGGCCAGCAACTCCACCGCGCGCTCTTTCTTGCCGAGCGCGGCCGCTTCAAAAATGTCCAGCCCCGGATGGTGTGCCAGCAGCGCCTCAACGATGTCCAGGCGGGAGTGGTAGCGCGCCAGGAGGACGGCGGAGAGACCCGCGTCGTTCCGGGCGGCGGCCAGCCAGGGGTCCTGGCGCAGGAGTTCCTTTACGCGATCGAGATTGCCGCTCGGGATGGAATCGAAGAGTTCGGTTTTCGCGCCCATCTTGTGTATCCTCTCCGGGTGGATGGAAGGTAAGGGACATTAGTTAGCTTAGCTAACAAAAGGATACGACCCAGGTGGCCCGGAAGTCAACTCTTTCTTTTTCCGCCCGCCAGCGTGTGGTGGCCGACCGCCTGCACTCCGTTGCCATCCACCTGCTGCGCCGCCTGCGCGTGAAGGATACAGCCTCCGGCATGGGGCCGGCGCGGCTCTCCGCCCTCTCGGTGCTCGTCTTCGGCGGCCCGCTGTCATTGAAAGACCTGGCCGCGGCCGAGCAGGTACAGCCGCCCACGATGAGCCGGATGGTACACGGCCTGGAGCGCGACGCGCTGGTCCGGCGCGAGGTGGTTCGGGAGGACCGGCGGAAGATCCGCCTGCGCGCGACCCCCAAGGGCATCCGCATCCTGCAACAGGGCCGCCGGCGGAGGATCGCTTACTTTGCTGAACACTTGCGGAATCTGAAGGGCGAGGAGCTCGCCTCGCTGGAAAAGGCTGCAGACATTATTCATCGCGTACTGCAGCAGTTCTGATCTTGGGGAGGTAAACGATCGTGGACGAGGCGGATAGGGGCAGAGGGCGGCGGCGCCGGGGCGTTGAGCTATAAGTCCCGCGGCGACGGCACACCCTCCGTACGCCAGAGATTCGCGGTGGCCAACCAGAGAGTTACGCTTCGCTGCCGATTCACCTCTTGGTGGACGAGCGCGCAGACACGCCCTGCTTGACGCGCACGGTTTCGGCCGGACCCTTGCCAGTTATCTTCAGCAGTTCGGGCCCCGTATAGATCTGGCGGGGCCGCGCGATCTTCTGCTCGGGATCCTGAAGCATCTCCTGCCACTGCGCCAGCCAGCCCGCAGTGCGCGGAATGGCGAACAGCACGGTAAACATCTCCGGCCGGAAGCCCATGGCCTGGTAGATGATCCCGGAGTAGAAGTCCACGTTGGGATAGAGTTTCCGCTTGATGAAGTACTCGTCTTCGAGCGCGATGCGTTCGAGTTCAAGCGCGATGGCCAGCTTGGGGTTCTTGCCCGTGACCTCGAAGACCTGGTCGGCGATCTGCTTGATGATGCGGGCCCGCGGGTCGTAGTTGTTGTACACGCGGTGTCCGAAGCCCATCAGCTTCCCGTGGCCGGCCTTGGTCTGCTTGATGTAGCCCGGGACGTTCTCCTTCGAGCCGATCTCGTCCAACATGCGCAGGACGGCCTCGTTGGCCCCGCCGTGCAGCGGACCAGAAAGCGCCGCCGCGGCAGCTGCCGTGGACAGATAGGGATCGGCCTGGGAGCTGCCGGTGCAGCGCATGGTGTTCGCGCTGCAGTTCTGTTCGTGATCCGCATGGAGGATGAAGAGGATGTCCAGGGCGCGCGCGAGCACCGGGTTGGCCAGGTACTTGGGCTCTACCATCTTCCAGAGCATGTTCATAAAGTTTGCGGGGTAGCTGAGATCATTGTCCGGATAGACATAGGGGAAGCCCAGGCTGTGACGGTAGGAGTAAGCTGCAATGGTAGGCATCTTGGCGATAAGGCGAACAATTTGCAGGCGGCGGTTCTCGGGGTCGGCAATGTTCTTGGCCTCAGGGTACACGGTGGACAAAGCGGCCACCGTGCTGACGAGGATGCCCATGGGATGGGCGTCGTGACGGAAGCCGCGCATGAAGTCCTTGGTGGTCTCGGGGAGCATGGTGTGATGGGTGATCAGGTTCACCCACTCTTTGGTTTGCGCCTCGTTGGGCAGTTGGCCGTAGAGCAACAGGTAGGCCACTTGCAGGAAGGTGCAGTTCTCCGCCAGCTCTTCGATGTTGTAACCGCGGTACCGGAGGATCCCTCGCTCGCCGTCAATAAACGTGACGGAGCTCTGGCAGGCGGCGGTGTTCATGAACGCCGGGTCATAGCTCATCAACCCGAAATCCTCAGGACCTGTCTTGATTTGCCGGAGATCCATGGCGCGCATGGTTCCTTTTTCGATGGGCACGGTGTAGGTCTGTTTGGTCCGGTTATCCGTGATGGTCAGAGTATTGTTTGGCATGACCGCTCCTCTCTGGGAACATTTCGTGCGGAGTGTGGCGAGGGCGCGTGCGGAGAAACGCCACGGCTCCAGGGGCTTTATCCGATGGCAGTGTCCCCTTTGGCATCAGCGACTCCGGCCACGTAGGGCAAGGCTTACGCTTCGTGGGCAGAAGCAAAGCAGGGGCGCGGGCTAGCTAGACCCTACCGCCGGAGGTGCCCGCGCGTCAAGATAGAAGACCGGCGGACCAGCCGCCGCGCCTGACATCGGCAGGTGGCACCCTGTGCTAGAGTGCACTGTTTGTTCTGTTGCCCCTCACCGACGAGACGCGCGGGCACGCCACGCACAGCCTTCCTGCCGTCTGGAAGCAGTATCTGGCCGAGCTGCTGGAGGCCTTCCGGCGTTGACGGCCCGAGCTTGGATCCCTCCAGGGCGATCCGGGGAACCACGGCTGGCAGCCGTTGCCGCCTCGCGGCGCCAGGCAGCTTCAGCGGTGCCCGGCGGCTAAATCTCGGTCGAACGTCTGCGGTAGAATAGGCGGGCCGGTCCCACCAAAAGGAGGCAACACAGAATGAAAGGAAAATCCGAAGTGCTTGCGGCGCTCTCGGAGATGCTGAAGGAGGAGCTGGCCGCCATCAATCAATACATCCTGCACGCCGAGATGTGCGAAAACTGGGGCTATAAGCGCCTGGGGGATTTCATCAAGAAGCAGTCCGTCGGGGAAATGAAGCACGCCGAAAAGATCATCGAGCGCATCCTCTTCCTCGAGGGGACGCCGAAGATGGACGAGATGGGCAAGATCAGAATCGGCAAAGATGTTCCCCAGCAGCTCGAATACGACCTGGCGCTGGAGAAAAGCGCCGTGGTCGCCTACAACGAAGCCGTCGAGACCTGCCGCAAAGCCGGCGACAACGCCACCGCCGACTTCCTGAAGGAAATCCTGAAAGACGAGGAAGAGCACGTTGATTTTCTCGAGACGCAGCTCGGGCTCATCAAGCAGCTTGGTTTGCAAAACTACCTGAGCCAGCAGATGCAGGGCGACTAGGCGGCTATTGCGGGCCGCGCTGCGCGCTCTGGAACCGCGTCCAGGGCCCGGCCTTCATGTCGCGCAACAACGGCGCCTGCCAGGAGTAGTCCGGGTGGGCGGCGAGGAACGGTGCCGCCAGAAAGTCCGCACCGCAGGGATGCCCCACGCGCGCGGAGAAGCTCATCCGCTCGGTCATTCGGCTGTCGGTGGCCTTCCCCTGCACCGCGCCGCCCGGATAGTAGGGTCCCCATTCCCAGAGCGGCACACCGCGCGGCGAGGTGTCCGTGTGCCCGCAGAGGGTCCGCTCGTCGGCGACTTCTCTTTTCTCGTAGGCGTCGAAATGGTCGGCCAGAAATTTTTGTGCCAGCGTCACGTCAATCTTGCCCTTGGACTCTCTCATGACCTGCTGCCAGCGTGTGCGGCGGGCGTTGGGCGAGGTTTCGCGGTTGGCAGGATCGAACTTCGTCTCCTCAGCGAGCACCTGGGGATCGCGGGCCCAGTTCGAGCCGACAAAGTAGCCGTCCCTGGTGCGCCACACGCGGGAATGCTTCAGGCCCAGCTCGAACTGGGCGATCTCGCCGGTTTTGCGGTCGCCGAGCAGCCAGTCGTTGGCGTAGCCGCCGTTGTTGCGGTCGAGCATGATCTTCACGTACTCGTCGATCGAGCTGGCATACTGCAGCGCCTTGCGCGCGCGCATGAACTCTGGCACGCCGTCGGGATTCCAGCCGACAAACTGCGCGATGGTGGTTTCGGTGACCATGATGCCGGAGGCATTGATGCCGAAATCGTCGTCGCTGGCGATCACCCCGGGGAAGCCGTCCATCAGGATGCGGTAGCCGCGCTGGGGCACGAGGTCGAAAATGATGCGCCAGCGCTCGCCGTGCAGGTAGCTGGTCCAGTTGTTGTGGGCGATGACGATCTGGTGGTCGCGTGTCCAGCTTCCGGTGGCCACAAACGCGCTGCAGTTGCCCGGGCTGGAAAGCTTCGGCGCATTGGCCACCTTGTTTTTCTCGTTGTACCAGGGCACGTAGTAGTCGGGCAGCTCTTCAAACGCGTTGAGCGCCACTACGTCGTCCAGGTCCAAGCGCACGCCGCGCGCATGCAGGCCCTCGACAATGCCCTGGAGTTCTTCCTGGTATTCGGCGTCGATCTTCGGCCAGAGCATCTCCCGCGCGGCCTTCCGGAAGAACTCCCAATCGCGCTGCGTCTGGTGCGTGTCGCTGCGCTTGACGGCTTCAAAGGCGTCGGCGATTTCCGGGGCCAGCAAATAGCCATGCGCGAAACCGATCTTCCCGGGCGGCCCATCCAGGTGCACGTAGATCCATCCGGCCTGCTCGAAGCGATAGGCGCCCTCGAGGCGCGGATCGGAAGGTTTGCCGGGCGGCGTGGCTTTGGGTTGCGCTTCCCGAGCGACGGTCGCCGCGGGCGAAGCGGAAACCCCACTGTTTTCGGTCAAAGCGATCAGCGCGCAAGACACCAGCACTAGGAGAAGCAGCACAAGCAATGGATGGAGGAGAGTCGGCCGGAATGACATTGCAGCAAGGCCTCCCTGAAACGCGCGCTTGCGCTCTTGGCCCCGCGGCGGGCTAAGTCTTCGCGGGCAAAACGTAGAACAGTACCGCGCAATAGTGGCAGATGCTGCCCACCATCACGAAGACATGCCAGATGGCGTGATGGTAAGGGATTCTGCGCCAGCCGTAGAACACGACCCCGGCCGTGTACGCTGCGCCGCCCACCACCAGCCAGGCGAGTCCCCCGTGCGGCACCAGCGCCAGCAGGGGTTTCGCCGCGATCACTACCAGCCAGCCCATCACCACATAGACCGTGGTCGAGGCAATCGCGAAATGGTCCACGAACCAGACCTTGAACAGAACGCCCAGAAGCGCAAGCCCCCAGATCAGCCCGAACAGCGTCCAGCCCCAGCCGCCGCGCAGGGTAACCAGCGTGAACGGCGTGTACGTTCCGGCGATGAGCAGGTAGATCGAGGCGTGATCGAGGATCTTCAGGACCCGCTTCATGCGCGGCGATCGGATGGCGTGATAGAGCGTGGACGCCGCGTAGAGCAGAACCAGCGTCGCGCCGTAAACGCTGCAGCTCACGATGTGCCACGCGGTGCCGTGATAGGCGGCCAGAATAATCAACACCGTCAGCCCGGCGAGGCTCAGCAACAGACCGACGCCGTGCGTGACGCTATTGGCGAGTTCCTCTTGCGGGATGCGTGGCGTCACGTCATTCGTTTCCCATGATCAGGATAGCCCATTGTTCCTCAGGCGCTGCCTTTTGGCAATGGAATCGCGGGGCGAGGGTTCGCGCGTCCGATTGCGCAGGGAAGCCGGGCGGACAGGGAAACAACAGGTCAGCGAAGACGCCCGTCGGGAATGAGCTTTCACCCGGGGCGGCACACCTCTCGCTTCAGTCCTCCGCGCCGCAGGATACCCGCCCGCAGCCTGCTCTACGGATCGACGATTACGCCCGGGTCGAGAGGCTTGCTGCCGTCCACCGTGACCTCGTACTTGTACTCCTTGTTGGGGTCGGGCGGAACGGTCGCCGCGCCGGAGCACGCGCTGGCATCGGTGAAGACGTGCTGGTTACCAAACGGCGTCTCGCCCCTGAAGTTCACCTCGAAATGCGTTCCGCCTTTCAGCCTCCAGCAGAGCTCTTCCGCCTTCTTGCTGAGGTGGGCCTTTTTGATATCCACGCTGGGCGGGGCGTCGGGCGTTGGCCCCGGTGTGATTGTGACCCAGACCTTCTTCAGCGGCGCTGCCGCGCGCGAGTATGAAATCCCCAGCCCGACCGCGAGCAGGCACAAAGCAACAACCCCGACAAGACTGGTTCGCATGTGATCGAGTCCCGTTCTGCTAATCATCTGGACCTCCCGCGAGCCTTCGCCCGCAATCGCTTTCCAAGTGAAGGGACCCAGCCGGAACAGCCGCTTTCCGCGTTACCTTTGAGTTAGACCATACGCCCGCCGCGCGCCTGTTTCAAGCGCACCCTGCCACTCGTGCCGGACCTGCTGTGCTTCGGCGGAGATGAGCGGGTCAAGCCAGCCGGGGAGAGGACAATTGAGGCGCTGCCCGGCTGGCCCGCCTGACCAGCGGAGCATGCAGCCGTCCGTGTCCTTGTGCTAAAGTAGAAGCCATCAAGCAGGCCCGTAGCTCAGTTGGTTAGAGCGCCACCTTGACACGGTGGAGGTCTGGGGTTCGAGCCCCCACGGGCCTACCATCTTTCATCGCCCATGGCTTCCGTCTACATCCTGCAGAGCCACTCCAGCGGGCGCTACTACGTCGGTTCCACAAATGATCTCTCTCGCCGACT
>JACQDH010000238.1 GCA_016201215.1 Acidobacteriota bacterium | reverse complement strand
CTAGTTGCCAGCCGAGGAGGGCTGGAGCATCTTCGGGATGCTGAGGTAGCCGACCAACTTGTTCTTCAAGACCTGGTTGACCACGAGCTCGAGGGGCTGCCGGGCGCCCCGCGTGTAGAAGTAGATCGGTTCGTTGATGGTGCGGTTGCGCTTCTCCACGCGCTTGTCTTCGACGACCAGAGCCACGCTGAACTGGTGCCGGTTCGGGTTGGTGCCGCGCAGCTCGACGGTGATGCTGCCCACCTTGACCGGCTTGCCCTTGCCATCCACGGTGAACTCGAGGTAGTCGCGTTCGCCCATGCGCCGCAGGTGCTCGATCTCCTCGTGGTTGCGGGCGATCAGCGTGCCCAGTTCGCTCCGCGTCATCTGGAGATCATTCCTCGTCGTGGCGAGATCGCTCTTGACCACGGTGACCTCACCGGTGACGGCCTTCACTTCCTCGGCGCTGGCCTTGGTGGCCAATTCGCCCTTGACGGCCGTGTCCATGGCGGCCAGTTGCTTGGCGTTCTCTTCGCGGATCTGCGCGGCTTCGGCCCGGGCTTTCTTCAGCTCGCCCTGGGTGATGCGCAGCCGCTTGGTCACCACGCTGAGGTCGCCCTGCAGCTCGGCGCTGGACTGCTCCGCTTCCGCCAGGCGCGTCTTGAATTGTTGGATGTCCTTGTCCACGCCCTGCTTGACCGTCTTCAGCTCAACGCTGAGAGCCTGCCGTGTCTCCTGGTTATGGCTCGTCGCGGTCCAGCCGAAGCCCAGCCCAGCTACCGCCAGGATGCCCAGCACAATCACCGCTGGAGTCAGCCACCCGGGCGTACCCCCCTCCACCACTACCCTTTCATCTGCCATTTGCTTCCCCCCAGAGAGATAGGAACTTCCCGTAATGGAAAGCACGTGCTCGGCCAAAACCCTATTCCCTGCGTCCCGCCGTAACTCTTTGAAGAGAAAATAGTTCACTCACGCCCAACCCGCGAGCTTAGCTTTGAGCCGTACTGAACCAGGCAATCTTTACTCGCCGTTGGCGTTTTCGGCATGCCTAGCGGCGGTCTGGTTTTCGCAAGTGGGCGGGCAGGTCTCAAGAAAGCCGCGCAGGCAGGCCGGGAGCAATCGGACCGGGAGGCTAGGAGGACGCCACAGGCTGGAGGATGCCGCGCCGGCGCAGTTCGCCCACCAATTGCCCGGGACCTTCAAAGAGAATCCCCTGTAAGCCCGTGCGGCCGCCGGCCTCGACGTAGTCGGCGGTGTCGTCAATGTAAAGGATCTGCTCGGCTGGGGCGCCCGCTTCCTCGATGGCTCGCCGGTAGATGATGGGGTCGGGCTTGCTCGCCCCTACCGCGCAGGAATAGACGCGAGCGGGGAAGTGCCGTGGGAAACTGAAATTCTCCTCGAGGTGCGCGACATGGAGCGGGTCGGTGTTCGAGAGCAGCACGAGGCGGTAGCGGGCGCCCAGCTCGGTGAATAGGTCTTCGCCGAGTATCGGCTTGGGGTCGAGGGCGCTGTTCCACGCCGCGCAAAACTCCTCAAAAGTCAACGCGAAGCCCAGTCGGCTGGAGAGGTGCGCGCGCCAGTCGCGCGGCGTGATGCGTCCTTCCTGCCAGTCCCGCCAGCAGGGATCGCTCTGGATGGCCGACCAGACCTGCGCTGGGGGGAGGCCAGCGCCGGCGCCAAGAGTGCCCAGCGCGCGAGTAATATTCACGCGCACGATGACGCGGCCGATGTCGAAGACCAAGGCTCGCAGGGGTGGGGCGGCGCGGTCGGACACAGTCAGTCTTGCTCGGTCTGCACGCCGGGAAGCGGGGCGACCGCCTTGCGGGGTTTCTGAAGTTTCAAGCGCAGCGAACCGATGATGGCCGGCAGCAACGACAGGAAGACGACCACGGCGATGACCCAGTGGATGCGCTGGCCGATGTTGGGCACTACCGACCCGAGGAAGTAGCCGCCCAGCACCATGCTGCCCACCCAGAAGAACCCTCCGAAGATGTCGTAGGCGAGGTAGCGGCTGTACTTCATCTGCGCGGCGCCGGCTACCGGTGGGCAGAAGGTCCGCACGATGGGCACGAAACGCGCCAGGATGACTGTCTTGCCACCGTAGTTCTCGTAAAAGCGGTGGGCGCGCTCGAGGTGGCGCTTCTTGAACAGCAGGGAATCTGGACGCCGGTAGAGCGCCTGGCCGGCCTGCCGGCCGATCCAATAGCCTAGCTGGTCGCCCACAATCGCGCAGAGGGAAACCAGCACCAGAAGCCAGCCCAGCGGCAGATATCCGGCGGCGGCGAAGATCCCCGCGGTCACCAGCAGGGAATCCCCGGGCAGGAAGAAGCCGACAAAAAATCCCGTCTCGACGAAAACAATGACGCAAACCAGCAGCGTGCCGCCCCGCTGAACTAATCCCTGGACGTCGTAGAGAAAATGGAAAAGCTGTTTGAGCGACTCGAGCACTGGCCCTCAACCTGGGGGATTCCCTGGTGCGTTGCGGCGGGCCTCCGCCGTTCCATCCAATGCCACCCAACACGGTAGCAGAAAACCGCCGGATTCTCGCAGGATTCTCTCCACAGCAGCGACAGAGAAGCAATAACGGCCAGCAAGCCGCCGACGCGGGTCGTCGTTTGGGGACTCGTCATGGGAGGGTGATTCCTTGTGGCCCACGGTCCTCGACGCAGGCGCGCGGACGGGGTTTCGGCTGGAGGCTTTCGGTTCGGCGGAGCAGTCGACTTATGCGCGGCAGGGCAGCCCGCGCGGCGGCAGCACCGGCGGCAATGGCCTCGTCCGCGTGCTGGAAATCATCCCAGTCGAGGCCGCGCACGTCCGGCTCCAGCAGGATGTCCGCTGAGCCGGTCCACGACTCGGTCTGGTGCTTTTGCGCGGCGCTCACCGCGCGGCAAACCACCTGGAAGAGGTTCGCCGGAGCCTCACCGCTCCAGTGGTTGAAGCCGACGGAGACGCCCAGCACGCAGCGCGCACCTAGCGCCCGCGCCGCCTGGGTGGGCACCGGGGCCACCAGCCCGCCGTCGGCCAGGCATCGGCCGCCGGCCTGCACCGGCTCAAAGAGTCCAGGGAAGGCGCAACTGGCGCGGATGGCTTCGGCCAATTCGCCACTGGTGAACACGAACGGCTCGCCCGTCCCCAGGTCGGTGGAGACGACTGCCGTAGGGACGAGCAGATCCTCAAAGGTTCTCGCCTGGAAGCAGCGACGCATCAGCTCGCCCAGGCGGTGGTTGCTCGCCAGACCCAGGCGCGAAAGCCGCCAGCGACCGAAGTCGCGGAAGCGGATACCCCGGCAGACCGCTGCGATCCGCGCCAGCGAGATCCCGCTCGCATAGGCGGTGCCGAGGATGCTTCCCACGCTGGTGCCCGCGATGCAGGAGATAGGGATCAGGTTTTCTTCGAGCACCTGCAGCACGCCTAGGTGAGCAAAGCCTCGCGCGAAGCCGCCGCCCAGCGCCACGCCCAGGCCGATGGGCGCAGCCGGCCCATGGCCATGCCGGGCGACGTCGCGGAGCCGGTTCGGCCGAAGATCCGTCGGTGTGCGGACCATGCCGCTCATGAGCCGAGAGTGCCATCCAAACTGGTGCACCACAATGAACCAGCGGCACCACGCACTCGGTACGGAAGTACTTCGTTTTGCGGCACTTGACCTGTGCCCCAAGGGGTAACAGTACCTCCCTACTAGTGGAATGGCCTGTCTGTACCATTCCTGGGCAGTGAAGTTCCTTCCAGAATGGCACGACGCCGAACAAGGCACCGAGGGGGTTAAGAGACATGCAAAGTGCATACGCGGTCTGGTTGGACCAACCGGTGGTCTTGCAAGTCTCCGCCGGGGATCTGAAAGTGCCGTTGCGCGGGACGATTGTTGGCGAATCCTCCGATTCCGTGCGCTTTCGCATCGGCGAAGGCTGGGACGTGGATATTTACAAGACCATGATCCTGGCCGTGGAAGAAGACAACTGGGTGAGCATCATCACCTAGCGGAGTAGCGATTTCCTTGGACGCGAATAAAGAGAATCGGATTGACGAGCGCCGAGCAGCCATTTTGCTCGGCCTTTCGACCGGGGAACTCCGGCGGCTCTCGCGGCTGTCCGGCCTCGGTCGTATGGAGAGAAGCGAGCGCGACGGGCAGATGGTTTACACCTATGAGGAGCTGCGCAGGCTTTGCCTTCTAGCGGCCCCGTCGGTGGACTAGCGCGCTGCGCGCAAGAGTTCTATCCGGCCCTGCCTCTGTCTCAACCCCCCGGCCCCGGGTTTTCACCCCCCTGACAAACCCGGGGCCTTCTCTTTTCTAGTTCCCTGCAACTGTCAGTCAATCCTGGATGTCCCGCTGGGCGCAGCGAAGCATCTCCACGCTTGGATTCCTGGCGACGCCCCAATGCCTTCCGAGCTCCGCGCCGACATTTCGTTTGACACCCTGACCGCCCATCAACACACTAGGCAGCCGAATTGCGCGCGGAAGAGCCATTTCTGCTTGTCCTTTCGGGCTCACGCGGAAAGACACACGTGGGAACCGAACACTGAAGGCTAAGAGCCGAAAGCTGACAACTGACAACTCCAGACTGAGATCTGAAGGCTGAAAGCTTCGAATGAAACTCACACTGCTGGACTGGTCTGCGATCGTCGGCTACCTGCTGATCACGCTGCTGCTCGGGCTCTACTTCCGCCGGCGCTCCAGCCGCAACACGGAGGAGTACTTTGTCTCGGGGCGCGAGGTGACCTGGTGGCTCGCCGGTACGTCAATGGTGGCCACCACGTTTGCGGCGGATACGCCGCTGGCCGTCACCGGCCTGGTGTACACGCAGGGCATCGCCGGGAACTGGCTGTGGTGGAGTTTCCTGCCCTCGGGCATGATGACGGTCTTTCTGTTCGCGCGCCTCTGGCGACGCTCCGGCCTGCTCACCGACGTGCAGTTCGCCGAAATGCGTTACGCCGGCCGGCCCGCAGCGTTCCTGCGCGGCTTCCGCGCGCTCTATCTCGGCCTGCTGATGAACTGCCTGATCCTCGGCTGGGTCACCAAGGCCATGACCAGCATCGTCGGCACTACGCTGGGCACCAGCGACGCGGCCAGCCTGGCCATTTGCATCTTCTTCCTGATGCCGTTCACCGGCTTCTACGTTTCGCTTGGCGGCCTGTGGGGCGTGCTCTGGACCGACCTGTTTCAGTTTGTGCTGAAGATGGGCATCGTCATCGCCGTGGCCTACTACGGTGTGAGCGCCGTGGGCGGAATGAACGCGCTGCTGGGTAAACTCGCGGCGCTGCGCGCTTCGAACGGCGCCGCCGCGGCAGACATCACCGGCCTGCTGCCCGATTTTTCGCGCGGGCTCGCTTCCGAAGCCCTCTGGACGCTGCCGGTGCTGACCTTTCTGGTGCATCTGGGCGTGCAGTGGTGGGCATTCTGGTATCCCGGCGCCGAGCCCGGCGGGGGCGGCTACATCGCCCAGCGCATCTTCAGCGCGCGTGACGAGCGCCACGGCCTGCTCTCTGTCCTGTGGTTCAACATTGCCCACTACGCTGTGCGCCCCTGGCCCTGGATCCTCACGGCGCTCGTCGCGGTGGTTCTTTATCCAGGCCTCGCGCACCCGGTCCGCGGTCGGGCGCACGCGCG
>JACQDH010000002.1 GCA_016201215.1 Acidobacteriota bacterium | reverse complement strand
GACAAATAGCTTCCGGGCTCCGCGTTTCTCTGGTACGATGACTTGTTTTCTTAAAGCAATTTTCAAGCCAGGAGCCGTCATGGCCCAGAAGTGCGAGATTTGCGGCAAGGGTCCGAGCTACGGCAACATCATCAGCCATGCCCACAATGTGCGCCGGCGCCGCTGGAACGCAAACCTGCGCCGCGTCCGGGCGATGGTCAACGGCGTGCGCAAGCACGTGCGCGTCTGCACCGCCTGCATTCGCTCCGGCCGGGTGAAGAAGGCCGCCTAAGCCGGCGTTTCCCGCATCGGACAACAAAGGAGCCTGTGTGCTGAAACGCCTGGTCGCAGCCCTGGGGATTCTGGCGGCGCTGGTCTGCGCGCCGGCCTGCAAGAAGCAGGCGCCACCGGCGCCCGACGTGTGGGCCACGGTCAACGGCAAGGAGATCAAGCGCGACGAGGTCGAAAAGTACTACCGCAGCCGCGTAACCCCCCAGGGTCAGGAGCCTTCGCAGGAAGAGGCCCTCTCGCTCAAGCTGAACATCCTCGACGAGCTAATCAGCAACGAAATCTTGCTCGAGCGCGCCAAGGCCGCGGGCCTAGAGGCCAGCGACGGCGAGGTCGAGGACAAATTCACCGAGTTCAAGAGCCCCTACACCGAAGACGAATTCCAGCGGCAGATGAAGGACCGCGGCGTCACCGTGGACGATCTGAAGCGCGATCTTCGCCGGCAACTCTCCGTCAAGAAGCTGATCAACCGCGAAGTGGTGGCCAAGATCTCCATCACCGACCAGGACGTCACCGACTTCTTCAACCAGAATCGCGCACAGTTCAACGTGGCCGAGCCACAGTACCGCATCGCGCAGATGGTGGTCACGCCGCGCAGGGACCCGCAGGTGCGCAACCGCAAGAACGACGACGCCACCACCGACGTTGAAGCCCGCCGCAAGTGTGCCGCGCTGCTCGAACGGCTCAACGGTGGTGCCGACTTCTCCCAGCTCGCCATGGACTACTCGGAAGATCCCACCACCGCCGCGACCGGCGGCGACCTGGGCTACATCCCTGAATCCGCGCTCTCCCAGTCGGACCCGGCGCTGAAGAAGACGGTGCTGGCGCTCAAGCCCGGCCAGCTCAGCGGGGTGATCGCGCTGCGCGACAACTACCGCATCCTTAAGCTCATCTCCCGCGAGGCCCCGGGCCAGCGCGACCTTTCCGACCCACAGGTGCAGCAGTCCATCCGCGACGCCCTGCGCAACCGCAAGGAGCAGTTGCTCCGCGCCGCTTACCTGGCCACCGCGCGCGATGATGCCAAGGTGGCAAACTATCTGGCCCGTCAGGTGGTCGAATCGGCCGGCAAGCTGCCCGGCGCCGCCAAAGCCGCGGCCCCGGCCAAGAAGTAGCATCCCCAACCTCACCATTCAGAGATTCGAGATTGTGCAGCTCGCGTCTTCAGACGCGAGGCTCTTTCCTCCACTCACATGCCGGGGAATCCCGCCTCTGAAAAGGCGGGCTACAGAGGAAGGGCGTATCAGGCGACTACGGCGATGACTTCGCCGGCATTGACCGCTTGGCCTTCGCTGACCGCCAGCCGCTCGACCTTGCCGGTCTTGGGCGCGCGGATTTCGTTCTGCATCTTCATCGCTTCGACGACCAGCAAGCCCTGGCCGGCCTCCACCGTGTCGCCCGTCTTGACCAGCAGCCGCACCACCTTGCCGGGCATCGGCGCGATGATCTGCTGGCGGCCTTCGAGCTTGAGCACCCCGCCGCGCTTGCCGCGCCACGCGCGCGGGTCGAGCACCTCGGCCAAAAACTCTTCCCCGCCCGCGTGCACATGCACGGCGTCGCCGGCGGGCTGCACGCGCACCTCCAGCGCGCGAGCGTCCAGCAGGATCGAATAGGTGCCCGGGGCCACCTCGACCGCATCGGCTTCGAACGCGCGGCCATCGAGCTGAACTCGCAGCCGGCTGCCTTGCCGCTCCACTTCCACGCGGCGCGTGCGTCCGCCGATGCGCACGTCGAGAATCATTTTCCTTGCTTCCGGCACCAGGCGTAGAGTGCCTCGTAGATCGGATAACCGTAGGCCAAGCGTTCCTTGTCGGTCAGATTGAGCGCATGGAAACCCTCGGCGACGGCCTTGAGCCCCGCGGCCTCGGGAGCTTTGTGCTCCTCGCCGCTGAGGTCCGCCGCGTGTACGATTTTCGCCAGGCGCGTCAGGCCCGGCTCTTTCAGGTTGAACTCGCGGATCAGCACTTCAAACGTGCACAGGCCGCTGTGGTGGGTGAACTTCAACTCCGGGTTACGGGGCATATCGAACGGCACGGCTTCTTCGCGCTCGGCGATCTTCAGCACTTCGTTCTCCGGTGCAAACAGGAACTCGGCATCCGCATCAATGAAGCGCCGGATCAGCCAGGGACAGGCCACGCGATCCACTTTGGCGTGTTGCCGGGTAATCCATTTCATCCGAGCTCTCCTCACTCCAAGGATCGAAAGCCGAACGCCGAGCCGCAGTTCACCTTCCCGGACTCCTGTCGAGCACCGCGCGGCGGCCTTCGAGCTTCCAGCGCGATTCCGCATTCGCCTGCTGATTGGCCGCCTTCGCCGGGGCGCTGTTGTTTTCCAGGTGCCAGAGCACCGCGGCCAGCAGGGCCACATCTTCCATCCGCGGCTGCCTGTCGTCGACTGGCTTCGCTGCGGCCGGGGCGGGTTTCGCAGACGTCTGCAACCGGTCGTCAAGCCAGCGCGTGTGGATTTCGCCGCGCAGGAACCCCGGGTCGGCCAGGATGCTCCGGAACAGCCCGACGTTGGTCTTGATGCCGGTGATGTAGTATTCCTCGAGCGCCCGCTTCATGCGCGCGATGGTTTCGGCGCGGTCGTTTCCCCAGGCAATCAGTTTGCCCAACAGCGGGTCGTAGTCGGTCGGCACGGTCCAGCCGGGATATACGCCGTCGTCCAGGCGAATCCCCGGGCCGAAGGGCACGCGCCGCGCGAGGATTTTTCCGGGCGACGGAAAAAAGTTGTTGTCCGGGTCTTCGGCGTAGATGCGGCACTCCATGGCGTGCCCGCGCAGGGCGACATCCTCCTGCGTGAAGGGCAGCGGCTCGCGCGCGGCAACGCGGATTTGCAGCTTGACTAGGTCGAAGCCGGTGACCGCTTCCGTGACCGGATGCTCCACCTGCAGGCGCGTGTTGACCTCGAGAAAATAAAAATTGCGCGACGCGTCCACCAGGAATTCGATCGTGCCGGCGTTGGTGTAGCCCGCTGCGCGCGCCAGCGCCACCGCCGCCTCGCCCATCGCGCGGCGCAGCTTGGCATCCACCACCGGGGAGGGCGCCTCCTCAATCACCTTCTGGTGGCGCCGCTGGACGGAACATTCACGCTCGCCAAGATATACGAGGTGGCCGTGCAGGTCGCCGAGGATCTGGATTTCGATGTGCCGCGGGCGCTCGAGGAACTTCTCGAGATAAAGCCGGGCATCGCCGAAGGCGTTGAGCGCCTCGGAGCTGGCGTCGCGCCACGCCGCGGGCAGCTCCGCATCGCTTGTGACCAGCCGCATGCCCTTGCCCCCGCCGCCGGCCACGGCCTTGAGCAGCACCGGATAACCAGTCTCACGTGCGAGTCGCTGCGCGTCCTCGAGCTGCTCGATGGGATCCACTGTGCCGGGCACCATGGGCACGCCCGCGCGCCGCGCCAGTTGCCGCGCCGCGGTCTTCGAGCCCAACTGCTCCATCGCCGCCGCGGTCGGCCCGATGAACGTGACCCCGGCCTCCGCGCAGGCGCGAGGCAGATCGTGGTTTTCGGCTAGAAAACCGTAGCCGGGGTGCAGGGCGTCGCAGCCCGCCCGCCGCGCGACGTCCATCAGCTTGTCAATACGCAGGTAGCTTTCGCGGGAAGCCGAGGGCCCGATCGGATAGGCCTCGTCGGCCAGGCGCACGTGCAGCGAAGCGCGGTCCGCTTCGCTGAACACCGCGACCGCGCCCACGCTCAGTTCGCGGCAGGCGCGCAGGATGCGGATGGCAATTTCGCCGCGATTCGCAATCAGAATCTTCTTGAACATGGTTCCAGCGGAAGGGCGCAGGGGAATTCTAGCACGCCCGGGCAGAAGTCATTCGACTGCGGACCAGAATTTCACAAATCCCCGGAATCTCCCCGCGCCCCTGAAGTGATATATGACTATAGTCCGTAGACTATTAGTCACACTGGGGGCATGTTGTCCCATCACGCCTATGAGTCAAGAGCACCCGCTCGAGAAGATGTTTGCCCTGCCGGCATCTACCATCCTGGACGTAATCCATAGAAATAGTCGCTTGCTTGTAGCGGTTAAGGGAGGAATAGCGCAAGAGCATCTTCGACAGTATCTGACTACAATGCGTGACATGCGCCAGATCACTGACTTCGGTTCGCCGGTCGAGGAAGGGAAATCGGACTTCTGGGTGCTCTTTGAAGGACGCAAATATCTTGTCGAATGTAAGAACGTCCAGAAAACATTGAGACGCGGAGAGATTACGGTCGATTTCATGAGGACCCGATACGCGAAAACGGTTGGACCACAAGGAAGGTTTTATAAGCCTTCAGAATTCCAAGTCCTTGCGGCGTGCCTCTTCAACCAAACCAAGCGGTGGGAATTTCGATTCATAGCTACCGCAAAGCTTGCTCGCCACAAGGCCTATCGCGGCCGCATCGACAATAGAGTCTCCTTGGGAGAATCCACGGCCTATCGTGGCTACTGGCGCGAGGATTTGATTTCGGCGCTGCGGTTGGTGTAGCGACTGGTGAGTTTTTCAGCCAGATTCGGAGAAGTTGTGCGAGAAGTCCGCACTCGACGAGGACTTTCTCAAGAAAAGCTCGCCGAGCTCGCCGATTTGGACCGCACCTTCGTTAGCATGATCGAACGCGGGAAGCGTCATCCGACTCTGGAGACCGCAAAGAGGTTAGCCGAAGCACTCGATGTACCGCTCAGCACCATGATCGCTTTGGCGGAACGGCGGAAGACTTAACGGGCAGATGCGCTGCGAAAGAGCTCTGGCTCCTCGAAGCGGAAAAGTGATCCTTCCAAATAGTCCTTCCTGATTTCTATAGCGATCCAACGCCTGTTCATAAACTCAGCGGCCTCGCCAGTCACGTTTGAACCTGCGAACGGGTCCAGGACCCAATCCGTTTCCTCGGTGGTCAGCTTAATGAAAAACTCTGGTATCTCTCTGGGGAAGCGAGCCGGGTGAGGTCTAAGTCCTGCTTCTCCACAAGCTTTGAGATAGTGGCTGTTGGATTCATTGCCGCCCACTTGTAGAAGGTTCGGTGGAATCGCACCACCGCGGTCACTCATGAACTTGGGCGTCACGAAATGGCCGGACGGACGAAGTTTTGACCTGTACCCTTTCTGGAGGAGGCGGATCATATCTTTGCTGTACGGCTGCAGTACATTTCGGTTGCTGGCTTTCGGCCATTCGGTCTTGCTCAACCACCAAATGCAGTTCACTGAGTCCTTGACTCGAATCCGCCTGACGGCGACCCACTCGGCAGGCGCGGGTAGGGCGGCCGGTCGGAACCAATAAAAGTCCTGGGCAAGGTGAAGACCAACCTCTTCACAGAGAGTTAGCAGCAACTTGAACTGGTAAAGAGACCGAGTCGGATTTCCTTTCTTCCAGGCACCGCCTATGTCTATGACGATGCTCCCGTCCTTCTTAATGAGCCGTTTCATCTCCCGCGCATGCGGCAGGAACCACTCTACGTAGTCGTCTGAATCCGGGTTGCCGTACTCCTTCTTAAAAGCAAGGCCGAAAGGCGGCGAAGTCATCACTAAGTTGACCGAATCGTCGGGCAATTGGCGCATGATTCTTAGGCAATCACCCAGGTAAGCTCTTCCGAGATGAGTCTCGTAGTAAGGCTTACACGCCAACATGGACCCAAGGATAATGCCGGTGATGACTTTAGTCAACAGACCATTTGCGACAGCGGGATGTTGCCGTGCTTCTTCTTGGGGTTGGTGTTCCCGCTGCGCGGGAGCTTCGCTCGAGCCGGCCGCCCTCGCTCCGACGCGCTACAGGGGTATATTCCCGTGCTTCTTCTTTGGATTTGTGTCCCTCTTGGTTTCGAGCGCGCGCAGGGCGGTAATGAGCTTGGCGCGTGTCTGCGAAGGCTCAATCACGGCGTCAATGTAGCCGCGCTCGGCGGCGACGTAGGGATTGGCGAACCGCTCGCGGAACTCGGTGATTTTTTCCTGGCGCAGGCGCTGGCGGTCGGCCTCGGGCGCGCGCTCGAGCTCGCGCTTGTACACGATGTTGACCGCGCCTTCCGGCCCCATCACCGCGATTTCGGCGGTGGGCCAGGCGTAATTCGCGTCGGTGCGGATGTGCTTGCTGGCCATGACGCAATAGGCGCCGCCATAGGCCTTGCGCGTGATCACGGTGATCTTGGGCACCGTGGCTTCGGCAAAGGCAAACAGCAGCTTCGCACCGTGCTTGATGATCCCACCGAACTCCTGCTGCGTGCCGGGCAGGAAGCCGGGCACGTCTTCAAAGGTAATGAGCGGGAGATTGAATGCATCGCAGAAGCGCACGAACCGCGCGCCCTTGATGGAGGCGTTGATGTCCAGGCAGCCCGCCAGAATGGCCGGCTGGTTGGCGACCACGCCCACCGGGCGGCCGTCGAGCCGCGCGAAGCCCACCACGATGTTCTGCGCAAAGTGCTCCTGCACCTCGAAGAAATAGTTCTCGTCCACCACCGCGTGGATGGCGTCCTTGATATCGTAGGGCTGCATGGGGTCGGCGGGCACTAGCTTGTCGAGGCTGGCTTCGGCGCGATCCCACGGGTCGGAGCAGGGGCGCCGCGGCGGGTCTTCCAGGTTGTTCGGCGGCAGAAAGCTGACGAGCTCGCGGATCATGGCCAGGCACTCGGCATCGTCGCGGGCGACAAAGTGCGCCACGCCGCTGGTGGCGTTGTGGGTCATGGCGCCGCCCAGGTCGTGCTTGGTGACCTCCTCGTGCGTCACCGTTTTGATCACGTCCGGGCCGGTGACAAACATGTACGAGGTGTCGCGGGTCATGAAGATGAAGTCGGTGATGGCCGGAGAATAGACTGCGCCGCCGGCGCACGGCCCCATGATGGCGCTGATCTGCGGGATGACGCCGCTCGACAGCGTGTTCCGAAGGAAAATGTCTGCGTAACCGGCCAGCGACATCACGCCTTCCTGGATGCGCGCGCCGCCCGAGTCGTTCAGGCCGATTACCGGCGCGCCCACGCGCATGGCCAGGTCCATGATCTTGCAGATCTTCGAGGCGTTGGCTTCCGAGAGCGAGCCGCCGAACACGGTGAAGTCCTGGGCGAAAACGTACACCAGCCGGCCCTCCATGCGCCCGAAACCGGTCACGAAGCCGTCGCCCGCCGGCCGCTGCTCCTCCATCCCGAAGTCGGTGCAGTGGTGCCGGACGAACTTGTCCAGCTCCTCGAAGCTGCCCTCATCGAGCAGCAGCGCGATGCGCTCGCGCGCGGTGAGCTTGCCCGATTTGTGTTCCCGCTCGCGCCGCTCCGGCCCGCCACCGGCTTCGGCTTCCGCGCTGCGCCGGCGAAGTTCTTCCATCCGGTCGTGAAGTTTCTGATTGATGGCCATTCGTGTTGCCCCGCTTTGCGCGCTCATAAGATTCTGCTTGCAGGCAAAACCCTCCGGCAAGCTCCTTTCGCCCCGGCGCCGGGCCGGCAGGGCAAGTCTCCCATGACCTGCCGCGCCCCGCAATGGCACGCCGGAAGAGGCTCAGTCACCGGCGCGCGGCGTGCCACCGCCGAAGATGCGCACGGCCAGATGCGTGGCCATATATACGGTGCCCACCAGGAGAACTGCACCGAGGACCAATTCGGCCATCACCGCTGCGGCGCGGAACATCGGGTTGCTCATCTCGGCGATGGTAAAAGTGACCTTGACCAGCAGGAACACCGCCGCCAGGGTCATGGCCACCACCAGCAGCGTGGTCAGCACGGCCGCGAGCAGGTGCGTGTAGGTGATGCGCTGCTTCATTGGTGTGTCCGAAACAAAGGCAAGGATAGCTCAGAGCGGGCGCAACGGGAATCACCTACTGATTCGCACCGGGCTGCTGGGGGAGTGGCGGGCGCCGCTTCAGTGCAGGCCGGACCAGTCGTCGGCCACCAGGATGGAGTCGCTGGGGTTCGAGGGATCGTACTTGACGCTGGCTGGCTGGCCGGCGGCCAGGCGCTCCAGGTGCAGGCGCTCCTCGAGCCCGGTGACGTCCTGGGCGGTTTCGTAGGTGACGCCGGAGATCGAGTAGCTGTAGCAGACCAGCTTGCGCGCGCCATCGGGCGTGCCGCCGGGGGCGGCGTGGCCGCGCCTTCGGAAAAAGCCGCCACCGCTCTGCGGCTCGGGCGAAGTTTCCAGCAGCTCGACGACGTGGCCTTCGACGATGCGGCCCACCTGGTTCAGGTGTGAGCGGCGCCGGCGTTCGATTTCCTCCGGGTCTGCCGGCCGCCGACGCAACCAATAGAACGCGCCGCCGCCGAACAGGAGTGCCACCGCGGTTCCCAGCAGAATCCGCCAATCGATTCCAAGGTATCTCACCGCCCGCCTTTGCGCGCGCCGGCGGGTTCCACAATCTCACCCAGCACCTCGCGCGCCTTCTCCCAATCTTTCAGGAATCCTTCCAGCCCCCGGTCGGTCAACGGGTGCTTGAAGAGTTGCTCGAAAACCTTGAACGGCATGGTGGCGATGTGCGCGCCCATCTTCGCCGCCTCCACGACGTGGATCGGATGGCGCAGGCTCGCGGCCAGGATCTGCGTTGGAAAGTTATAGGCGCGGTAGACCTCCACGATCTCGCGCAACAGCCCCAGGCCACTCTGCGCCACGTCGTCCAGCCGCCCGAGGAACGGGCTGACGAAATACGCGCCGGCCTTGGCCGCAATCAGCGCCTGGGCTGCGGAGAAGACCAGGGTGACGTTGACGCGCACGCCCTCGCGCGCCAGCACATGGAGCGCCTGCACTCCAGGCAGCGTCATGGGCACCTTCACCACGATGTTGGGGTGCCAGCCGGCCAGCTCGTGTGCTTCGCGGAGCATCCCCTCGGTATCGGTGGAAACCACCTCCGCGTTCACCACGCCGGGCTTGACAATCTCGCAGATCTCCAGGATGTGCTCGCGGAAGGGGCGCTTCTCCTTGGCCACCAGCGTGGGATTCGTGGTGATGCCGTCGAGCACGCCGAGCGCGACCGCCTGGCGGATTTCGTCCCGGTTCGCGGTATCCAGAAAAAATTTCATGGGCGATCTCCTTATAGCCTACAGGATACGGCATTCTGCGGAGAGGATTTACGTCGCCGGTGTGACCACCGGGTTACGGAGCGTGCCCACGCCGCCGACCACCACTTCGACCACGTCTCCAGCCTTCAGCGGCCCGACGCCCGCTGGCGTGCCGGTAGCGATGATGTCGCCGGGCACCAGCGTCATCATGCGCGAAACCCAGCGAATTATAACATCAACCGGAAAGATCATCAGCGTGGCCGGAGCAGACTGGCGCCGCTCGCCGTTGACGTAGGTTTCGATCGTGGTCGTGGCCAGGTCGAGCTCGGTTTCGATCACCGGCCCGAGCGGGCAGAAGGTGTCAAAACCCTTCGCGCGGGTGAACTGCACGTCGGCCCTTTGCAGGTCGCGCGCCGTCACGTCGTTGAGGCACGTCCAGCCCAGGATGTACGGCCGCACGTCGGCGTCCGGCGCGAGTTGCGAGCAGACGCGGCCGATGACCGCGGCCAGTTCGCCCTCGTAGTCCACGCGCTGGGAGATGGGCGGGAGCACGATGGGTTCCTCGGGGCCGATAATCGCCGAAGGCGGCTTGAGGAAAATCAGCGGCTCCTTGGGAACCTCGTGGCCCAGCTCGGCGGCGTGCGCGCGGTAGTTGCGCCCCAGGCAAACAAGCTTGCTGGGCACTACCGGCGGCAGCAGCTTCACTTCCTCGAGCGGCCAGGCGCGGTCGGTGGCGCGCCACTGGCGGAAGATGTCGCCCGAAATCTCCCGCACCGTTTCGCCGGTGATCACGCCCGCGCGCGGCTCGGGATACGCTTCGCCGCCCGAGCGTCCGACCTGCTCGGCGCTGAAATGCAGCGGCTGGAACCGACAGAGTTTCATCGGGAAGTCAGTACATCCGGCGGCGTGAAACGGCGACACTCTGGTGGTGATGATGGTGATGGCGGCGTGCGGCCAGCACCATCGAAGCCACCCAGGCAACCACGGCGGCGGACCCATAGACCACGGCGCCAAGCATGAACACGTGCAAAGGCCCCTTCCGGCTGTAGAGCCGCTCGAAATACAGCCCCAGCATCACGTAGGTCCAAGACAACACCGCCCAGCCCACCACGCCGGAAGCAAACAGCCGCGCTGGCGAGCGCAAGAACCGCAGAACGGGAATCAGCATCAGTACGGCCATCACTGCTGCCGCCCCGAGGTTGCGGGCGTGGGCAAACTTGGCTGACCAGGGGACGCGGTTGGCGATGAGCATCCAGGCGGCCAGGACGATGGAGAGATAGATGCCGGTCAGCAAACCCACGCGCAGCGTTGCGTTGCGCAGCCACGCGAGCCACCGTGAGCCCGGGAGCTGCGACTGGGGCAACCGTGCAATCATTTCTCAGGGCCTTTCCTTATGGCTCGCGCGGCGGGACTTCCGCCAAGACGGCGGCACTCGCGGGGCTTTCGTTGCCGGCAAGATCCACCGCGGTGACTCGGTAGGTATAGCGGCGGTCGCGCTCGACCCACATATCACGAAACGTTGGGCTGAGCAACAATTCGCGGTTCACGCGCTCCCCGCGGCCCGAAGCTGCAGCGCCCTCCGGCTCGCTTCGATAGACGTGGTACCCGGCCAGGTCAGTTTCAGGACTGATGCTCCAGGAAAGTTCCAGGTACGCCTCTGCGCCGGCTGTGGCGGGCACCAGGACGACCACCAGCCCCTGCGGCGCCGCGGGCGGGAAAACATCGCGCGGGGTCACCACCACCGGCCGCGAATCGGCCGACTCGACGGAATCGGCCTCATACTGCGCCACGCTGCGCACGGTGTAAAGATACGTGCGGCCGAATTCAAACTGGGTGTCGCGGAACGCCGCCGCGGGCGTGGGCCCCAGCAATTCGAGCGGCGTTTTCCGCTTGGCCTTCGAGGGATCATCCACCGCGGCGGCATCCCCGCCAGGCTCGACTTCGGCGCGATAGACGCGGTAGCCTGCCAGCGAGCCGAGCGCGCTGCCGGTGGAGTTGCGCTGCGGTGGCGACCACGAGAGCTCGACGGTCGTTTCGGTGACCGCGGCGCGGACGTCGCCAATGCGCTCGGGCGCGGGGTAAACCCGCAGGGCCGCGACGTTGGAGTCTGCCGAGGCCCGCCTACGTGACGCGCGCGTCCGCACCATATAGACCATTTGCCCGCCTGCTTGCCCGGCCAGATCTTCGGGCCTCAGCGGGTCGGAAAACTTCACACGCCCCTCGCTGAGATAGGTGTCCACCAGCGCCCCGGGAATCGCATAGACCAGCCGCGTGGAGAGTTTGCCCTGCGCCGCTCCGGCGGGCAGCGCCCCGCGATAGATCTCCACCGCGGGCGGTTCGCCGAGCGGCTGGCCCTCGATGGAGTTTTTCGGCAGGGTGAAGGTCAACACCACGGCGTCGCCCGCCTGGCGCACGGCCAGGTCCTTGATCGCTCCCGGCACCAGCGGCCGCTTCGGGGCCGGCTCGCCCGGCGCGGCGCAACCCGCCAGCGCGCTAAAGCACAGCAGTGCAAAGAGAAAAACCAGAAGAGAGGCCCAAGCGTCGCGGGATTGAAACGTCACGGCGGAGTCCTCTCTTCTTGTTTTCATCTGCGGCGTGGTGGGGATCAGAGGATGTACCGGCTCAGGTCCTGGTTCTTGACGATGTCAGCGAGCTGCTTGTGGACGTAGGCGGCATCAATCTTGACGGTTTTCTTTTTCAGCTCGGGAGCCTCAAACGAGATATCGTCCAGGACCTTTTCGAGGATGGTGTGCAGGCGGCGCGCGCCGATGTTTTCCGTCTGCTCGTTCACCAGCGCGGCAAAGCGCGCCAGTGTGGCCACGGCGTCTTCGCTGAAGCTGAGTTTCACGCCTTCGGTTTCGAGCAGCGCCGTGTACTGCTTGATCAGCGCGTTCTTCGGCTCGGTAAGGATGCGCACGAAATCGGCCTCGCCGAGCGAGGTCATCTCGTCGCGCTGCACGCCCTCGCGCGAAACGTCCGGGCCGTGGCCCGATTCCCGCCCGGCGATCTTGTCGATCTCGTCAACGAAAATGATGCCCATCTGCTCGGCGCGCTCCACCGCCGACCGCGTCACCTGGTCCATGTCGATCAGGCGGCTCTCTTCCTCCTGGATCAAGTAATCGAACGCCTCGGCCACGGTCATCTTGCGCTTCTTCTTCTGCTGGCCGAAAAAGCCCGAGAGCATGTCCTTGACGTTGATGTCCATCTCCTCGACGCCCTGGCTGCTGACGATTTCAAACGCGGGCATCGAGCGCTCGCGCACCTCCACCTCGACAACGCGCTGGTCGAGCTTGCCTTCGCGGAGCTGGGCGCGCAACTTGTCGCGCGTGCGGCTGGCCTGCTCGCGGTTCTGCGCTTCGATGGCGGGGTTGGAGAGCTCCGCGGGGTGCGGCGGCGAGGCGGGCAGCAACAGGTCGAGCACGCGCTCCTCGGCGGCCTGCTCGGCGCGTTCGGCCACCTCGTCGAGTTTTTCCTCGCGGATCATGTCAATGGACATCTCCACCAGGTCGCGCACCATGGATTCGACATCGCGGCCGACGTAGCCCACCTCGGTGTACTTCGACGCCTCCACCTTCACAAACGGGCAGCCCGCCAGGCGCGCCAGCCGCCGCGCGATCTCCGTCTTGCCACGCCGGTGGGGCCGATCATCAGGATGTTCTTGGGCAGGACTTCCTCGGCCAGCTCGGGAGTCAGCTTCTGCCGTCGCACGCGGTTGCGCAGCGCAATGGCCACGGCGCGTTTCGCCGCGTTCTGCCCGACGATGTACTTGTCGAGCTCAATGACGATCTCCCGCGGCGTCAACTCGTCGAACGACGGCGGCGGCTCCGGCTGCGCCGCGCTCTGCTCGCCGGGGAGATAAATCACCGCATCTTTTTCCGCTTTGC
Organism: Acidobacteriota bacterium; assembly: GCA_016201215.1. Taxonomy (GTDB): domain Bacteria; phylum Acidobacteriota; class Terriglobia; order Acidiferrales; family UBA7541; genus QHYU01. The sequence continues at coordinate 14,287 of JACQDH010000002.1, read as the reverse complement.
CGCTCATCGTGCCCTCATTGCGCGCTCACAATTCTTCCAGGGTGAAGTTGTCGTTGGTAAAGATGCAGATCTCGCTGGCGATGCGCATGGCCTCCTGCGCAATCTCCTTGGCGGCGAGTTTGGTGTGCTTCGCCAGCGCCCGCGCCGCGGCCAGGGCAAACGCCCCGCCCGACCCGATGGCGCAGATGCCGTCGTCGGGCTCGATGATGTCGCCGCGCCCGGAAACCAGGAACGTGGACTTGGCGTCGGCCACCACCAACAGCGCATCCAGGTGCCGCAGGGCGCGGTCGGTGCGCCAGTCCTTGGCCAGCTCGACCACCGCGCGCGCCAGGTTGCCGTGATGCTCCTGCAGCTTGCCCTCGAAGCGTCCGAAGAGTGAAAGCGCATCGGCGGTCGTACCGGCGAAGCCTGCCAGGATCTTGTCGTCGAACAGTCGGCGGATCTTCTTCGCCGAGTGCTTCATCACGCTCTCGCCGAAGGTCACCTGGCCGTCGCCCGCCATCACCACCTTGTTGTCCCGCCGCACGCACAAAACCGTTGTGCCGCGCATCTGCGAACTTTTCCTCGTCTGTCGCATCCGCATATTATACCGCGAGCGCCGAGCCGGAACCAACGCATGCTTCCGTGCCAGGCAACTGACCGGAATCAAGCGCGGAGGCCGGCATCGAGAGCGTCGAAGAATGCGCTGAGATCGGTCGGCTGGGTGAAGATGTGCGTAGCGATGCGGATGCGCTCCGGGCCGCCGGCGATGCGGATGTTGCGTGCGGCGCATTCGTCGGCCACGCGCTGCAGCCCACCGGTCGTTGCGCCGGGTGCGACGCGCGGCACCGGCTCAAAGCTCACCAGGCCGCCGAAAAACTCGTCCTTGCTGGCGTTCACGACTTGCACCTGGGCGTGTGCGGCGACGCGGTCACGCACCCGCGTGGCAAGCTGGTGCAGCCGCGCGTAGATGCGCTCCGGGCCGATCGTGTGGAAGAAATCGAGCGCGGCCTTGAGGCCCACCATCACGGAAAGATTCGACGTGCCGAAGGTCGAGAAGCGATAGGCCTTGAGCGCGTAGTTGCGCCAGTCCGTGGTAACCGTATTCACCCACAGTCGCTCGAGCAACTCTTCGCGCACGTAGAGCGTGCCGGTGCCCTTGGGCGACATCAGCCACTTGTGCGGGCTGGTGGCGTAGAAGTCGCAGCCCAGGTCGTACAGGTCGAGTGGGATCTGCCCGATGGCGTGCGCGCCGTCCACGTGCGTCAGGATGCCGCGCGAGCGCGCCAGCGCGCAGATTTCCTTCACCGGAAGAATGACGCCGGTGACCGTCGTGATGTGGCTGAAGACCAGGATGCGCGTGCGCGGCGTGATAGCGCGTGCGAACAGTTCGACGATCTGCTCCTTGGAGGCCGGAGGCTTGGGCAGCGTGACATAACGCAACTCCACGCCGAAGCGCGCGGCCTTCTGCTCCCAGCAGCAGCGCCCGCCGGGATGCTCCTGGTCGGTGAGCAGGGCTTCGTCACCGGGCTTGAGGTCCAGGCCGTTGCAAACCACGTTGTTGGCTTCGGTGGCGTTGCGCACGATGGCCAGCTCGTCGCGCTTCACGTGCAGGAACGCGGCCAGCGCGTCGCGCAGCTCGCGCAGGCGCGTATTCTCCTCGTAGCCGAACCACGGGTAGGGCGCCTCGCGGAATTCCTCGGCCGAGAGCAGGTGGTCAATCATCGCGCGCAGCACCGGCAGCGGCGTGCAGCCCACCGAGCCGCAGTTCAGGTTGATGCGGTCGGCGGCGAGCAGCCACTGGCGGCGCAACTCGGCCCAGTAGCGGTCCGGGTCGGTGCCGTAGAGGTCGCGCGGCGGCAGCGCGGGCGGGTCCTGGGCGAAGAGTTGCTCGGCCCGAGCCAGCGGCAGGCCGAGCAGCGCCGCGGCCACCGCAGCGCGCCGGATGAATTCGCGTCGGCGAAGCACGTCAGGAAACCTCCGCGGGAGGATGCGCGGAGTCTAGCAGAAACCCGTGCCGACGGGACGCGGCTACTTTTTCTTCTTTTTAGGAGTTTCCGCCCAGCGCTTTTCGAGCGCGGCGCGGGAGAACAGGTCGTCGCTGACGCCGCTGTTGTACTTGCAGCCGTAATAGAACGCCTGAAAGATCTTCAGGCCGTTGCGTTCGCGGGTGACCTGGAACGGCGTCTGCACGCCGTTCTCGACGTGATAGTTGGAAAAGTAGGTGATCTCCTCGGTGCGCTCGCGGGTGCTGGGATTCCGCGTAAGCACGACATAGCGGACGGGCAGGTGGGTCGAACCATCCAGCGCCAGGCGGAATGTGCGCCGGTCGCGGTCCACCAGCTCCACCCATTCCACCTGCTTGAGGTCCACGATGTCGCTGCCGCCGTAGCGGAAGATCATGCCCTCTTCCTTCAGCCGATAGCGCAGCAGGTTGTCCATGTCCTTCTTCACCTGCTCCTGAAAATCTTCCACGGCCACGGCCGAGGCTTCGGCCACTCCGGCCCGGTCCAGCGTCCAGCCCTGGTTGCCGTTGTAGATGTCCACGACGTTGCCCTTCTTGGAATACTCGGTGCGATTCTTGTCCGGGAACTTCCAGATATCGTGGATAAAGTCGTAGCCGGTTAGGTCGCCGGAATGACCGAACAGCGAAAGACGCGCCGAGCAATCGGCGTCGCGCACGCCGAGATAGGCTGGGCCGCCCAGCGCGGCGAGGGCCTGCTGGAGGAGATCCTTGGCCTTCGCGGCGCTCTGCTCCGGGAGGAGCGTCTCCGGGTTCTGCGCGCGCACCGGCGCCGCGACGCCCAGCGCGCCCATTGCCAGCAGGACGATTGCCACAACGCTTCGCCGCATCAGCCGCACAGCACCGCACCTCCATTTACATTGAGGATCTCACCGGTCACAAAGGTTGCAAGGTCGGAGGCGAGAAACAGGATCGGCCCGGCGATCTCTTCCGCGGTGGCCGCGCGGCCCAGGGGAATTGCGGAGGTGGCGAATTTCCATCCGGCCTTGGTCGCGAGCACCGGCCGGGACATCTCCGTATCCACCCAGCCCGGTGCGACGCAATTGACCAGGATGTTGTGCCGCGCCAGCTCGGTGCTCAGCCCTTTGACGAAGCTGATGATGGCGCCCTTGGTGGCGGCGTAGTGCGTGTGGAACGCCTCGCCGCGCTGTCCCGCGGTCGAGCTGATGGCGATGATGCGCCCGGAGCGCTGCGCGATCATGTGCGCCGCGGCGAAGTGCGTGACCCCATAGACGCTCTTCAGATTCACGCGCACCATTTCATCCCACTCGCGCTCCGTCATCTTGTCGATCGGGGCGTCCTCCGCGTTCCAGATGCCGGCGTTGGCCACCAGAATGTCGAGCCGGCCCAGGCGCTCGGCCGTGTACTTCACCAGCTTGCGCGCGTCGGCCATGCGGCCCAAATCGGCCTTGAGCGACTCGACGCGCGTGCCGTGCTTCCGCGCTTCCTGCTCAACTTGGCGGGCGGCCTCGCGGTTGCGGTGGTAGTTGAACACCACGTCGGCGCCAGCTTGCGCGAACAGCTTCACCACTGCTGCGCCGATGCCGCGCGAGCCTCCCGTGATGAGTGCTGCCTTGCCCGCGAGCGAAATCATGCGTCCCCCGGAGAAAGGAAAAGGGAAAAGAAAAATGGAACAACGAGAACCCGAGTCTCGATACCGGTCACCGAACCCCGGAAACCGCGCCGCGCGCGGCAGCGATCAGGTTGCGGAATAACGCTTCCGCCAGGCGATCGTCCGGCATGCGCTCCGGGTGCCACTGCACCCCAACCACCCAGTTGGCGTCGCCGGTCCATTCCACTGCTTCCACGACTCCATCGGGGGCGTGCGCGGTGATGCGCAGGCCGCGGCCGGGCGTGAGAATGGACTGATGATGCGAGCTGTTGACGTACGCGGAATAACCCGTCTCCGCCAGCCCGGTCATCCCGGCCAGCCCGGCGAGCTTCGATCCGCCCTCGATCCGCGCGGCGTGCATGGGGTCGTCGGTGCTGGGTGGTGGGTCTTTCTTGCTGTGCCGGATCATGCTCCGCAGCTCGCTGCGGATGTCTTGCAGGAGCGTGCCACCGAGATAGACGTTCAAAAGCTGGGTGCCGTAGCAGATGGCCAGGACCGGCTTCTTGGCGGCGAAGGCGTGGTTGAGCACGGCATAGTCGGTGCGCTCCCGCTGCGGGTCCGCTTCAGCGCACAGCGGGTGGCGGCGGACGCCGTAGCGCGTTGGGTCCACGTCGGCCGGACTGCCAGGAAGCACAAAGGCGTCAAACGCGCGCAACAGGCCGTCCAGCTCCGGGCGGAGGCCTCCAAGTGTGCCCAGGGAGATCAACTCGGGCGCGCCGCCGGCGGCTTCGACGGCGCGAAGGTAGTTGTCAATTTTCGGCCGGTTGTTCTGGGCTTCTTCTCGCGCGGTGCGCCAGGGCACGCCGACCCGCGGACTGTGCTGTATTTCACTTGGCATCGATTCTTTCATCCTAGCATCGGCTCTGGGGCGCAGCAACCCGTGCCGATGCGCGCCGTGTCAGGTCGGTGAGGGCTCAGTCTGTGCTGGGAGCGGTGGCGGCCTGACTGGCGCGGCGGGCAAACCACCAGCGGCGGAGGTCGCCGGCCAGGTAAAGCGAGCCCGTGGCAAACACCGCATCGCCAGGGGCGGCAAGATCCAAGGCGTCTTCGAGCGCTTCTTCCGGCGCTTCGGCAACCTCGATCGAATCGTTGAGGTGGCGCGTCATCTTTAAGAGCACACCGGCGGAGATCGCGCGGGGCTGGCGCGGCTGCGTGAGCGTGACCGTCGCCGCGCGCGGGAAGAGCAGGCCGGTAATTTCATCAACCGCTTTATCGCGCATCGCACCATAGACCAGGTGGATGCGGCAGCCGGCGAAATGCTCGTCCCAAAACGCCAGCAACTCGCGCGCGCCGGCGGGGTTGTGGGTGCCGTCGAGATAGACCGCGGGCCGGTCCTGGACTTTTTCCAGGCGCCCGGGCCAGCGGACCGTAGCGATGCCGCGCGCGATGGCCGCATCATCGAGAGGATATCCGCGCTCAGTGAGCAGGCGCGCCGCGGCCAATGCGGTCAGGGCGTTGCGCACCTGGAAGCGCCCGGGCAGCGGCGGCGCCAGCTCCACGCGCTTTGCGGAGTGCGCTGAAGAAATCACGGCGCGATAGCAACCCGCTGAGGTCTGCATCTCCTCGATGCGATAGGCGGTGTCCACCTCCACCAGCCGCGCGTCCCTTTCTGCAGCGCGCCGCGCAATCACCGCGCGTGCCTCGGGCCGCTCCGCGGCGCTCACCACGCACGCGCCGGGTTTGATGATGCCGGCTTTTTCTGCGGCAATCTCCTCGATCGAGTGGCCCAGGAAATTCTCGTGGTCGAAATCAATCTGCGTGATGACGGCGACCTCGGGCGTGACGATGTTGGTCGAGTCCAGCCGCCCGCCCATGCCCACCTCGAAGACGGCGAAATCTACCTGCCGCCGGGCGAAAACCTCCAGAGCCATGGCCGTCAGGCACTCGAAGTAGGTCGGGTGCGCGGGCAACTCGCCGGTGGCCATCAGGCGCTCGATCAGCGCTTGCAGACGCTCAAAAGCCTCGGTGAATTCGGCGTCGGAGATGTCCTCGCCGTCCAGGCGCAGCCGCTCGTTGATGCGCTCGAGATGCGGCGAGGTGTAGAGAGCGGTGTGTAGGCCGGCGGCGCGCAGGACGCTGTCGAGCATCAATTCACTGCGTTTGACGACTGCGTCGAGGAAGCCGTGCTGTACCAAAAACTCGCTACGCTGAAAGCCAGGGGGCAGCTTCTGCCGGATGGTCTGCTCGATGACGCGCGGGCCGGCAAAGCCGATCAGCGCGCCGGGTTCGGCGATGTTGAGGTCACCGAGCATGGCGTAGCTGGCGGTGACCCCGCCGGTGGTGGGATCGGTGAGCACGGAGACGTATGGCAAGCGCACCTCATCCAGCCGCGCCAGCGCCGCGGAGACCTTGGCGAGCTGCATCAGGCTGATGGTGCCTTCCATCATGCGCGCGCCGCCCGAGCAGGAGACGATCACCAGCGGCAGCTTCTTTTCGATGGCCAGCTCGATCGCGCGCGTTACCTTCTCGCCCACCACCGCGCCCATCGAGCCGCCGATGAAGCCGAACTCCATCGAGCAGCAGACCAGCGGGCGGCCGGCCAGTTGGCCTTCCACGGTGAGGATGGCGTCGGACAGGCCCAGCTTTTTCTGCGCCTCTTTCAAACGCTGGGCGTAAGGCTTGGAGTCCGTAAACCCGAGCGGGTCGGTGGAGGCCATTGCGACCTCGTGTTCCAGCCAGCGACCGTCGAGCAGCAGCTCCAGGCGCCGCCGCGCGTCCAGCTTGAAGTGGTGCTGGCACTTCGGGCAGACCTGCCAGTTGGTCTCAAGGTCCTTCTTCCAGACGATGGCGCGGCAGGCCTCGCACTTGATCCACAAGCCCTCGGTCTTGACGCGTCGCTCGTCGGGCGGCGTGGGCTGTTCGATCGCCTTCTTCTCGCGTTTGAACCAGGCCATGTGTGATCTCAGATCTCAGATAGGAGATCGCAAATTTCTAGTAGTCAATACCCCGCTGCGCCAGGATGCCCTTGGTGTACGGGTGCTTGACCTCGCGCATCTCGGTGACCAGATCGGCCAGTTCGACCAGCTTCGGGTGCGCGTTGCGCCCGGTGCAAATCACGTGGATGCGCTCGGGCCGCGCCACCAGCGCCGCCACCACTTGTTCCACGTCGAGCATGCCATAGCTGATCACGTAGTTGATCTCGTCGAGCACAACGAGATCATACTTGCTGCTGTTGATCTGCGCCCGGCTGAACTCCCAGGCCTCCTGGCACAGCCGGATGTCTTCTGGGTCGGTCTCCGCGCCGCCGACTTTGACAAAGCCGCGGCCCATCGGGCGAATCTCCATCTTGTCGTCGCCCAGCATCTTGGCCGCGTCCAGCTCCCCATAGTGCCACGAACCCTTGATGAACTGCACCATGAGCACGCGCAGCCCCTGGCCCACGGCGCGAAACGCCGTCCCCAGAGCGCACGTGGTCTTGCCCTTGCCGGGACCCGTGTAAACGATCAGCAGACCTTTTTCTTCGGGCATGGAGGAGCGCTTGGCCGCAGCCTTCAGCGCCCGGTAAAGAGCAGAGGAAATAGTGAAGGCAGGGCGCAGAAACGTCAAGCGCAGCCTCGGCAGGATGGTAAGCCGTTGTGGCGACGTGCTATAGCGAGTCACTCGTCTCCGTGGTGACCTGCCTCACTCCGCTTGTCACGGGCTACGAGCGCCGCTGCATTCATATCTCTTGGTTCTTAGTCAGGAGAGCGCGAGGCGGGCACGCAGTTCCTTGGCCACGGCGGCGACGCGTTCGCGCGCGGCGGCCGACATACCTTGACCTGCTACCGCGCCGGGTTCGCGTAGCACCAGCCAGATGCCAGGGCGATAAACGCCGCCATCGGGGCAGATTGCTCCGGTAAGCTGCGCGATTTCGATACCCGCATCGACCAGAGCACGATCAAGGATTCCCTGCGCATCGTCCATCAGGTCTCTGAATCCTTGTGAGACGAGGATGCCGTCCACGTCGCGCGGCACGCGCGCCTCGACCACTTCGAGGTCGTAATCGGGCAGCGGTCGCGTGATCATTAACTCGACCGCGGCGGTCGGCGCGCCCGGGTCGTGCGTAATCTTGATGGCCATGGCAGAGAAACCTTTTACACCAGGACTGGCGTTTGGGGTAGGGGTCCTCAGCGAAGAGTCGCGGACACGCAACGCGCGAGCCGAGCGCTACGGCAGGCGAATCAGCTCGCGGAAATCCAGATTGGGGCGCGTGTAGGTGTCGGTGCCGACAATCGTGCCGGTGTGGTCGATCCAGTAGTAGTTTGAGCCGCTCTCCACCTTGATTTGCCGCCCGTACTGCGTATCGATCACGTCTTCGAGGCCGAGCGTAACGTTCGACCGGCGCCGGCTGAGCTCGTCCATCACCGACTGGCGGCTCCAGTAGGTGTCGGAAATGATGTTGGAGATTTCTTGATGCGTGCGGCTGACAATCTTGGACGTATTGGCAGTGATGTTCTGCTGCATTCCCACCCACTGGGGATTCAACTCGAAGGAGCGAACCATGTGCTCGAGCACAACCTGCCCCTGCGCAGTCTTATCCGCCGGGGCGATGCCGCCGAACAGGTACTGGACGTTCCACAGGCTCACGCCCTGCGTTCGCGTCAATTGCGTCCCGGCGAAGTAGTAGCCGCGCAGCATTCGGCCGCTGCTGCGGCAGGTGAAGGCCGTCTCGCCTGCGGTCACGACCATGGAGACGCCGACAGCGCTGTACTGCGCGTTGACGGCGTTGATGGCCTGCACCGCGTCGGGGCGGTCGCGCGTGTCAAGCAAGCTGAGCTCTGAGCAGCCCCGCGCGACTTTGGTGCGCACATATTCGGTGGCAAACGCAGTGCCCGGCGTGTAGCGGCGCACGAGAAACTGCACGCCGTAACCGGGCGAATACCATCGCCCTTCGGTGAAGCCGGTCATGGCCAGCGTCTGGTTCGGTTCCGTAAATGTCGGCAGCTCGGCGTCGCCCAGCGTGATACGAATCTGGCCGTCCGGCGAAGCTGCTTCCACGGCTCCTCGTGTGTCCACCGAGGCGAAGCGGAACAGCCCGCCGGTCACGCGCCAGCCGGCAGGCACTTCCAGGCTGAAGGCGTTCTCGCGCGGGTCGCTCCAGCGGACGTAGCGAACCGCGGGCTCGGCGGGCTGCGCCGCGGGCATACCGACGGCGCGGAAGCTGGCCAGGATTCTGGCAAAGGAATCTTAGAGGCTGCGGTAACGCGCTGCGGGAGCTGTGGTGGCATAGAAGTACGCTGCTGCGCCTTTGGGGCTCGGCATCCAGGTGAAAACGGTAGTCACGATGGCGTCGCCGCGCCGCCCGCGCAGCCGGACGGCTGCCGGGCCGACCGATTGGGGCGCGTCCCAACTTGCGTCCGGCCAGATTTTTGTCGCCAGACGGTGAAGGATCGCAGCGGCGGAGGCGGAATCAGGAGGCGCAGTCCCGGCCGCCGGTAGAAAAACCGGCCAGACGACGGCCGATTCGCCGGCCGCGCCCTGGATGTCCACGCGCCCGGTGGCGCGGTCGGCCCGCGCGCTCCAGCCGGGCGGCAAGGAGACTGAGAACCCCTTCGTGTCCTGATAAGGATTCCATCCCCCTTGGCCCTGCGCGCCCGCAGGCTCCCGCGCCGACCGGCCGCTGCCCGTTTGGCAGGCGGCTGCCGTGAGCAGAAGAATTCCCAGGCCCGTCAGCTTCCACTTGGCGAAGGTTTTCATCGCCGGCGACCTCCTTGCGTGCTCTGGAAGGGGCGCGGCCGCAAGCGCGAGCGGGATCACACGACGGGGACACGCAAACCACGGCTGCGTGTATCGACAAGAGTTTACACCGCTTGACCCGTCGAGTAAACGCAGGGGGCGTCCGGCCAATCCATGTGCCGCAGGCTACTTCGGGTAAGGATGTCCCGCGAGAATGGCGAACGCGCGATAGAGCTGCTCGGCCAGCACGACGCGGGCAAATTCATGCGGCACGGTGAGCGCGGAGAGCGAGAGCTTGGCAATGGCGGCGCGGCGGATGGCTTCCGGGAAGCCGTCGGCGTCGCCGCACAGAAAAACCAGTTCGCGAGTGCCGTGGTCGCGACGCTCGCCGAGCCAGCGGGCGAACTGCTGCGAAGTGAATTGCTTTCCGGCGGCGTCGAGCAGAACCACTGTGCTTGCCGGATCGAGCTGGAGTTTGCGAGCCGCTGCCGCGGAGTCGCGCAGCTCGACGGTCTCGATCGGCGCGTAGCGGCGGATGCGCACGAGGTAGTCCTCTAGCAGCGCGCGAAACTCCGCGCGGCGCGTCTTGCCCAGCATGACCATCCGGATTTTCATCATCGTTCCGCGCCGCGGCTTCCTGCGTGGACCCGCACGGGAAAGTTTGGGCTGCGACTCCGTGTGTCAAGCTGAGCGAAGTCCCGGCCGTGTCGGGACGCAGCGAAAAATCTCATCGTTGAGATCCTGCGCTGCACTCAGGATGACAGAGGCACGCGTTCCGGGGCCACGCCGGATGGCGATCGGCAATCTCTCAATTCAAGCCGTACTTCTTGCGCTTGTCGAGCAGGGTTTTCCGGCTAATGCCCAGGATCTCGGCGGCTTTGGAAATCTTATACCGCGTGGCTTCGAGCGTGGCCTCGATGACTTCACGTTGCACCTCTTCGAGCGAACGCAGACGCGTGGTGCCGACCGGAGTTCCGGCTTCGGCGGCACGGACGCTCTCGGGGAAGTCCTCCGGCTTCAGCAGGGACTCTTTGGCGAAGACCAGCGCGCGTTCGATGACGTTCTTGAGTTCGCGGACATTGCCCGGCCAGCGGTAGGCCGCCAGTAGTTCCCGGGCGACGTCGCTGAAGGCCGCGTCGGGCCGGCCATGCACCGGGCCCAGCCTCGCCAGGAGTTGCTCGGCCAGCGGCAGGATGTCCGCCGGGCGCTCGCGCAGCGGCGGCACGACAATGGTGAGCACATTCAAACGGAAGTAGAGGTCTTCGCGAAAGCGTCCGGCGGCCACGGCTTTGGCCAGGTCGGCGTTGGTCAGCGCCACCAGGCGCGCTTCGATGTGCAGGGTTTCGGTGCCGCCCAGTCGCTCGAAATTGCGCTCCTCGAGCACGCGCAGCAGCTTGGACTGGATGCTGGCGGTCAGCGCGGCCACTTCATCGAGCACCAGCGTGCCGCCGTCGGCCATTTCCATCCGGCCGAGCTTGCGTTCGACCGCGCCGGTAAAGGCGCCGCGCTCGTGGCCGAACAGTTCCGATTCGACCAGTTCTTGCGGCAGGCTGGCGCAATCGATCTTCAGATAGGGCGCATCCCGCCGCGGGCTCAGCTCGTGGACCAGGCGTGCGAGTTGGTCTTTGCCGGTGCCGCTCTCTCCCGTGATCAGCAGCGTGGTGGAGGTTTCGGCGACTTTGTGCGCGAGTTCGAGCACGCGCCGCGAGGCGGGATCGCAGGCCAACCAAGGGATGCGTTCGGTGGTCATGACTCCGCTCGTCCAGAGAGGATGTCGCCGGCGCGCGCACCGGGCTCGGCGGCAGACGCCCCCGGCTCGGGAATCTGGATGCGCCGGGCCGCGCGCCACAGCCGCTCGAGGTCATAGAAGTGGCGGGCGCGTTCGTGGAAGACGTGCACGATGAAATCGCCGTAGTCGAGCAGCACCCACTCGGCCCGCTCGTAGCCTTCGCGGTGCTCGAGGCGCACACCGTGGCGCGCGAGTTGCTCCTCGATCTCGTCGCTGATGGCCTGCACGTGCTGGGTGCTGAAGCCGGTGCACAGCAAGAAGCCATCCGTGAAGGCGCCGAGCTGGCTCAGGTCGAGCAGCGTCACGTCGGCGGCCTTCTTGTTCTGGGCGGCCTCGATGGCCCAGCGAAGCTCAGGAACAGGCGATTTCGTGCTCACCGGTAAAGGGCCTGCTTCTCAATGTATTCCTCCACGCGCGCGGGCACAAGCCCGCGGACGGACTGGCGGCGATGGAGCCGCCGGCGGACTTCGGTGGCGGAAACGTCGCTCGAAACGGTATCGAGCAGGTGCACGGAGGTCCGCCGCAGCGCGACCTCGTGCGAATCGGTTGGCGGAGTACGTCCCAGCAGCTCCGGCGGGATCACCAGGCGCAGCGCTTCGCTGCGGAAGCCCGGGCGGCTGGCCACGATGAAATCACAGGAATTCAGCAGCGCTTCGTACTCCCGCCACGTGGGAATTTCCAGAAACGAGTCGGCGCCCAGGATGAAGTACAGGCGGTCGCCGTGGTGGTGGAAGACGTGGCGGTAGTGGCGCACCGTGTCAATGGAGTAAAAGACTTGGCCGCCGCCCCAGTCCGGGCCGGCTTCGGCGAGTGAGGGCACGAAGTGCGGGTGCTCGGCGCAAGCCAGCGCCACCATGGCGAAACGATGCGGAAAGGGAGCGAGTTGGTGGCGGTGTTTGTGCGGCGGGCGGCCGGAAGGGATGAAATGTACCTGGTCGAGATGAAAGCGCCGCTGCGCCGCGCGCGCCACGGCCAGATGGCCGACGTGGATGGGATCAAATGAGCCGCCGAAAAGAGCAATCCGGCGAGCCCGGCCGTTCGCGCGCGAAGGGGTTCTCGACGGCGGGGCTGAGCTCAACGCTCCTCCGTCAACTTGGCGGCATCGCGAGCGGTTTCCTCGTCGACTGCGCCGAGTTCCGGTGCGACGTCGGCGGCAGACGGTGCGAGCCGGTCGAGCGCGTCCGCCATCGCGCGGACCAACTGCGGCACACCTTCACCGGTGACCGCGGAGATGGCGTAGAAGTCCAGATGCTTGCCGGCGCAGAACGCGCGCAGCGCTTCGAGACGCCTGCGGTCGGTGGTGGCGTCGAGCTTGGTGGCCACCACCAGCACGGGTTTCGCAGCCAGCACGGCGCTGAACGAGGCCAGCTCTGCCTCGATGATCTCGAAATCGCGCAGCGGGTCGCGGTCGGAGGCATCGCTGGTGTCAATCAGATGCGCCAGCAGGCGCGTGCGCTCCACATGGCGCAGGAAGCGCGTGCCCAGACCCACGCCCAGATGCGCGCCTTCGATCAGCCCGGGTAGGTCCGCGACGACAAACGTGCGGCCCAGCTCTCTCCCTGGCCCGCCATCGGCGGAAACTACCCCTAGCCCGGGCTCGAGCGTGGTGAACGGGTAATCGGCGATCTTCGGCCGCGCCGCGGAGATGCGCGAGATCAGCGTGGATTTGCCCACATTGGGGAAACCCACTAGGCCCACGTCGGCGAGCAGTTTTAGCTCGAGCCGCAGGTGACGCTCCTCGCCGGGCGCCCCGTCTTCCGCCTCGCGCGGGGCCTGGTGCCAGGGCTTGGCAAAATGCTGGTTGCCGCGCCCGCCGCGCCCGCCTCGCGCGATCAGGACGCGTTGCCCGGGCGCGGTCAGGTCGGCCACCTGCTCGCCGCCTTGCGCGTCCCACACCACCGTGCCCACGGGCACCGCAAGGATCAGGTCAGCTCCCGAATGGCCGGTGCGGTTTGAGCCTTCGCCGTGGCGGCCGCGTTCGGCGCGGAACTCGCGATTGAAGCGGTAGCGCAGCAGGGTGTTGTCGTGTGGGTTCGCTTCCAGGTACACGCTTCCGCCCGCGCCGCCGTCGCCGCCCGAGGGGCCGCCCCGCGGGACATACTTCTCCCGGCGGAAGGCGACGCAACCGTTGCCGCCGTCCCCGGCCTTCACGTAAATCTTGGCTTCGTCAACGAACACAGGCGTGCCCTGCCGAAGAAGGATACGATAGCGCCGCGCGAAAGTACAAAGGCGACGGAGGAGGCGCGGCCGGCGATTTTTTCCTGGTGGTGCCTCGAGTTGCGTCGGTCGGGAAGAATCCCCCGAAAAACTAAAAGGCGGCCCGGCAGGGAGCCGGACCGCCGGGAAGTCGCTGCTGTTCAGTCCGCCGGTGCGGGAGAAGGCTCGGGCGCGGCCGCTGGTGTTTCTGCCGCCGGAAGGACGCTGATGTAGCGGCCGTCGCGGCCCTTGTTCTCGAAGCGGACGATTCCGGTGATGCGGGCAAACAGCGTGTCGTCCTTGCCGCGGCCGACGTTGATGCCCGGTTTGTGCCGCGTGCCGCGCTGGCGCACCAGGATGGTGCCCGCATGGACGAGTTGCCCCGAGAAGCGCTTGATGCCCAGCCGCTGTCCCTGGGAATCGCGGCCGTTGGTTGAGGAGCCGCCACCCTTTTTGTGTGCCATGACCGATTCCTTCCGAGCCCCTGCGCGCCTGCGGGAGTCGATTAGATTTGAATGTCGCTGACCTCGACGGCCGTGTAGTTCTGCCGGTGGCCGCGAATGATCTTGTACTGCTTGGTCTTGCGGTACTTCATCACCGTGAGCTTGGGATGGCGGCCCTGCTCGACGATCTTGCCGGTGACCTTGGCCCCGGCGGCCGCTTCGCCGGTCAGCAGCTTTTCCTCATCGGTGCGTACGGCCAGAACCTCGTCGAAGGTGACCTTGCCCCCGACCTTGCCGGGCATGCGCTCGACCTTGATGGTGTCGCCCGGGGCCACGCGATATTGCTTTGCTCCACTGCGGATGACGGCGTACATGCGGCCTCCCGATGCAGTTCGGAAACATCCATTATACGGGCGAATCTCCAATTCCGTCAACGCAGGGTGCCCTATGGTAGCGTCAAGCATTTTGTGTAAATTGCTTGAGGGGTTTCGATTCCCAGGAGCGGTTGAGGTGGCTGATGACGCCGAACATGATCCGGTCGCAGCTGGCCGGATTCGTGAAGCTGGACATCGGTCGGGTTCGGCGGCGCA
>JACQDH010000233.1 GCA_016201215.1 Acidobacteriota bacterium | reverse complement strand
CGATCGCGTCGCGCAGCCGCACAACCTCGACGCCGGCTTTGCGCAAGGCCTGGGCACGCGGCGATTCGGGCGATTGTCTGGTGAAGACCAACACGTCACCGTCAGCCGACTTGGCCAGTTTTGATTTGCGTGGCAGGCGTAGCCGCGAATCCACCACCACGCGCAGTAGCTTGCGTCGCCGCGGCTGGCCCGTGCGATCGGTCAGTCGAGGATCGTCGGCGAGCACCGTGCCGATCCCGGTCAGCAGCGCGTCGGCGGCATGGCGCATGCGCTGCACCTCGGCGCGCGACTCCGCCGAGGTAATCCAGGTGACCGTCTTCCGCGCAGGCCGCTGACCGGTCTGCTTCGTCAGCGCGATCTGGCCGTCCAGTGTCAGGGCCGATTTCAGTGTGACAAGCGGCCGGCCTGTGGAAATCCACCGGGCAAACGCTTCGTTGAGTTTCTGTGCTTCGATCTCCCGCAGCCCGGTATCCACCTCGACGCCGGCCTCGCGCAATTGCTCGAGGCCGCGCCCGGCCACCGCGGGGTTGGGGTCGCGCATGGCCGCGACCACGCGGCGAACCCCCGCGGCGAGAATCGCTTCGGTGCAGCGGCCAGTGCGGCCGGTGTGGCAGCAGGGCTCAAGGTTGAGATAGAGCGTCGCGCCGCGCGCTGCGCCGCCGGCGGCCTCGAGCGCAAGGATCTCCGCGTGGCGCCGCCTGTCGTAGGTGTGGAATCCCTCGCCCAGGACGCGCCCGTTCTTGACCAGCGCCGCGCCGACCATTGGGTTGGGGCTGGCGAGCGCCTCGCCCTGCCGGGCCAACTCCAGCGCGCGCTCCATCCACTGATCATCGGAACGGTGGCCGGCGGAAGGGCGGCTGGCTTCGTTCATGTGCGGCTCAGTTGAACAGGGAGTCGACAAAGGTCTGCGCGTCGAAGGGCACCAGGTCCTGTAGCTTTTCGCCGGTGCCCACGAAACGGATCGGCAGGCCGAGTTCCCGGGTGATGGCCACGACGATGCCGCCCTTGGCCGTACCATCGAGCTTGGTCAGCACGATGCCGGTGACGCCGACCACGGCGGTGAACTCGCGCGCCTGCGCCAGGCCGTTCTGGCCGGTGGTCGCGTCCATCACCAGCAGGACATCGTGCGGCGCCCCGGGAACGAGCTTCGCGGCGGTGCGACGCATTTTTTCGAGCTCGGCCATGAGGTTCCACTTGGTGTGCAGCCGGCCGGCGGTGTCCACGATGACGGCGTCGGTCGAGCGTGCCGCGGCAGCGGCCAGCGCATCATAGACCACCGCGGCGGGATCGGCGCCGGGCTTCTGCTTGATGAGCTCGGCTCCGGCGCGCCGGGCCCACACGTCGAGCTGCTCGATGGCCGCAGCGCGAAAGGTGTCCGCGGCGCAGAGCAGGACGCTGCGCCCTTCCTGCCGCAGCCGGTGCGCCAGCTTGCCGATGGTGGTGGTCTTGCCGGTGCCGTTGACGCCCACGACGAAAATGACGCGCGGGGACACATCGCGCGTGCCGTTGCCGGCCACCGGAGCCGCCGGCGTAGTGGCCAGGACGGCGAGGAGCTGCTTCTTCAATTCTTCCTTGAGCTGGGCGCCGTCGGAAAGCGCGTGGCGCTCGACTTTGTCGCGGACCGCCGCGAGGACTTCGCGGGTCGTGCGCACCCCGAGGTCGGCCGAAAGCAGGGCGGTTTCGAGCTGCGCCAGCAGCGCCGGGTCGATCTGGCGCTCGCCGGCCAGCAACTCTTCGACGTGCGAGGCGAGTTGCGAGCGCGTCTTGCCCACCGACTCCTTCAGCCGCTCCAGAAGCGTGGGTTCGGGTTTTCCAAACAGGGTGATCATGGGACCGGTCGGGCGCGAGGCGCCCAACACGCAATTCTAGCAGAGAGCGGAGAAGTCAAAGAGTCAAACAGTCCAAGAGCCGCAGGAGTTGCCGGGAGAGGACTAGGCCTAGACTTCCACCAGGGACGCGCTCAGGCGGAGCTTTCCGGACTGGATCGCGGACTCGAGCGCATCGACCACGGCCGGGTCAAATTTATTGCCGGTGAGCTTCTGGATGCGGCCGAGAGCAAAGTCGAGGTCCATGGCCGACTGGTAAGGGCGATTAGTGGTGATGGCATCGAGCGTGTCGGCCACGCCGATGATGCGCGCCATCAGCGGGATCTGGCTGCCCTGCAAGCCGTAGGGATAGCCGCCGCCGTCCACGGATTCGTGGTGCAATTCGATGCCGGGCAGCATCTCTTTGAGTTGCGCGACCGGGCGCATAATGTTGGCGCCCTTGGTGGGATGCTGCTTCATCAGCTCGAACTCCTCGGGGGTGAGCGAGCCCGGCTTCTTGAGCACGCGGTCGTCCACGCCGATCTTGCCGACATCGTGCAGCAGCGCGGAGATGCGCAAGCGGTCAAGCTCCTCGGGCGAGAGCCCCATCTCGCTGGCGATGATTACCGAGTACTTGGCCACGCGCCCGGAATGGCCGCGCGTGTAGGGATCCTTTTCGTCGATGGCCGCGGCCAGCATGCGGATCGAGCCGATAAACAGCTCGCGATTCTCCTCGGCGGCCTGCTTGAGCCGCTCGATGTACTCCTCGATGTCGCCGGCCATCTTGTTGAAGGTTTCGGCCAGCTCGCTAATCTCGGCGGCACCGCGCACCGGGGTGCGCTGGTGGAATTCGCCGCGGCTGATGGCGCGTGTGGATTCGGCCAGGCCGCGAATGGGCGTGCTGATGCCCACCGCGAACACATAGCCCAGAAGGAGCGCGGCCAGCGTGACCACAAAGACGAATTGCAGCGCCTGGGTATTCAGCTCCTTCACTCCGGCGTCCTCCCGCGCTTTGTCCAGGCTGCGCTGCGCCACCACTGCCCAGTTCAACTCCGGCAGCGTGCTGTAGGTGCCGATCATCTCCACCGTGCGGCCGTTCTCCTGCTGGGTGAAGTGCACCGTCTGGGTAGCGCGCAGATCCCGCGGGAGGTCCTTGATCTGCGCGACGACGCGCGACGTGGAACTCACCTCGGTGCCCGGCACGAAGTGGCTGGGGTCAGGGTGCGCGACAACGTGCCCGCTGCGGTCCACCAGGTACACCACCCGCCCGCGCACGCTGGT
>JACQDH010000232.1 GCA_016201215.1 Acidobacteriota bacterium | reverse complement strand
GGCTACCCTGGTGACGAGCCACGAAAACGTGTATGCCATTGGGGACATAACGGCAATCCCTCTCCCCGGTCGCTGGAAGCCGGATGTCCCGTTGATGCTGCCCAAGGCTGGTGTGTTTGCGCACGCACAGGCGCTAGTCGTCGGTCGCCGCATCGCGGCCCAACTGAGCGGCTCGTCAGCGAAAGACAATTTCCGCGGGGAAGGTTACTGCATGCTGGAAGCCGGCGAACACGTTGCTGGCTTCGCGTTTGGCAATTTCTTCGCCAAGCCCGCCCCGGAGGTCAAGCTGCGGCAGATCGGCAGGACCTGGCATATCGGCAAGGTACTGTTCGAGAAGTGGTGGCTGGCCCCGCCCGGTTTGAGGCGAGAGTTATGGCGGCTAGGGATTGCGCTGGGCGCCAAGGGGCTGCGCATCCCCGTTGCCTTGTGAGTTCCCAGCTGCGATAGAAGCCCTCAGGCCGCACAGCATGGGCGGCACGTTTGGCCGATGACAAAGCTGGCTCACTTCTCGGTTGAGCATCCTCGCTTGGTCGTGGCGGTGACCCTTGCGCTCACACTGCTGTTTGCTGCTCAACTCCCCAAGATCAAGACGGACACCGACCCAAAAAACATGCTGCCGGTTACTTCCCCCGTGCGGCAGTACAACAAGGCCTTCCAGATGGAGGGAAAAGATGAGTTCGTGCGCTACATGTTGCAAAACATCCCAACTCCACAGTCCAACGCAGCGATCATCCGGGCTGTGAACCTGGGGCTGCAGCGGGAGCGCTGGCTGACCGTACTGCCACGATTCGGGCCGCTAGGTCAGAGTAGGGCGTCCTGATGAATGAAGGCGGGGCAACGATCAGGCTAGGTCTGCGGGAGAACCTGGGGCAATTCTCGCTGCTGGTTCTGATCAATGTCTTCGTCGGGATGATGGTCGGCTTGGAAAGAACCGTCGTCCCGCTGATTGGAGAGAAGGAGTTCGGCCTAGTCTCCAAAACGGCCATCGTTTCCTTCATCGTCAGCTTCGGGGTGACAAAGGCCATCTGCAACCTGTTCGCTGCTCGCGCCTCGGAAACTGTCGGCCGTAAGAAAGTGCTGGTGCTCGGCTGGCTAATTGGCCTTCCGGTTCCTTTCATCATCATCTTCGCCAACCGCTGGTTTTGGTTCGACATTGCCAACGTTCTCC
Organism: Acidobacteriota bacterium; assembly: GCA_016201215.1. Lineage (GTDB taxonomy): Bacteria > Acidobacteriota > Terriglobia > Acidiferrales > UBA7541 > QHYU01. The sequence continues at coordinate 3,381 of JACQDH010000232.1, read as the reverse complement.
TCGGCGTCAACCAGGCGCTGTGCTGGTCCATGACGGTGATCATGAAGGTGGACTTGGTCGGGCCGAAGCGGCGTGGGCTGGCACTAGGCCTCAACGAATTTGCTGGCTACCTTGCGGTTGGGTTCACGGCCTGGATCACGGGTTACATAGCCTCCGTGTACGCCCTGCGACCGCAACCGTTTTATCTCGGCATCGGGGTCGCTTTTGCAGGGCTACTGCTTTCGCTCTTCTTTGCGAAGGAAACCAGACACTACGCCACGCTGGAAGCGAGGTTGCATCATTCGTCTTCGGCCGAAGCCGTACCGAACAATCGCGGTTCACCGACGCCTCCGCGTCCTTCCATGCGCGAGACATTTTCGCTGGCGTCCTGGAAGGACCGGAACCTGTTCTCGTGCAGTCAGGCGGGTCTGGTCAACAACCTCAACGACGGCATGTCTTGGGGGATCTATCCGCTGTTTTTCGCCAGCTTCGGTCTTGGGGTCAGCGCCATCGGCACGATCAAAGCTGTGTATCCGGCCGCGTGGGGAATTCTCCAAGTCTTTACGGGCCCACTGAGCGATCGTTGGGGCCGAAAGTGGCTTATTGCTGGGGGGATGGTTGTGCAAGCCGGGGGTATCTGGCTTACAGTCCAGATTCCTGCCTATCCCGCGTGGATGCTGGGGGCGCTGCTGCAAGGAATTGGCACGGCGATGGTGTACCCCACGCTGCTGGCGGCTATCAGCGATGTTGCGCACCCAGAGTGGCGGGCCACCACCATGGGCGTTTACCGCTTCTGGCGCGATCTGGGATATGCGATCGGCGCATTGATTTCCGGGGTCATTGCCGATCTGCTGGGAATGCGGGCCGCAATTCAGGTGGTGGCGGTGCTGACGTTAATCTCCGGCCTGCAAGTAGCGATCAGGATGCGCGAGACGCTTGCTGCCCACAGGCCCAAATAGTTTGCCGGTGCATCGGCAACCGCGCCCGCCCGAAGTACCGCCGCCGAGAGCACCGGCGAGGACGCGTAGGGTAACGCCCGAGCTTGTGCCGCCTAATCAGAACGGCGACAGGTGAGACGATGACGAGCGAGCCTACAGCAGGACGAGCGGGGCACGTCGTTGCGACGCCGGTGAACCCCATTACGCGTCTCTCTGTAGAACATCCCTGGTGGGTCATCGCCCTGGTCATTCTTGCCACCGTTGTCTTCGCAGTCCAGTTCCCCAAGATCAAGACCGATACCGACCCCAAGAATATGCTGCCCATCACCTCTCCGGTGCGGCAGTACAACAACCAAGTCGAAGGGTGGTTCGCCCTGCACCCCGACGTGATCGTTCTCGGCATTCGGAACGAGGACGGAATTTTCGCTGCTGGAACCCTCCGGCGCATCGGGACCATCACTGAAGCGACCCTGAAAATCCCAGGAGTGATCGCCCCGGATGTCATCAGTTTGCCCACGGTGGATGACGTGACCGCCGAGGGTGATACCCTGCGAGCGCAGCCGTTGCTGGCCGAGGTTCCGGCGACGCCCGAGCAGATGGCAGCTTTCAAGCGGCGGTTGCTCACCAATCCGTTGCTTGTGCCGCGTCTGCTTTCTGCTGACGGCAAAATGAGCGCTCTCTACATCCCCATTGAGAAAAACGCCAACGGCAAGGAGATCGCTGACCAAATCAAACAGCTCGTTAGTCAGGAGCAAGGCCCCGAGAGATTCTATCTCGCCGGCGACCCCGTCGCCCGGGATACGTTTGGAGCGGGGATGTTCCGTCAGATGGCGCTGTTCTCGCCTCTCGCTGGAGCCCTGATGGTCGTTGTGCTGTTTCTCATGTTCCGGAACTGGACTCTCGTCTTCGCCAACATGGCCGTGGCGATGGTCAGCATTATCTGGAGCATGGGACTTTTCATTGGCCTGGGAATTCCCATCCATATTATGGCTTCCATGGGCCCGGTGTTTCTGATGGCGATCAGTACCGACACCGTGCACATCTTTAATGAGTTCTATTTTCGGTTTCAGGAGGTGGGGAGAAAGGGGGAAGCCATTCTGGCCACGATGGGAGCGGTCGGCATGCCGATTCTCTTCTCGGATCTAACCGCGACGGCAGGTTTCGCGTCCCTGGGCATCGGTCCGATCATCCCGGTGCGGATCTTCGGTTTTCTCGTGGCGTTCGGAACGCTTGTCATTCTGCTGATGAGCTTTACGTTGGTACCGGCCTTGATGGCGCTGATGCGAGAAGAAAAGCTGACACGGCTCGCTTCGAGAGAACATGGTCAAGCATCGCTGAGCGCCGCGGGGTTGGAAAAAATAGGACGACTCAGCCTCCGTTGGAATAAAGCGGTGGTGTTGCTGGGGGCTGTGCTGGTTGTGGTCTCCATCATGGGTGTGGCCCGCATTCGCATCAACAACAATATGATTAGCTGGTTCAGGGAAAAGAGTGCCGTGCGCACAGCCGACCGGATGCTCAACGAGAATCTCGGTGGCACGGCCACGCTCTACTTGGTAGCGAGCGCTGGGCACGAGGATGTCATGAAAGACCCTGCGGTTCTCCGCTCCCTCCAAGACCTGCAGCGATACCTGGAGAGTAAGCCTCTGGTGGGGAAAACCCTCTCCATGGCGGATTACGTCAAACGTGTGAATCGCATTTTCCACGGCGATGACCCGAGCTACGACACAATTCCCGAATCAAAGACGGCAATTGCCCAGTACCTGCTGCTCCTCAACATGGGCGTCCAGCCCCGCGACCTGAACAATGTTGTGGACTACCCCTATCAGAAAGCAAACGTGATCGCACAGCTGCGCTCCTGGGATGCCGTCGAAACCAAGGCGCTTCTCCATGATGTGGAGCGCTACCTCACTGCTCACCCTTTGCCGGGTATCGAGCTCAAACCCGCCGGAATCGCCTATTTCAACATGGTCTGGAACCACGAAGTGCTGGTGGGGATGCTCTCGGGGTTCATTGCTTCTTCCATCCTGGTCTTTTTCCTCTTGGTGCTCGACTATCGCTCCTTCAAGTGGGGGCTGGTCAGCTTCATCCCTTTGCTCTTCACCGTCCTGCTTATCTACGGGTTTGTCGGCTTTGTGGGCAAAGACTTCGATATGCCCATCTCGGTTCTCTCCACGCTTTCGCTTGGATTGGCAGTGGACTTCGCTATCCATTTCGTGAGCCGCTTCCAGCAGCGGTACAAAGAGACTCGGGAGTTGTCCGCCGCGCTGCGATGGACGGTGGCCCGCCCTGGCAAAGGAATCCTGCGCAATGCTCTGTTGTTTGCCTGCGGCTTCTCCGTGATGATCTTTGCGCAACTTACGCCTTACATTACTGTGGGCGTGTTTATGATCGCCATCATGCTGCTTTCGGCGGCAGCGACGATTGTCCTTCTGCCCGCCCTGGTCTCGCTTGCGGCCCGATGGTT
>JACQDH010000001.1 GCA_016201215.1 Acidobacteriota bacterium | reverse complement strand
GCTCGCGTGGCGGGGGGCTTCAGCCCGCGAGGTTCCGACCGCGTCGTGCGTGCCCGCCGGCGCCCTAAAGAGCGCCGCAACACAACCCCAGGACCACTCGCCAGCAAGATCCCTCGACGCCGCTCGCGACAACTGTCGTCGCTATGGATGCGCACTCCAGTGGGTCGGTGCGCCTGTCGGGTGGGATCAGGAGGACGGAGAGCCGGCTCGGGTGCGAATGGCCCGGGCGGCGAGCGAGGCCTGCCGCCGGACATTTTCGGGCATGCCCTCGGCGTCGCGGGCGTAACGTTCGACGGTAGGCAAGTCTTCCGGCTGCCCGACCACGTAAAGAGCCCGCAGAGCCTCCCAGACCTGCTCCGGGCTGGGCGCCAGGGCCACCAGAGGTTCCCCGGCCGAGAGCGTAGCGCCTTCGCGGGCCAGCCAGCGCAGCATGGTGCCGGGAACCTGCGAGCGCACCTCGATTACCTGCGCACCGTACTGAATCCGCCCTAACAGGGTTCCGGGATTGACCACCTCGCCGGGCTTCAGGCGCTGGGCGAGTGTGCCGGCGCGAGGCGCGGGCACGCCGTAAGGCTCGAGCATGGCCCGGATGACTGGCAGTCCTGCGGTATCGCCGAAGCGCACCAGAGAGAGCGCAGCGTTGCGCTGGACCATGGGATGGGCATCACCCAGGAGCCGCAGCAGGGCCTGATGGAATTCCGGCGCCGTGTTGTCCTGCCCCATGACCCAGGCCGCCGTCAGGCGGAGTTCGTCAACGTTCTGCGCGGAGATCGCCACCACTTGCGGATACCAGCGACGCGCCGAGGTGCGCACCGCGGGGTCGCTGCTGGAGATGCGATCGGCAATCTGCGAAAGCGCGTGTTGGGCTTTGCGCGGGTGTGCCCGATCGGCGAGATTCTTTTCCACCTGCTCGTCGCTGAGTGGTCGGCCGAGCCAGGTGGAATACCAGAACAGGAAGGGCATCAGCACAAACAAGAACGCCAGGATCAGGATGCCGTAGAGCCAGCGCCGGTTTATGCCTCTGGGAACAGCGTGGGCAGCGATCGGATTGGGATTGGAGCTCAACGAGTCCTCAGTTCCAGGCGCGGGGCGCCGGGTAGAGATGATACAGTAAAAAGTAGATCGCCACGCCGGTCACCGAAACGTAGAGCCATAGGGGTAACGTCCACCGGGCAATGCGCTTGTGCCGGTCAAACTGTTCGCGCAGCGCGCGAGTCAGCGTGATCAACACCAGGGGCACAATCAGCGCGGCCAGCACCGTGTGCGTGCCGAGCACCGTGAAATACACCGGCCGGATCCAGCCGCGACCCTGGAAATTTACCGAACCCACCTTCCAGTGATAGAGCACGTAGGAAACCAGAAACGCGAAGGAGGATAGAGTCGCCAGGATCATGCAGGTCTTGTGCGCCAGGACGCGCCTGCGGCGAATCATGGCGTAGCCGGTGGCGAGAAGCACGGCACTGGTGCCGTTCAGCGTCGCGTTGAGGGCCGCGTGGGAGAGCACGGGGAGGGATCTACTTCTCCTGCCCGGATGCGGACCCCGTGGAGGGACTCGCGGGTTGGGTAGCCGGAGCAGTGGCGGCAGGCTTCGCGGGGTTGGCGGCGGCTTCCGGTGCAGCCTTCTTGCGCAGGGCCGGCAGCCAATCGAGCCAGCCGGCGTCCTTGGCAATCAACATGAGCATGAGCGTGAAGAGGCCGCCCATCAGCAGGCAGATCAAGGCGAGCAGCAGGCCGTCCATCGTGATGTGGGGGCCGATCAGTCCGCTGACGAAATCACCGATGAGACCGAGGAGGGAAAGCAGAACCACGACCACACAGATGGCCGCCAGTCCCAGGACTCCGTGGAACAGTTTCATCGCGTTCGCCAGATCTCCTCTACCTCGCAAGCTTGTCGAACATCATCAGGCCGAGCAGCAACGGGAGATGCAACACGGTGGCGTGCATCAACCACTTGGCGCGCACGTTGGTTTTCGATTCCGCGGCCCATAAACACGCCTGCACCAGCGCCAGGCCCAGCACGAGGGCGCCGAAGAAGTAGCGGATGCCGGCAAGGCCGACCACCGAGGGCAGCAGGCTCACCGGAACCAGCAGCAGCGCCGTCAGCAGAACCTGACGGAAGGTGGCCGCGCCGCTGGGATCCACCACAGGCAACATCCGGATGCCCGCGCGCGCGTAATCTTCGCGATACATCCAGGCAATGGACATGAAATGTGGGAACTGCCAGAGGAACATCATGGCGTACAGAATCCAGGCTTCGAGCGAGAGCGAACCGCGCCCAGCGGCCCAGCCGATCAGCGGGGGCATTGCGCCGGGAAAGGCGCCGACAAGCGTGGCGAGTGTCGTGCGCTTCTTGAGCGGGGTGTATGCCGCGAGATACGACACGCAGGTGCCCAGGCCCAGCAGGCTGGCGAGCGCGCCCGAGGCCAGAGCGAGATAGAGGGCACCGGCCACGGCCAGGCCTACGCCAAACCAAAGTGCCTCGGCGGGCTGAAGCTGCCCGCTGGGCAGCGGCCGCGAAGCCGTGCGTCGCATCCGGGCGTCCGTGGTGCGCTCGAGGTAGTGATTGAGCGCCGAGGTGCCGGCGGCAATCAGCGTCGTGCCGAAGACGGTGTGCCCCAGGCGCAGCAGGTCGAGCGGGCCGCGCGATCCGAGATAGTAGCCGGCGGCGGTGGTCAGCACGACTAGGAACGACACGTCGGGCTTGGTCAGCGCCAGATACAGCCACGGCCGCGCTACCGCGGGTAGCAGGACAGTTCGCGTCGTGCTCATCGGGCCCTCACCGCGCCGCCTGCTGGTCCATTTTCGGATGCTGCGAGGCCAGGTCCACCTGGGCCGCGGGCGGCAACAGGCGGTAGCAGACCAGCGTAGCCAGAACGGCGCCCGCAAGGGCCAAGGCGCCAACAACTGTGTGCGCCACGGTCAGCCAAACCATCACCGGCATGGGCTGGGGAAACTCGCGCGTCGCCAGGCGCGACCACCACGCCGCGCCGCCCAGCAACAACTGCACGCCAATCAGCACGTGCAACACGCGACTGCTACGGACCAGCGCAGGCACGTCTGAAAAACGCCGGCGCAGGATGCCCGCCGTCCAGAACACCAGAGTCGCCACCACCGCCGCACCCACCAGGTGCGGCACAATCCCGAAGCCTTTGTGACGAAGCGCCGCGCCCAAAATCAATTGCAGGAAAATCGCCGCAACCATCCAGATTGCAAGAGAACGAATCCGCGGCGAACCCGGGTCTCCGATCTGCGGCAGGTCGCTCTGCCACCAACGGCTGGTGAACAAAGCCAAGCTCACCACGATGCCGAAAAAGATCTGCGCCAGGCTTGCGTGGGCGACAGAAACGGCCACGGGCAGATAAAACAGCACCGTCAGGCCGCCGAGCAGGCCCTGGGCGATCACGGCCCCCAGCGCGGCCAGGCCCACGCTGCGCACCCAGGGCCGCGGCTCACGCCGCCAGAGCCACACGGTCAGGAGGATGGCCAGAAGGCCCACAAAGGTCGCCACCAGGCGATGGCTGTGCTCCCAGAAAATTCCACCGACCATCGGTGGCGTGAGCGAGCCGTAGGAGAGTGGCCAGTCGGGCACGGCCAGGCCCGCGTCATTCGAGGTCACGAGCGCGCCAGCCACCAACAATAGCAGGGTGCAAGTCGCCGTGAACACGACGAAGCGGTGCAACCCGCGATTTGGAAATGTCGTCATCGAAAAACGGCGCGCCGGATCCCGAGCCATCGCCCGGGATCCGGTCGGCCCCCTAAAAGTTTCAATCCAAGCGAATCATGGACTAGTCTCCCGCCGCGGCCTTGAAGACGAAGCTGACCGTCTTCGATTCCTTGGCCCCAAGGGTGACCGTTTGCGGCGAGGTGCCGTACTTCTCGTGCCAGGCCGCGAGCGTGTAGGTGCCGGGT
>JACQDH010000239.1 GCA_016201215.1 Acidobacteriota bacterium | reverse complement strand
GTGTGCCATCGGCCGCAACTTGTCTCGGTGGCCGATGCCGAGCGCGGCAACGAACTCGCCCGGCGCCTGCGCGCCCAAGGGTACGCGCCACTGCCGGAGATTCAGTGGGGCCGGGAAGGTTTGGCGAGTGTGGCGACACATCCGGACGCCGACGTCGTCGTGTCCGCCGCGGTGGGCGTGGTGGGCCTGGAAGCCACCTATGCGGCAGTGCACCGGGGCAAGCAGGTGGCGCTGTCGAACAAGGAAGTCCTCGTCGCTGCCGGGGAGATCGTGATGGCCGCAGCGCGGGCGAGCGGCGTCGAGCTGTTGCCGGTGGACAGCGAGCACAACGCCGTCCACCAGTGCTTGCGCGCCGGCGAGCCCCGCGAGGTTCGCCGGCTGGTGCTGACCGCGTCGGGCGGGCCGTTCCGCAAAACGCCGCTGGCACAACTGGCCGCGGCCACGCCGGAGCAAGCCCTGGCGCATCCCAACTGGCGCATGGGCCAGCGCATCACGATTGATTCGGCCACGCTGATGAACAAAGGATTCGAGGTCATCGAGGCGCACTGGCTGTTTGGGATGGCGCTCGAGCAGATTGAGGTGGTCATCCACCCGCAGTCCACCGTGCACTCGATGGTGGAATATGTGGATGGTTCCATCCTGGCACAGCTCGGCCCCACCGATATGCGCGTGCCCATCCAATATGCGTTAACCTACCCCGAGCGGGCGGCGTGCGATGCCAATGGATGTCAGCTCGACTGGGCGGCGCTGCGGCGGCTCGATTTTGAAGACGTTTCCTCTCGGAGGTTTCCGTGCCTGCGCCTGGCGCGCGAGGCCCTGCGGCGGGGTGGCGCGCTGCCCTGCGCGCTCAACGCCGCCGACGAAGTGGCCGTGGCCGCGTTCCTCGAGCGGCGGCTGGCGTTCCCGGGCATCGCCCAGGTGATCGAGCGGGTGCTCGAGCGCATGCCGCGCGCGCCGTTTGTCGAGATTGCCGACGTGCTCGCCGCCGACGCGGAAGCGCGGCGCCTGGCGCGGGAAGAAGTCGAGCGGTTGGGCCTCAAGGCGCGCAGCGCGCCGTAGCGCCGGCATCTTGCCGGCGTTTTTCGCCTGGCGACGGAAGGGCCCAGAACCGCCGCCAGGATGGCGGCGCTCCGAACCCCGCCGGCAGGATGCTGGCGCTACGGGCCCCGCTACACGTAGAGCACGGGCGGAAGAAATTGTGCGGCCGGGCGTGAAGGTTCGCCCGGCAATGCACGTATAATGGTTTGAGGGCGTCCCGATTGAGTAGGGAGCACGAAGGGAGCGGCAAAGGATGAGGCAGTTGGGAAAGCGGGAAGGCTATGGCTGCTGACGTCTTCACCAGCGTGATCGCGGTGGCCATCGTGCTGGGCATCATGATCCTGGTTCACGAGTGGGGCCACTTCATCGCCGCCAAGCTGTTCGGTGTGCGGGTGGAGGTCTTTTCGTTCGGCTTCGGCCCGCGGCTCTGGGGCCGCAAGCGCGGGCCGACCGATTACCGCATCAGCGCGCTGCCGCTGGGCGGCTACGTCAAGATGGCCGGCGACAACCCCTCGGAGGAGCGCCGGGGCGAGCCCGACGAGTTCCTCTCCAAACCCCGCTGGCAGCGCGCCCTCATTGCCGTCGCGGGTCCGGCGATGAACATGGTGATGGCCGTGGCCCTGACCACGGGGCTGTTTCTGGTCGGGACGCAGCAGCGCACCTTTGTGGACAAGCCCGTCGAGGTGGCCGGGGTGATCAAGGACTCCCCGGCCGAGGCCGCGGGCCTGCGCGCCGGCGACCGCGTCGAGGAGTTGGCCGGCATCCGCAACCCGACCTGGGAACGCGCCCTGCTCGAGCTGGTCTTCACCAACCCGGGCAGCAGCCTTCCGCTGGTCGTCGAGCGCGACGGTAACCGTGTTCCCCTGACCGCGCATGCCACCGCCGCCACCGATTTCAACGAGGTCTTTGCCGTGCTCGGGTACCCGGCTGAACCGGTCGCCGTCGGCACGGTCAGCCGCGGCATGCCCGCCGAGCGCAGTGGTCTGCGCCCGGGAGACCACGTCCTGGCCGTGGAGCGCCAGCCGGTGCGCAGTCCCATCCAGTTTGCCGGAATCATCCAGCAGCGCGGCGGCCAGCCCACCGAACTGCTCCTCCAGCGCGGTGACCAGACCCTGCGGGTGGAGATCCGGCCGGAATGGAACAATCCGGGCGACGGGGGCGGGGCGCGGTGGCAGATCGGCATCGCCTTCCGGTTTGCCTCCGAGAAGCGCAGCTACTCACTGGGCGGGGCCGCCGAGCGCGGGCTGTGGGTCAACGCGCGCCTGACGCGGCAGATCCTGCACGTCGTCTCGCAGCTCTTCCAGGGCCGGATGTCGCTGAAGCAGATGCAGGGCCCGCTGGGGATCGCGCGCGAGTCCGGCCGCGCCGCCAGACGCGGGCCGCTCGACCTGATCAACCTGATGGCCGTCATCAGCCTGAACCTGGCCATCCTGAACCTGCTGCCCATCCCCATCCTCGACGGCGGGCACCTGCTGATGCTGGCCGTGGAAGGGGTGATCCGGCGGGATCTGAGCCTCACGGTCAAGGAGCGCGTGGTGCAGGTGGGGCTAGTGTTTCTGTTGGTGATTTTCGCCATCGTTATGTACAATGACGTGCTCAGGCTTTTGCCGAGTCACTAAACGGAATGGATGATGCGGGTCCTCACTCGATGAGGCATCCGGACAGGACGTCGCGCCGCGAGACCCGCCCCAGCCGCGCGCGCAAATACACCCGGTAGCGACGAAGCAACGTCCCCGCTCAGGGAAGGGAATATGCCGGCTATTGCTGCCCGCCGCGTCTCATCAGGCGAACGCCTGAACGCCCGCGCCAAACCCGGCAAGCTGGCGGCCGCGCTCGAAGAGCGCGGCGTGCGCTTGACCCGCCAGCGCCGCGTGCTGTTGCAGGTCATGGACAGCGCCGAGAGCCACATGGACGCCGGGGCCATCCTGCGCCGGGCGCGCAAGCTCGACCCGCGCGTGCACCGCGTGACCGTCTATCGCACCCTCGACCTCCTCAAGCGCCACGGCCTGATCGACGAGCTGGACTTGCTGCACCTCCGCGGCGACCAGCACTACTACGAGAGCCACGGCCCCCGCGACCACATCCACATCGCCTGCCTGCGCTGCGGCAAGGTGCGCGAGTTCGAGAGCCGCCTGTTTGAACAGCTCAAGCGCCAGATCGAGCGCGATTGCGGCATCAAGATCACCGTGACGCGCACGGAAATCGGCGGCTACTGCGAGCACTGCCGGCAGTAGCGCCGCGGCCAATCCTCCCGTCTTCGCTGCTTGAAATCCTCCCGGGGTGCCTGGGGTCCGCTCGCTGGTACCAGGCTAGTTGCAAATGATTTGCAACAAGCCAAACCCGCGCTGCATTTTGGGCTTGACAAGGAGGGCCGGCCGAGGGACAATCGTTTTCTTAGATGCAACTCGTTTGCAACAAGAAACTCTCCCGCGCCGCGCCCGCGGAGGTGTTCCGGTGAGAGCCCCATGGGCCTGGCTGTTGGCGGCCGCTCTGTGGCCGGTAGGATCGGTGGCGCAGGAGCGGCCGTACTTTGTCACCTACACGCATCAGCTCGAAGAGCCCGGCAGTCTGGAAATCTCCTTCAACTCGACGGTGGGCTCGCCGAAAACCGCGCCCGGCTTCCTCAGCTCGTGGGTGGAATTCGAGTACGGATTGAAGGGCTGGTGGACGACCGAGTTTTACCTCGACGGGCAGACGACGCGGCGCGACAGCACCGTGTTTACCGGCTACCGCTGGGAGAACCGTTTCCGCCCCTTCCTGCGCGAGCACTGGATCAATCCGATTCTCTACGTGGAGTTCGTCAACGTCAGCGGCGCCGATAAGACGTTGCGCGAAGTCGTAGGATTTGACTCCGAGAAGAATTTCGCCGACGCCAACGCGGAAACGCGGCGCGAAAAGGAACGCGAGATTGAGACCAAACTGATTCTCTCGAGCTACTACCGCGGCTGGAACTTCTCGGAAAACTTCATCGCCGAGAAAAACCTGGCCGGCGGCCCCTGGGAATTCGGCTATGCGGTAGGCGTGAGCCGCCCGCTGGCCCTGGCCGCCTCCTCGAGAAATTGCACACTCTGCCGCGAGAACTTGCGGGCCGGGGTGGAGATCTATGGAGGCCTGGGCGACGCCCTTCACTTCACGCTCTCCGACACTTCCCATTATCTGGCTCCCGTGCTCTCCTGGGAGCTTCCGCGGGGAACCACGGTCCGGGTTTCGCCCGCGTTTGGCCTGACTCCGAACAGCCATCGCTTCCTGCTGCGGTTCGGCGTCTCCTACGAAATCGGGGGCTTCGGACGCCGCGTGCACCGGCTGTTCCACCCGTCGCTGGGGCGAGGTGAGTAAATGACCCCAATCCGACATGCGCTGTTGCTCTTTGCGAGCCTTCTGCTGCTCGGCGGCCTGGCTTTGGGCGGCCAGCAAGGCCGCAAGCCGCGCGGCTTGCGCGCCGAGCTCGGCAAGGCCCCCGGAGCCGCCTCCGGTCGGGCGAATCCTTTTGCGGGCCAGCCTGAGGCGGTCTTGGCGGGGAAAAAACTCTTCTTGCGCCACTGCGCGGAGTGCCACGGGCAGGATGGCCAGGGTCAGGGCAAGGCGCCCAATCTGCGCTCTCCCCTGGTTCAGGGTGCGCCGCCGGAGGCGCTCGTGCGCTTCTTGAAAGATGGAAACCTCCGGCGAGGCATGCCCGCCTGGTCCCACCTGCCCGAGGAGCGCCTGTGGCAGATCGTCAGCTATCTTCAATCCACCGAGCAGTGAGTCTGTACCGCCGCCATCCTGCCGGCGGTTTTACCGTAGCGCCGCCTTCCAGGCGGCGTTTTCCGCGGCGATGGCGTGGCGAAGGAAATTCGTCGGCAAGAGGCCGGCGCAACGTCTCAAGGCGCTGCGGCGGGACGGGCTGTGCCGCTAAACCGGCTGGCGGGTGGGGCGGGGGCGATCGAGGCGGGCGAAGAAGGCGCGGGCGCGGGCGATGTCCCTGGCAATCTGGGCGCGCAGGGCGTCGGGGCCGCTGAATTTGCGCTCGTCCCGCAGGCGCTTCCAGAAGCGGATTTCCATGGGCCCGGAAGAGATCCTCTGGGAAAAATCGAAAAGGTGGCTCTCGACGGTGAGCGGGCCGCCGTCGAAGGTGGGCCGCACGCCGACGTTGGTGGCCGAGCGATATAGGTGCCCGGCCACGCGCGTCTCGCTGGCATAGACGCCGATGGCGGGATAC
>JACQDH010000235.1 GCA_016201215.1 Acidobacteriota bacterium | reverse complement strand
GCAGCAGCCTTGGCCACGCGCGGCCGCTGCCCGGCGGGCGCGGCAATCAGATCGGAGTCGGCGCCGCAGACGCGCGCGATGAGCAGGTTGCGGAAATGGCGGATGGCCTCGCGGCAGAAATGTTGCAGGTTGCGCCCCTGGGCGAGGAAGGTGTGCACCAGCGCGAGCACGCGCTCGGCCGACCGCGCCTCAACTGCTGCGACCAGTGCGTCGAGCAGTTCTTCGGGCACCACGCCGAGCAGCTCGCGCACCTGCGCGTCGGCAATCGTCGTGCCGCAGTAGGCGCGGGCCTGCTCGAGCAGCGAAAGCGCATCGCGCAGGCTGCCCTCGGCGGCGCGCGCCATCACCGCCAGCGCACCGGAATCCACCGTGAGCCCTTCTTTCTGGGCGATGCCTTCGAGCGCCTGCACGATTTCCCCAAACGCCAGCGCGCGGAAATGGAAATGCTGCGCGCGCGAGCGGATCGTCTCCACCAGGTCTTCGGGCTGGGTGGTGGCCATCACGAAGATGACTTTCTCGGGCGGCTCCTCGAGCGTCTTCAGCAGCGCGTTCGAGGCTTCGTCGGTCAGCATGTGCGCTTCGTCGAGGATCACCACCTTATAGCGCGAGGCGGCGGGCGCATAGCGCACCATTTCGCGCAGCTCGCGGATCTGGTCAATGCCGCGATTCGACGCGGCGTCAATTTCGATGACGTCGAATGAGGTGCCCGCGGCGATTTCGCGGCAGGAGTCGCACTGGTTGCATGGCTCGGGTGTGGGGCCCTTGACGCAGTTGAGTGCCTTGGCCAGGATGCGCGCGGTGGTCGTCTTGCCCACTCCGCGCACGCCGGAAAAAATGTAGGCGTGCGCCACGCGGTTGCTGCGGATGGCGTTTTCCAGGGTTTCGGTGACGTGCTGCTGGCCGACAACTTCGCGGAACGTCTGCGGGCGCCACTTCCGGGCGATAACCTGATAGCTCATGCGTTGAAGTCAAGCGTCGCGCGCGACGATGAGAGGAACTTCGGGTACTCCGCGGCACACGAAGCGTTCCCGCTACCGTTGCTCCCTTCCGGGCCTGGCGGGGTTTGCGGGGAATCGTTGCACAGAGCCCGAAGTTCCACGCATCGGCAGTCCCGCGCATGCAGGACCACTCGCCGCAGTCTAGCACACCGCACTCCGCTGGTGAAAGCCAACGCCAATTTCGGTAGTGGTCTAGTTTGGTTTTCTTCTGGCGCGGCTCATCCCGAATCCAATGGCTACCCCAATTGCCACTCCGATTGCGACCCATGTGCCCATGCTGTCCGTTGCGGCTCCAATTGCAGCTCCGATTCCGACACCAATCGCGATTCCATAACCCATGAACTTGTTCATGCGAGCCCCCCAGCATGACGCATTATGAATCTACGCGACGGATTGTAAGCTGAAGCGATGGCAGAGTTCAAACTGCATCACTACCCCAATTTCGCCGAATGATCAGCGCGTTGACTTCTCGATTTTCCGGTGATAGTGTCCGCCCATCGCAAGAAATCTACAGGGAGGTGGAGCACCATGATTGGAGTCCGTCACATCAGCGATGACCTGGTTGAAGACCAAATTGGTGTGGCCCAGCTTCGGGCCATGAGCAGCCTGTACATCGACGACGTGTTGTCCATCGTGGATCGAGGGCTGGAAAACTTACCCTCCTACCTGGATCTGTACCGCAAGGCGGTGAAGCAGGCTTGGTCGCCTGATGACCTGGACTTCTCTCGCGACAAAGCGGAGTGGGAGTTCTTGTCCCCCGAGACGAAGAAGCGCCGCGTTTGGAGCATGCGCATGTTCTTCGACGGGGAAGAGCGGGTGGCGGGTCTGTTGGCTCCCTTTGTCTGGGCCGCGCCCAACAAAGAGGTGGAGGCCTTTGCTGCTACCCAGTTAGCCGACGAAGTTCGGCACACGATCTTCTTCGATCGCTACTGGCGAGAGGTCGTGGGCACCTCCGCTGCCAGCCTGGATGAACTTGTGGAGGAGATAGGGATAAGGCCTGAGGAAAACAAAGCGTACAGCTACTTCTTCTATCAGTGGCTGCCCGAACTCGCCCAGCACATGGCTTCGCACCCGGAGGATCGGGAAGCCACGGTGCGTTTCGTGACCGTGTACCATCTGGTGGTCGAGGGTGCCTTGTTCCTGACCGGCATGCGCTACCAGCTCGAGGGCGCCCGGCGCTGGGGACGCACTTGGGGCTACTATCAAGGCTTCACCGCCGCCACGCGCGACGAGTCTCGCCACGTCCTGTTCGGTGTGCGATACCTGCGCGATATGCTCAGGCAGGACCCGGCCCGCTTTGGCCCCGTGATCCAGACCACGATTCAGAAATCCCTTCCTCTGATCGAGGAGACCATGCGTCCTCCCCGGGGCGACATGAGCTATTACGGTGGCGATCATCTGGACGTCGCTTGGCCTGGCTCCACTCCCGAACGGCTCCGCGAGGAAATGATCGACTACGCGAAAAGTTCTCTCGGCCGACGCTTGGGCGCTGTCGGCATCCACATGGCTCTCTAACAGCTTGTTGAAAAACCACTGCTGCTGTCATTCCGTAGAGCCTCCGGCGACGAGGAATCCCTCTTTTTCTTGGGTTGTGGTGGCTGAGGGATTCCTCACGGAGTTTATCCCGAACGGAAGCGAGGGGTTCGGAATGACGCATCGGGGCATTATTTCAGCAGCCTGCTAGCAGCTTGTTGAAAAACTCTGATTCCTGCAACTTTTCCGGGCGGGATTCGTCTCATGGGTGAGCCAGGAGGCGAACCGATGCGCGGAGAAGATTGCAAGCAGGAAGCAATGTTCAGTTATCTCTCGCCGGAGAAGCG
>JACQDH010000234.1 GCA_016201215.1 Acidobacteriota bacterium | reverse complement strand
GGATGCTGCAGGGCCAGGGCGCATTGGACGTAGGTGCCGCTGTGCAGCCCGGAGGAAAGCTCAAAATGCCCCTGGCGGATGGCCCCGACCGATTCGAGCAGCTTGAGCACCTCTTCGGGTCGCATGGTCGCCCCACATTTCGCGCGCTGGCATGGCGGGCGGGCCGGGTCCCCGGCTCGGTACATGTGCCTGCCCGATTGTGCGGGGCGTAGCGTAGCGGCGGCGACCCGCATTGTCAAGGAATGGCCACGCTGATAAACTGGCACGTTTTCGCTCGGCGCGGCTTCGGGCTGAGCCCCCACTGCGCCGGGAATTTTCCTGCAAGTGCAGGTTGGGAGAGCGTGCTGCCGTCATTCCCCCTCTCCGCAGAGGCCAACGTTCGTTTCTGCCTCCTGGCATGTGACCGGACAGCCTCTCCGGCGTCTAATCTGGGAGGGTCGGGGGCCCTGCGGACACGGGAAATTGAAACATATCGGTTGTCTTGGACGTTACATCTGATGGTACCAGGGCTTGTCTTGCCCGAATCACACTGCTGGGAGAGGAAAAACTCATGACCGGAAGGCTATTTCGTTCGGCGGCCGCTCTGCTGCTGGCCGCTGCGATTGTGGCGGCACCCGTGGCCCCCGCATACGGCCAGTCGGAGTCCAAGAGCGCATCGCAGGCTCCGGCGCAGACGCAGGCGGCGCCCAAGTTCAGCCTGCAAGTGTCCACCCACGATTATTCCAAAGGGCCGCGCCCATTCCCCAACCTCTTCGCGCCCTACGCACCCATCAAGGTGGAGCCCCCGCAACTGACCAACTCGCCGCGCGTTGAGCAGCTCATCCATGAAGGGAAGATGGAGTTGAGCCTGCAGGACGCCATCGCCCTGGCCTTGGAAAACAACTTGGACATTGCCGTGCAGCGCTATAACCCGTGGATCGCCGACACTGACATCCTGCGCACTAAGGGCGGTGGGGCTTCCCGCGGCCTGACGGGCACAGGCACGGCCTCGGTCCTGGGGGCCATTCCCGCGCAGACGTTTGACCCACAGGTGACGTCGAGCCTCAGCCTGGACCACCGCGCCACCCCGATCAACAACCCCTTCCTGGCGGGCACTGGCGTCGCGGCGTTGACCTCGCTGGTCAACCACACGGCCCAGGCAAACTTCCAATACTCTCAGGGATTTCATACCGGCACGGCGTTTGCCGTGGCCCAGAACAACTCGCGGGTTTCGACCAGCTCGCCGGCCGTGTTTTTTAACCCCTCGGTGCAATCCACGCTGTTTGTCTCCTTCAGCCAGCAGTTGCTGAACGGCTTCGGCTTGCTGGCCAACACGCGTTTCATCCGCATCGCGAGGAACAGCAAGAAAATCGCGGATCTGGCCTTCGCGCAGCAGGTCATCACCACGGTCACGCAGGTGGAGAATCTCTACTGGGAACTGGTCTTCGCGCGCGAGGACGTCAAGGTGAAGCACCGCTCGGTGACCCTGGCCGACAAGCTCTACAACGACAACAAGCGGCAGGTGGAGATCGGCACGCTCGCTCCGATCGAAGTCGTCCGCGCGGAAGCGGAAGTGGCTCGCGCAACGCAGGACCTGATCGTCGCGCAAACCCTTCACCTCCAGCAACAGACCCTGCTGAAGAACGCCATCACCAAGAACCCGCTCGATCCTGCCATTCAACCCGTTGAGATCATCCCCACCGATGTGGTCGCGCAACCCCACAAGGTGGACATCCTCCCGCTACAGGACGCCGTCAAAGAGGCCCTGGGCAAGCGGCCCGACGTGCTCCAATCGGTCGTGGATCTGAAGAATCGCGACATCAACTCCCGAGCCACGCGCAACGCTCTGCTGCCCACCCTGGCCCTGCTCGGCCAATATGGCTGGACCGGACTGTCTGGCAATTCAAAAACCTTCGGCACGCCCACCACCATCGCTGGATCCCAGATCGTGGACGCAACCGGGAATCCCGTCCCCGGTCTGTTTGTTCCTGCCTCGGCGACCCCCTTCCTGGGGATCAGCCGCACGGGCTTGGGCGATGCGCTGGGTTCGGTCTT
This sequence comes from Acidobacteriota bacterium, assembly GCA_016201215.1. Lineage (GTDB taxonomy): Bacteria > Acidobacteriota > Terriglobia > Acidiferrales > UBA7541 > QHYU01. The sequence goes on along the minus strand of JACQDH010000234.1, from coordinate 2,722 downwards.
CGGTGCCGACTTCCCCACCTACTCGCTGCAGCTCAACCTGACCATCCCGATCCGCAACCGTCCCGCGCAGGCCGATAACGCCCGCGCAATTCTCGAGCAACGGCAGGCGGAGACGCGCTTGCAGCAACTCAACAACAGTGTCGTCGTCGAAGTGCGCAACGCGCAGATTGGCCTCGAGCAGAACCGGGCCCGCGTCCAGGCGGCCCAGAAATCGCGCATCCTGCAGGAGCAAACGCTCGACGCCGAACAGAAGAAATATCAGCTCGGCGCTTCGACCATCTTCTTCGTCATCCAGGCGCAGCGTGACCTAGCCCAGGCGCAAAGCGTCGAAGTGCGCGCTCTCGTGGACCTGGCCAAGGCCCAGATTGACTTCGATCGCGCCCTAGGCCGCACGCTCGAAGTCAACCGCATCAACATCGCCGACGCCAAGGGCGGCCGGGTTCACCGCGACACACTAATTCCCGGCACCGTGAATGGGGAAATCGTCGGCCCCGCGGGCAAGTTCTGAGCTGATCCGCCCGCACAAGACATTTCGCACCCGAAAACCAGCACTGGCCCGGCGGGGATTCCCGCCGGGCCTTTTTTCCGCGCAGGCAGCTCTTCCGGAGAGAGCAAGGCGAAGGACTTTCGCACCTTCGGGAGTCGGCCTTGCCCCCTGTCGAAGGATGGCTTAAGATTCCTTCTGGCCCCGCGTTTCGCAAGGCCCGCCCCAAGCCTCCAAGGCGTGCCAGGAGCTGGACACCTCATGGCCAAAATGACGCCTGACAAAGGGAACGTCAGCTCGGCTGCCGCTCCCGCTGCTGGCACGATTGCGCAGAAACGCAAGGCCTCGCCGCGCGAACAGGAGTGGGAAGAAAAAGTCCTCAAGCCCACCCTCGAGAAATCGCCCGAACGCGCCGCCGAGTTCACCACCATCTCTGGCCACCCCATCCGCCGGCTCTACACCTCGGCGGATCTCGAGGGTTGGGACCCCGAGCGCGACCTCGGCTATCCCGGCCAGCCGCCCTACACCCGCGGCATCCACGCCACCATGCACCGCGGCCGCCTCTGGACCATGCGCCAGTTCGCCGGCTTCGGCACCGCCGAAGACACCAACCAGCGCTTCCGCTACCTGCTCGCCCACGGCCAAACCGGCCTCTCCGTCGCCTTCGACCTGCCCACGCTGATGGGTTACGACTCCGAGCACCCGCTTTCGGAAGGCGAGGTGGGCAAATGCGGAGTGGCCATCAGCTCGCTGGCCGACATGGAGGTGCTCTTCAACCAGATTCCCCTGGCCGACGTCACCACCTCGATGACCATCAACTCCCCCGCCGCGGTGATCTGGGCGATGTACCTGGCCGTGGCCGAAAAGCAGGGCGCCGACTGGAAGAAAATCTCCGGCACCTGCCAGAACGACATCCTCAAGGAATACATCGCGCAGAAGGAGTACATCTACCCGCCCGAGCCGTCCATGCGGCTGGTCATTGATACGTTCGAGTTCTCCACTCGGCACACCCCGAGGTACAACGTCATCTCGGTCAGCGGCTACCACATCCGCGAGGCCGGTTCAACCGCCATCCAGGAGCTTGCTTTCACCCTGCGCGACGGCATCGAGTACGTGGAGTGGGCCCTGCGCCGCGGGCTCGACCTGGAGGAGTTCGTTCCGCGGATGTCTTTTTTCTTCAACGCGCACAACGACTTTTTTGAGGAGATCGCCAAGTACCGCGCCGCCCGCCGCATCTGGTACAAGACCATGCGCGAGCGCTTCGGCGCCAAGACCGAACGCGCTGCCGCAATGCGCTTCCACTCGCAGACGGCCGGCTGCTCGCTGACCGCGCAGCAGCCCTACAACAACGTGGTGCGCACGGCCATCCAGGCGCTGGCCGCCGTGCTCGGCGGCACCCAATCGCTGCACACCAATTCGCTCGACGAGGCCTGGGCGTTGCCCACCGAATTTGCCGCCACTGTCGCCCTGCGCACCCAGCAGATCATCGCCCACGAAAGCGGCGTCACCAGCACCGTGGACCCGCTCGGCGGATCGTATTTCGTCGAAGCACTGACCAACGAGGTGGAGCGCGGCGCCTGGGACTACATCGAAAAGATCGACGCGCTGGGCGGCATGGTCGCCGCGATCGAGCACTCCTACCCGCAGCGCGAAATCGCCGAAGCCTCCTACCGCTATCAGATGGCCGTGGACCGCAAGGAGAAAATCATCGTTGGCGTGAACGAATACGTGGCCGAGGAGCAGCCCATCGACACCCTGGCGATTGACGAAAGCGTCGCCGAACGCCAGCGCGCGCGCATGCGCAAGCTGCGCGCCGAGCGGTCCAACGACGAGGTCGCGCGACGCCTCGCCGCCCTGCGCAAGGCGGCTGAGGGCACCGAAAATCTGATGCCCTACATCTATGAGGCCGTCAAGGCCTACGCCACCCTCGGCGAGATCTGCGACACCCTGCGCCAGGTTTTCGGCACGTACCAAGAAGTCGCCGTCACCTAGGGCAGAACCGCGGACTTGTCTGCTTGAGTCCAGTTCTCCGAGGCAGCCAAATGAATAGAACGATCAGACTGAGGTTTGCGTTTCTGGTTGTCCTGATTTGCGCGATTCGATGCATTCCCGCGGACGCTGCGACGGCCGAAAACAGCCCGGCCACCAAGAGCGGTTTCGTAACCACCGGTGACGGCATCAAGATTCACTACCTCGAGGCGGGACACGCGAAGACTGGCGGCCGCCTTCAGGTCGGCG
>JACQDH010000241.1 GCA_016201215.1 Acidobacteriota bacterium | reverse complement strand
GTAGTATCCTGTGGCAGTCTCCAAGTGTACTTGAACGGCGAGTCCCTGCCAACCCCAGCCAACCGCGGCCTCGCGGCTGGGGTTGGCCGGGACTCCCATCTAGGGGAGACCTTTCACCCAGATCGCCCCGCGGCCATTTCGCGCAGAAGTTTTTCGACGCGAAGCACATCTTCGGCCACGTCCACGCTCACCGAATCACAAGTGGTTTCGGCCACGCGAATCTTGTAACCGTTCTCGAGCCAGCGCAGTTGCTCGAGCTGCTCGAGTTTTTCCAACTCGCCCTGCGGGAACGTGGGAAATTCCAGCAGCGCCTCGCGGCGAAACACGTAGAGCCCCAGGTGCTTGAGGTGATGCGAACGGACCGGAACGCCATCGCCGCGCACCCAGGGGATCGGCGCGCGAGAGAAGTAGAGCGCATTCCCCTCGAAATCCAGCACCACCTTGACGATGTTTGGATCCATGATCTCGGCTGGCGTGGCGATCGGCACGGCCAGTGTGCCGACCAGCACCGCCGCGTCAGCTTCCACGGCTGCGATGGCAGCATCCACGGCGGCGGGGTCTATCAGTGGCTCGTCTCCTTGCACATTGACCAGAATCTCGGCCTCGCGGCCGGCGGGGCCCGCGGCGACTTCCGCGACACGCTCGGTGCCGGAGCGATGATCGGCGCGGGTCAGCACCGCCTCGCCACCAAACTCCCCGACCGCATGCTGGATGCGCTCGTCGTCCGTGGCGACCACAACCCTGGAGACCTTCTCCGCGCGGCGCACCCGCTCCCAAACGTGTTGGATCATCGGTTTGCCTGCCAGGGGCACCAGCGGTTTGCCGGGCAGGCGGCTCGAGGCGTAGCGCGCGGGAATGACCGCCAGGACGTTCATGGTTGATTCCTCTTCCTTCACGCAGCGTCTAACTGACCGCACCGTGCGCGACGCCACGCATGCTACCACATCCCCAGCAGAGCCACTCAAGCGACCGCCGCCGGAGACTTGCTTTGAACGACGCCGGTGGTAGAATGAAGTCACGGAGAAAAGTAGTCCTCGGAACCGTCTTGCTCAGCGGGACGGCGGGAGGGGCGGTGAAGGCAAGCAGCAGGAAGTTGCGTCTGCTCGTATATGTGCTGCTAGCTTGTGCCGTGCTTACCCCCTCCGCCATGGGCCAACAGCCCGGACCAACTAAACCTCCCCCCGAATCAGGCAAGGAGCAGCAGAAGAAAACGCCGCCCGCGATCCGCGTGGACGTGGACCTGGTGTTGGTCAATGTGACCGTGACCGATCCCTTCAATCGCCTGGTCACCGGCCTCGAACAGGAGAACTTCCGCGTCTTCGAGGACAACGTCGAGCAGGAAGTGATCCACTTCTCCAGCGAAGACGTGCCCATCTCCATCGGGGTAATCTTCGATTTAAGCGGCAGCATGGCCAACAAGGTGGACAAGGCGCGCCTGGCCGCCGTGCAATTCTTCAAGACCGCCAACCCCCAGGACGAATTCTTCCTGGTGAGTTTCAATGACCGGGCGCAACTCACCAGCCGGTTCACCAACAGCGTCGAGGAGTTGCAGACGCGCTTGATGTACACGGCGGCCCACGGCCGCACGGCCCTGCTCGACGCCATCTACCTGGGCCTGAGCCAGATGAGGGGTGCACGCAACGCCAAACGGGCCTTGCTCATCCTATCCGACGGAGGAGATAATCATAGTCGCTACAATGAGGGCGACATCAAGAACTTCGTCAAGGAGTCAGACGTTCAACTCTATGCCATGGGCATCTACGACCCGCTCGGCTTCCGCAACCGTACGCCGGAAGAACTGAACGGGCCTTCGTTGCTCACCGAACTGACGGAAATGACCGGCGGGCGGGTTTTCCCGGTGGAGAACTTGAACGATCTGCCCGACGTAGCGGCTAAGATCGGCATGGAGTTGCGTAACCAATATGTTCTGGGATACAAGCCGAGCAACCATCAACGCGACGGACGCTGGCGCAAAATCAAAGTCAAGCTGCGCCCGCCCAAAGGGCTTCCTCCGCTCAACACGTACGCCAAGACCGGCTACTATGCCCCCAGCCACTAGGCTGGGCTTCTGCATCTTCGCTTTCATCCTTCTGCTGGCCGCAGCACTGGTGCGGGCCGGCGGCGCCGCCCAGGCGCAACAGCCGGCCCCGCCGAAGCCGGCGCAGCAGAAGAGCGACGACTTCCGCATCCAGAAGGACGTGAACCTGGTGGTGCTGCACGCCACCGTGCTCGATGAGCGCGGCCGGTTTGTCGGCGACCTGAAGCAGGAAAACTTCCGCGTCTTTGAAGACAAGGTGGAACAGAAGCTCTCCGTGTTCAAGCGGGAGGATGTGCCGGTCAGCGTCGGGCTGGTCATCGACAACAGCGGCAGCATGCGCGAGAAACGCGAGCGCGTGAACACCGCCGCGCTCACCTTTGTGAAGACCAGCAACCCCCACGACGAGGTGTTCGTCGTCAACTTCAACGACGACTACTACCTCGACCTGGACAAGGACTTCACCAGCGACATCAACGAGATGAAGGAGGCGCTCGAACGCATCGACTCGCGCGGCAGCACCGCGCTCTACGACGCCTTGATTGGTTCGCTCGACCACCTGAAGAAAGGCCACCGGGACAAGAAGGTGCTCCTGGCCATTACCGACGGCGAAGACAACGCCAGCCGCAAGAACCTCGAGGTCACCGTGCAGGAAGCGCACAAGTCCGATGCGCTGATCTACGCGGTCGGCCTGCTCAGCCAGGAGAGCAAGCGGGCCGCAAAGCGCGCGCGCCAAGCGCTTACTTCGCTGGCCCAGGCCACCGGCGGCCTGGCCTTTTTCCCGGAGAGGACCGCGGACACCGAAGCAATTTGCACCCAGATCGCCCACGATATCCGCAACCAGTACACCCTGGCCTACTACCCGACCAACACGGCCAAGGACGGTTCTTTCCGCAGCGTGCAGGTTGCGGTCAACCCCCCACGCGGCCGCGGAAAACTCTCCGTGCGCACGCGCAACGGCTATTACGCCCAGCGGGCCACCACCGCCGGCGGCAACTAAAGACGACTGCGGAAATGGTGGGACGGTGGCGAACCATGAATTCCCTGAGAAGGGGCCTTTTCACGTGTGCCTGCGTCAACCTACTTACGCAGCGCTCTTTAGAAGCACTTCCCAGGACGGTCCTTCCGAGCGCAGCGAGGAATCCCTCCGGAGG
>JACQDH010000229.1 GCA_016201215.1 Acidobacteriota bacterium | reverse complement strand
GCCGAGCAGGCCCGCGATGGCCAGCCATTTGGCCGCGAACAGCATCTCCAGGGAGGCGTGCAGCCCGGCGTAGCGCCCAGCCGCCCACAGAAGCGCGGCGGCGGTCGCCCCGGCAAAAACCAGAAGCAACGAGCCGCGTTTGAGCGAGGACATAAACGGGGATGGAGGCTTGTGGGACACGCGAGCAGGAACCTTAGGGTTCCGCCGTACGCAAGTCAACGGGAATTGAGCCCTACCGGCGCGGCCGGGATCATTCTGTAGGGCGCCGTTTGCCTCGCCCTTCGAGCGAGTCTTTAAGGTTTCCCGCCCGCGCCAGGTCAAACCTGGTCGCCGCTCCCAGCACCACTTCCGCAACGATCAGCAGTCCGCCGATACCGGTCAAGGTCCAGTTGACGGCATTCTTCACAGGAATATGCTCCTCAGGGCAGGAACGCGGGCAAGATATCACCTGTGCTATAGTCATTCAACATCCTTGTACCGCATGGCGCCTGGGCGTGCTTCCTCGCCTTGCGGCGCAGGAAAGAGACGCGCCGTTCTTGTCGCGTTTGTAAAGGACGTTACTCCATAACTTGCTACTTGCGCGGGGCCCATCAAATTGACATAGTGCTCGGGCCCTCATGGTGGTGACTGTGAAGAAGAGAAAGAGAACCAAGCTGGGTAAGGACAAGCGGCGCAAGCACCGGCACTGGCAGGTCACGGTTTATTACACCGACGGCGAAAAGTTCGCCCGGGTTTATACCGACCGTGCCAAAGCTGCCAAGTTCGCCGAGCGGCAGAAGAAGTCCCCGGTCGTCAAGGCGACGCGCGTGATGCAGGTCGACTAGTCCGCGGCCCTTGCGGTTGGGTGTTGGGCAAGCGTCGCGGAGGACGCAGTAGGGGTGTGTCGCGCAGATGACTCGGCGCCTCTTGTCGCCCGGGCCGCGCCGTGCTATAAAAAGAAGGCCTTGAGCGGCCGTAGTATAGGGGTAGTACGACAGCTTGCCAAGCTGTAGGCGGGGGTTCGAGTCCCCTCGGCCGCTCCAGCTTGTTCCTTCCTTATTGACTTCTCACTGCAAACTTTCGACTCTTCTTTTGCGCGCCGCGCCGTGCTAGAGTCTGCCCGCCTCATCCCAGTCCCGGGAGGAGGAACTCCTGATGAGACGCGTCTCTCGTCGGCTGCTTGGACTGTTCCTGGCCGCGCTGCTCAGCGTCGCGCCGGCGGCGGCAACGCAGCAGGCCCCGTCCAAGTACGTTGTTCCCCAGGCGCTGTTTGACGCCGTTGCGGCTGAGTATTCGGGCGAACATGCTCTCGACAATGTCCGCAGCATCACCCAGTTTCATCGCATCCAGGCCAGCCCAGGCTTCACCCAGGCGCGCGAATGGGTCGTGGCGCGCCTGGCAAGCTACGGCATCACCGACGTCCAGGTAGAGAAGTTTCCCTCCGACGGCCGCACGCGCTACTCGACATACGTCGGGCCGATGGCCTGGACCGTGCGCGAGGGCGAGCTGTGGGTGGAAGCGCCCTTCCGCGAGCGCCTCTGCCGCTTCACTGACCAACCTGTCTGCCTATCGACGCTTTCCAACGGCGGCGAGTGGCGCGGCGAGGCCATTGACGTCGGCCGCGGAACCGACGCCGCGAGTTACGAGGGCAGGGAAGTCCGAGCCCAGATCGTTTTCGCCTCGGGCTACGCCGGCGCAGTCCACCGCGAGGCGGTCCTCCGCCGCGGCGCCGTGGGCGTAGTCATCTACCCCGCCGCTGATGATCGCCCCGAGTATTCTGATCTGGTCCGCTACAACGGTCTCTGGGTGCAGGCCGAGGAGAAAGAGAAGGCCGGCTTCGGCTTCCAGATTTCGCACCGCCAGTGGGAGCGCCTGAAGCCGCAGGTCGCTGCGGGAAAGCTCGCACTGCACGCAAAGGTGGACGCCGAGTTGCATCCCGGCGCGCTTGAAGTCACCAGTGCCTACCTGCGCGGCAGCGCTCCGTCCCAGGAAATCATCCTCGTCGCGCACCTCGATCACCACAAATTCGGCGCTAACGACAATGCCTCAGGCTCGGCGTCGCTGCTCGGGATCGCGCGCACGGTGAAGACACTGCTCGACCAGAAAAAGATCCTGCCGCTCAAGCGCACGCTGCATTTCATGTGGGTGCCGGAGCATTTCGGCACCATCGCCTGGCTCACGAAGCATCCCGAAGTCACTGGCCGCGCGATCGCCGCCATTAACATGGACATGGTCGGCGAAAACCTGGTTAAGACGAATTCGCGGCTGAACATTGCGCGCACGCCCGATTCGCTGCCGTCGTTCCTGAACGACCTGGTTGAGAATGTCGCCGAGCAGGTCGAGGAAGCCAATCTCGTCTCACCCAACGGCTCGCGCAACCTCTTCCACTGGCTCATGACGCCCTACAGCGCGGGCAGCGACCATGACATGTTCAACGACGGCAATGTGCGCGTGCCCGCCGTGCAGCTCGGTCACTGGCCCGACTGGACCCACCACACCAACGAAGACACCGTGGACAAAGTGGACTCCACTACGCTGCGCCGCTGCGGCGTGCTGGCCACCGCCGCCGCCGTCTGGATGGCCACCGCCAGTGACGAGGAAGCCATGCGTTTGCTGCCTCTGGTAGCTTCGGCGGTCCCGATGGCGTCCTCCGAGCGCTCGCGGCGCGCGGGCAGCATTATGCTGGCTTTCAGCGGGATACTGGTCCCTCCCACTCCGGAGAAGACGGAACTCACTCCGGAACAACGCGCCAGGATGCTGCAGCGAATGAGGCGCCAGGCCTTACTTGGACAGTTGTTTCGACGCGCTATCCACTCGCTGGAAGATTTGATGACGCCACAAGGAAGGGAAAAGCTGCAGCAAATGATTCCCGTGCCTAGTCAACAGGCAGCCGCGAAGTCTTTGTTTGGCGAGGCCGTAGTTCCCCAGAGCATGCAGCGCGTGCCGCGGAAGAAATACATCGGGCCGATTGCGGACGGGCCGTCGTCGCCGTGGTTCCGCCAGACGCTGGGCGCGGACTACGCCTGGTGGCGCGAGCAAGCGGGCAAGTTTCGGCAGGGCGATCTGATTCCGCAGTTTGACCTCATCGTATATGAGGCGGGCAATTTTGCCGACGGGAAGCGCACGTTGGCCGAAATCGAAGATGCCGTCGCGGCGGAGTACGGCGAGCTGCCCCCCGGGATTCATCGAGGGCCTGTTCGACCGTCTAGCAAAAGCCGGCCTGGTCGAATGGGTAGAGCAGCCCAAGGAAGAGAAGAAGTAGCGTTCCACGATGCTGGCCTATCTCTGCGGTCCCATTGAATTCGCGGCCGATGGCGGCAAGATGTGGCGCCGCAAGCTGACGCCGTTTCTGCGCCACGATCTCGGCCACCGCGTTTACGACCCGGCTGAGGACGAAAAGAAAAACCTCACCGACGAAGAGATCGCGCACTTCCGCGAGTGGAAGAAGACCGATGTCGAGCACTTCCGCCGCGTGGTGCGCAAGATCATCCAGTTCGATCTGGACATGATCGAGAACAAGGCCGACTACCTCGTCTGTCACTGGGACAGCGCGGAGGCGCAGAGCGGCGGCACGCCCGCAGAGCTGACCGTGGCCTACCGCAGCGGCATTCCGGTCTATCTGGTGACGCCGCTCCCCGCCGACCAGATCAGCGGGTGGATGCTGGCCTGTGCCGACCAGGTTTTCCGTAATGTCGATGAGTTGAAGAAATTCCTGCTCGAGCGCTACGGCCGGGAGAGGCAAGTGGCCCTCTGGAAAGAGTGAAAGTCCCGACCCGGTCCAGTGCAGCGGCTGGCTTGCCAGCGCCACGTATTCCAATGAATCCCGCTGGCGGATTCGCGATGTACCGCCAGCGTCTCGCTGGCGGTTTTCACCATGGCGCCGGCGGGACGCCGGCGCTACCCGTGGCACCCAAACGCGCACTGCTGCATACTTTCACTTTGGAATCGCCATGCAAAAAATCCAGGTTGCGGTGGGAAGCACGCGGCGGCCTAAATTGAACGCCGTCTGGGAGAGCCTGACCGTGTTCGGGCCGTCGCTCGACCCCGATGCGCAATTTGAAGTCGTGGGCGTGGATGTCGAAAGCGGCGTCGGCCACACCCCGACCACCCGCGCGGAACTGATGGCCGGGGCGCGGCAGCGCGCCGAAACGCTCGTGCGTCTGGGGCGCGAGCGCAACGAGGCGTGGCGCTACTTCGTCGGTCTCGAAGGCGGCCTCGACGTTGTCGAGGAGAACGGCCATCGGCTGGTGTTCCTCGAAAATTGGGCCTACGTCACCGACGGCACTGACCGCGGCGCTTATGGCCAGTCGGGCAGCATCCTGATTCCGGCGCCGCTGGCCGCCGAGGTGCTCGACCGTGGGGTCGAGCTGGCCGCGGCCATTGACGCTTACGCCGGCGGGCACGGCATCCGCGACGCCCAGGGCGCCTGGGGCGTGCTTACGCGCAACCTCATCACCCGCCAGGACGCCTTCCGCATCGCCGTGATCAACGCCTTCGCGCCGTTCTTCAACGCCACACTCTACGCGCGCGAGTAACGTGCGGCACCCTCGGGTGCAAAGCCGAAGACCGAAAACTGACAACTGACAGCTTTCAGCCACCAGCGATCTGCCCTCAGTTTTCCACAACACTCTGTGGTACGCTACGCGAAGGGAGGCGGCGCCACCGTGGATATTGTCAGAGGCAACATGGGCTGGATCGAGGTGATCGTCGGTCCGATGTTTTCGGGCAAAAGCGAGGAGCTGATCCGCCGGTTGCGCCGCGCGGAGATTGCCCGCCAGCGCGTGCAGATCTTCAAGCCCATGATTGATCAGCGCTACGCGAAGAATGGGATTGTCTCGCACTCCGGGTTGGAGATCCGCTCGGACCTCGTACACACTGCGCTCGAAGTGCTGGACAAGGTCGAAGCGCGCACGGAGGTTGTCGGCATTGACGAAGCACAGTTCCTTGGAGAAGGGCTGGTGGAGGCCTGCACCAGGCTCGCCGACATGGGCAAGCGCGTGATCGTCACCGGCCTCGACACCGATTACCTCGGCCGGCCGTTTGAACCCATACCGCGCCTGCTCGCAGTCGCTGAAGAGATCACCAAGCTGCTGGCCATCTGCGTGCGCTGCGGCAATCCCGCGGTGCACACGCAGCGCCTGGTGGCCTCCGAAGATCTGATCGTGGTTGGCGCCACCGGAATGTACGAGGCGCGCTGCCGGCGCTGCTTTGAGCCGCAACTCGCCCACGAAAGAGTTGAAGCCGAGAAGACCGCCGCCGAAAAAGCCAAAGCCGCAGCGGGTTAGCTCTCCCTTCGCTTATTCCTAAAGACTCTCGCAAAATAGAGTAACACTCTTCGGGCGGGTGTGGTATGGTGAGTGCATGTCCACCCTGCTGCGGCCTCGGCGCGACTTCGCCGCCCTGGAAGCGCGCCGGATGCAAGCCGCCCAACTGTTCCAACAGG
>JACQDH010000223.1 GCA_016201215.1 Acidobacteriota bacterium | reverse complement strand
GTGGGTCAGAAACAGTGGCGCGCCGAACCCGCGCCCGGCTGCCCGGGTGGGGGCAACTTCAGATCGCGCTGTCTCCTATCCCCGACACAAATTGACCCCGCCGCACGCCGTGCCTATACTCGGGAGCTAAGGAAGCAGGAGAACTAAATTGCCAGTACAACGCCGCCCAGAATGACGCCAGGGGAAAGGGCCGGGAACTGAAACAGGAATGGATGCTGGTTGTCTGCTTTCGTCCGACTCGTCGGGGTTTGCGACTACTCAAGATACTCCGTGACGCGAATCTAGAAAACCAGGATGGTCGTGACCGAACGGAATGAGATGAAGCTTGGGGGGGAACATTATTCACATTGTCTTTGTCCGGCCTGCAAGAAGATGGGTGGAGATCACTACTCGCACTGTATCTGCCCGCATTGCCGAAAAATGGGCGGAGATCATTATTCCCACTGCGTTTGTCCGATTTGCCGAAAGATGGGAGGTGAACACTACTCGCATTGCGTTTGCCCGCAATGCCGGAAGATGGGGTAAGAAAACGGTGCCCCGGCTGGCACGAGGGCGGAGTGCCAATTCAAGAAAGAGCTCTCTAATATCCCTACCCGAGGACTAAAGGCGTGCCCTCAGCCGATCCCCCGATGTTTGGGAAAAGCGGTGGGTCAGAAACAGTGGCGCGCCGAACCCGCGCCCGGCTGCCCGGGTGGGGGCAACTTCAGATCGCGCTGTCTCCTATCCCCGACACAAATTGACCCCGCCGCACGCCGGGCCTATACTCGGGAGCTAAGGAAGCAGGGGAGCCGGGTCCGGGAGGAAGTAGCCGCCAGCCCGTGAAATTTCGCAAGGAGAAGCCATCATGGAACAGCCAGTCATCTTGAGTGCCGTGCGCACTCCGATCGGCAAATTTCAGGGAGGCCTGTCGTCGTTCTCCGCCCCCGAGCTGGGCGCAAAGGTCGTGGCTGAAGCCGTGCGCCGTGCGGGCATCGAACCGCAGCAGGTGGACGAAATCATCATGGGCAACGTCGTCTCGGCTGGCCTGGGGCAGAACCCAGCGCGGCAGGCGGGCCTGCGTGCGGGCCTGCATCCCCGCGTGGCGGCGATGACCGTCAACAAGGTCTGCGGCTCGGGGCTGAAGGCCGTGGCTTTGGCGGCACAGGGCATTCAGCTCGGCGAAACGGAAATCGCCGTGGGCGGCGGGATGGAGTCCATGTCCAATTGTCCTTACCTGCTGCCGCAGGCACGCACCGGCTACCGGTTGGGCCACGGGGAGATTGTGGACTCGATGATCAGGGACGGCCTGTGGGACGTCTACGAAGATTTCCACATGGGCATGACCGGCGAGCTGGTGGCGGAGAAATACAAAATCTCGCGGCAGGAGCAGGACCAGTTTGCGTTCGAGAGTCATCACAAGGCCGTGCGCGCGCGGAAGGAGTGCTACTTCGAGTCGCAGATCCTGCCCATTGAAGTCCCGCAGAAGAAGGGCGAGCCGCTCGTGGTCAAATACGACGAGTCGCCGCGCGAGGACACCACCGTCGAGGCGCTGGCCAAGCTGCGCCCCGTGTTCAAAAAGGACGGCACGGTGACCGCAGGCAATGCGCCGGGCACCAATGACGGCGCGGCCGCGCTGGTCGTCACCAGCGAACGCAACGCTGCGCGCCTGGGCAAGACGCCGATGGCACGGATCGTCGCGCAGGCCGTTTCAGGGGTGGAGCCGAAGTGGGTGATGATGGCGCCGGTCGAGGCCGTGGAAAAGCTGCTGAAGAAAACCGGCTGGGACCGCGACCGCGATGTGGACCTGTTCGAGCTGAACGAAGCCTTCTCCGTGCAGGCCGTGGCGGTGACCCGCGAACTGCGCCTGAACCCGGAGAAGGTCAACGTGAACGGCGGCGCGGTGGCGCTGGGCCATCCCATCGGCGCCTCGGGCGCGCGCATCCTGGTGACGCTGCTGCACGAGATGCAGCGGCGCAACGTGAAGCGCGGCATCGCCGCGCTGTGCCTGGGCGGCGGCAATGGCGTCGCGCTCGCCGTCGAGCGCTAGAAGCCGTCGTTGTCATCCTGAGCGCAGCGAAGGATCTCTCTTTCGATCTTCCAGGGGCACGGTGCTTGTCCCGAGCGATGTCAAGAGACGCCGGGCCCCTGCTAGCTGCTGACCCATCGTTGTCATGTTCTGCCCGCTCTGCGGAACCCAATCCCTCGTGCCCTCAGGATGAAGCGCGCGCGGGAGATCATCCGCGAAGTGGTCGAGGGCACGCCGCCCGCCTAGCCGCGCTTGCTTTTCTTCAGTTTCCTGTGCTTCCTTTAGCTCGTTTACATTCGCTTTCTTCCTGGAGGACTCATGAACCTGGACGCCATCAAAACCGTGGCTGTGCTGGGTGCGGGCACGATGGGTAACGGCATCGCGCACGTGTTTGCCAAGGCCGGCTACTCGGTCATCCTGCGCGATGTGGAGACGCGCTTCCTGGGCCGCGCCCTGGAGACCATCTCGAAAAATCTCGACCGCGAAGTCAAGAAGGGCAAAGTAGCCGAGGCGGACAAGTCGAAAATCTTCGGCCGCATCCAGCCAACTACCGACGCGGCTGCGCTGGCCAGTGCGGACTTCGTCGTCGAAGCCGTGCCCGAGCGAATGAACCTGAAACTCGCCGTGCTGAAGGAAGTGGACAAGCTGGTGCGGCCGGAAGTCATCCTGGCCAGCAACACCTCTTCGATTTCCATCACGGCCCTGGCCGCGGCGACCAGCCGCCCCGACCGCTTCGTCGGGATGCACTTCATGAACCCGGTGCCGATGATGGCGCTGGTGGAGGTGGTCCGCGCGCTGCAGACCAGCGCGGAGACTCTTGCCACCACCATGGCGCTGTGCGAGAAGCTGGAGAAAAAACCCGTGGCGGTCAATGACGCGCCCGGCTTTGTTTCCAATCGCGTGCTGATGCCCATGATTAACGAAGCGGCCTATTGTGTTCTGGATGGTGTGGCTGACGCTCCGGCCGTGGACGCGGTGATGAAAATGGGCATGAATCATCCGATGGGGCCGCTGGAGCTGGCTGATCTGGTCGGCCTCGACGTCTGCTTGGACCTCCTGGACGTGCTGTACGCCGGTTTTGCGGACAGCAAGTACCGCC
>JACQDH010000236.1 GCA_016201215.1 Acidobacteriota bacterium | reverse complement strand
TCGACTGGGCTTGGGACGTGTGCGCGAGGATGGGGCATCCGCATACCGCTCCGGCGGATATTCCTCGGTGACGGACACGATGGAGCACCCGCCCGATTCCTCCACTGCGGCGGAGCTTTCGCGCGGGAGTCACTGCGGGGCATCGTGTATACTGCCGCGCTGAAATCTCGCGGACACGACTGTGCTCCCGTTCATTCACATCGGCCCATTGACCTTGGGAACTTTTGGCCTGCTGGTGGCGACGGCGCTGCTTTGCGCCTTCTTCGTCGTGCAGGTCGACCTGCGCCGGCGCCGGCTGGCGGCCGATCCGCACACCATCATCGGCCTGGCGGGCCTGGCCGGGCTGGCCGGCGCCAAGCTGTGGCACGCGTTGGAAACGCCCGCCGAGTTCTTCCGCCATCCTTTTCAAGAACTCTTCAGCCCGTTGGGCTTCGCGTTTTACGGCTCGGTCGTGGCGGGCCTGGTGACGCTGGCGCTGCTGGCATGGCACTACCGGATGCCGGCGCTCGTGTTGCTGGACGTAGCCGCGCCCGCAGCGGCGCTGGGCTATGGCATCGGTCGTATTGGCTGCCTGATTTCGGGCGACGGCGACTACGGCATTCCCACTTCGCTGCCCTGGGGCATGAGTTTCCCCGACGGGATCGTGCCCACTACCCAGCGCGTGCATCCCACGCCGATCTACGAGCTGATTGGCGCGGTGGCCATCTTCTACTACCTATGGCGCGCGGGGTCGAAGTCGCTCCGCAAACCGCTCCCGGCCGGAGAGGTTTTCGCCAGTTACCTGATCTTGTCTGGCCTGGCGCGCTTCCTGGTGGAGTTCATCCGCATCAATCCGCGCTCGGTGTTTGGGCTGACCAACGCGCAGGCAGCGAGCCTGCTCTCGTTCCTGGTCGGCGGCGTTCTGTTCTGGGTGGTGAAGCGGCGTTTCCACGTGTAGAGCAAGCTGCACCGCATCCTGCGCCACATGGCCGAGTGTGGCGACGTGCTCCCTTCCGGAGTACCACCGCGCCACGCCGGAGCGCCAGCGTCTCTGCTTCTCACCACCGGGCGGCAACGTGGAAAAGCGACTTGACACACGGGCAGCTGGGGAGTGATAAACATACCCGTTGCGCAGGCCGTCGAAGGGGTAAGACTGCCTGCCGGGGTGTTCCATCAACCGAATTTCTTTGGGCAAGCGTGTTCCTAAGGGGACGTCGAACGCGTTTGCCTCTGCGGGGGCAAAATGTATCGCCTGAAAGCGTGGGGTGTTCTCCTTATCGTGCTGACATTCTCGGCTTCCGTGGCGGCGCAGACTTACCAGGGCCGCCTGCTGGGCAACGTCACCGACAAGTCCGGCGGAGTGGTCAAGAGCGCAAAGGTCACCATCACCAACGTGGATACGGGTGTTTCGCGCGCCCTAGAGACCAACGAGGCGGGAAACTATGTGGCCCCGAACCTGCCGCCCGGCATGTACAAGATTACGGTCGAGGCCACCGGCTTCAAGAAGGTGGAGCGTTTTGGGGTCCGCCTCGAGGTTGCCAAGGACGCCGACATTGATTTTGTCCTCGTTCCCGGGGACATCACCGAATCGATCAAGGTGACTGAAGAAGCGCCGCTGGTCGAGACGACCAACGACACCCTGGGCGGCACGTTCGCCAATAAGGCCATCAACGACCTACCTCTCAATGGCCGCGACTTCCAGAACTTAGTCGTCTTGCGTCCCGGCGTGCAGCGCACGCCCGGCGGTGGGTTCCTCTCCATCAGCTCGAACGGCAACCGGCCCGAGAACAACAACTTCATTTTCGACGGCACCGACAACAATGATCCGTACTACGGCACCACGGTGATCAACGCCGAGGGCGTGCAGGGGACTCCCGGCACGATTCTCCCCATTGACGCCATCCAGGAGTTCAACGCCCAGGAGAACCCCCCGGCCGAATACGGCTGGAAGCCGGGCGCCATCGTCAACCTGGGCATCAAATCCGGCACCAACGACATCCACGGCACGGCTTCCCTCTTCGAGCGGAATAACGCGCTGGATGCGCGGAACTTCTTCAACGCCGAACCGGACCCCCAGAAGGCGCTGCGCCAGCACCAGTTTGGCGCCAGCCTTGGCGGCCCCATCAGGAAGAACAAAACGTTTCTCTTCGGCGCCTACGAAGGGGTGCGCGGTCTGGTCAGCAATTCCAATGGCGTCACTACTCCTGCGACGGTTCCTCTCCCGGGCGGTGACCCAGCAAATAGCATTCCGGATGCGATCGCTGCTTTGGCGGCCCTTGGAATCCCCGTGAATCCTCTCAGTCGAAACTTGCTAGGCACGGGGGCCTTTACCGGAAACGGACTGTTTCCAGGTCTGTTCCCAGTGAACAATGGCACGGACCCCCGGGACCCCACCCTGATCAATACCGGTTTTCCGAACGCCAACCGCATGGACGCTTTCATCGTCAAGGCGGACCATCACATCAGTGACCGCCACAACATCACGGGCCGCTACTTCTTCGGCGACAGCCTCCAGCAGGAGCAGGATTTCACGGTGCTGCGCGCCGAGTGGCGTTCGCAGTCGCAGCTCAGGGCACAAGTGGTCGGCGCGAATTACACCTGGACCCCGTCCAGCCGTTGGGTGAATGAGCTGAAGTTCGGCTACAACCGCTTCTGGCAGGCCATCCTGACTGTAGACCACGACAAGAATCCCGTCAGCACTTATGGGATCAACACTGGCGTCACGGATCCGGTCAACTTCGGCATGCCCACCATTGTCATTAGTGGTTTCAATCAACTCGGCGGCAACAGTGGCTGGCCGCTGCTGACCGTGCCCAATGAAACCTACCAGTTTTCTGACAACGTCTCCTGGACCCGCGGCAGGCACACGGTTCGCTTTGGTGGCGAATTCCGCCAGGGAAAAACCGACAATCTTCGCAACCGCCGCGGGAAGGGCCGCATCCGCTTCCTGGGGGATGGAGCCTTTGAAGGAAGCACCCCCCTCGAGGATTTTCTGGCTGGCTTTCCGGCCAGGGGTGACATCTTCGTGGGGAATTCTCAGCGCAATGTCTCGATTCACTCCTTTGGCGCGTTCTTCCAGGACGACTGGCGCATCACGCCACGGCTCACCATCAACGCCGGCGTACGTTATGACCTCCACTCTCCCATCCGGGAGCGCAGGAACCGCCTGGGGAACTTTGACCCGGCGATAGGCCTGATTCAGGTCGGCGTCAATTCGAATAGCCCATACAACGTTGATGCCAACAACGTCGCCCCGCGCCTGGGCATCGCTTGGGATGTTTTTGGCAACGCCAAGACGGTGATCCGGGCCGGCGCCGGCATCATCTACGAGATCCCGATTCTGGCGATCTTCCTCGGGCAGAACGGAGTGAACAACGCCACCACACCTGGGCTCAACGTCATCCCCACCGGGGCAGTCGGATCAAATCTGTTTGGCAGCGGCGGCAACATTGTGGCCGGCGCCTTCACAGCCAGACCCAGCAGCGGTTTGACTTGGGGCACGACGGGAACCATCTTTCCGATCTCCAGCGCGACCCTCGATTGCTCCGCCAACCCCTGCGACATTCTTGGAGTTCGGCGCGATCTGAGGACGCCCTACGTTTTGACCTGGAACCTCAACGTCCAGCAGGCGCTGACCAAGAGCATGTCTCTGCAGGTCGGCTACGTCGCCAATCGCGGCGTCCAGCTCTACAGCATCCGCGACATCAATCAGCTTGATGCCGCCACAGGCACTACTCCCTTCGGTACTCGGTTTCCGTTCTTGGGATACATCAATATGTTGGAGAACGGGTACACCTCCGACTACCACGGCTTGCAGGTCACAGCGACGCAGCGCGCCTGGCACGGCCTCGGCTACGTCCTGGGCTACACTTGGTCGCACTCGATCGACTTTGTTTCCCTCCACCGGGCTGCTCAGCCGCAGGATAGCTTCCACCCGGCTCGAGAGCGCGGCAACAGCGACAACGACATCCGGCATCGCTTCACGCTTTCCCTAACCTATGACCTGCCTGGCATAAAGTCCTGGGGGCAATTGCTGGAAGGGTGGCAGATGAATTCGATTGTGGTCTTACAGAGCGGCACGCCATGGACCGCCACGGATTTCAACAATGACCCCAGCGGTGTCGCCGAATTTAGCGACCGCTGGAATATCAACGGGGACCCTTCGAGGTTGCAGTTTTCGATCTCCTCTCCCATCCCTTGTACCAACAGCAGCGGCGACAGCGCCCTTGTGGGCGGAGTCTGCACTGCCTACGCCAACGGTCTGCTGACCATGCCCGCGGGGACCTTCGGCAACCTTGGGCGCAACACCTTCCGTGGCCCCGACCTCCGCAACTGGGATTTCTCGATCGCGAAGACGACGCGGGTGAATGAGCGGCTCAATATCCAGCTCCGCGCGGAGTTCTTCAATATCCTCAATCACCCCAACTTTGCCAACCCGCAATCCACCAGTCTGATCACCGTCGGGAATGCCCTGGATGCACCAGGCAGTTTCGGCTTAGTGAACTTCACGCCGGATGTTTCCGGCGCCAACCCGGTCATCGGGACGGGCGGGCCGCGCAATATTCAGATCGGTCTGAAGTTCCGGTTCTGACCGCAACCGAGCTGCGTTCGGCATTGGAGAACGGCCAGGCCAGCCGGCCTGGCCGTTTTCCTTTCTCCCCCCTGTTCAAGCTAGAATAGGTTTTGGCCTCGGGGCATCCTCGGGGCTTCTGCCGGCCAGCCGCGCGCGCCTGTTCGCAGTAATTCTGAGTCGTCTCAAGGAAGGAGACCCGCATGACACGACGCAATCTTTCTCTGACCATTCTTGCCCTGCTGCTTGCCGCGACGATCGGCACGCTTGGACTGTCCGCCGCAGCCTGGGCCGATGAAGGGATGTGGACGTTCAACAATTTCCCCAAGCAGCTTGTCCAGCAACGCTATGGGTTCAGCCCCTCGGACGCGTGGCTCGACCACATCCGGCTCTCCTCAGTGCGTTTCAACAACGGGGGTTCCGGCGCGTTCGTTGGCCCCGAGGGCCTGGTCCTGACCAATCACCACGTGGGCGCCGACTGCATCCACGAGCTGGGCTCCGCCGCGCACGACTACATGTCGGAAGGCTTCTATGCACCGGGTCGCGAGAAGGAGGTGCGCTGCCCCAGCCTGGAGCTAAACGTGTTGATGAGCATGGAAGACGTCACGGCAGCGGTCAACGCCGGGCTCAAGGCGGAGATGGATGCCGCTGCGCGGAACACCGCGCAGAAGGCGGCAATGTCCCGCGTGGAGAAAGAGTGTGCCGAGCGCACCGGCCTGCGCTGCGACGTCGTGGTGCTCTATGAGGGCGGCGCATTCCACCTCTATCGCTACAAGAAGTATACCGACGTGCGCCTGGTGTTCGCGCCCGAGGCGGACATGGCCTTCTACGGCGGCGACCCGGACAATTTCGTCTATCCGCGCTGGGACTTGGACATCTCGTTCTTCCGCGTCTATGAGAACGACAAGCCGGCGCGCGTGGAACACTTCCTGACATGGAATCCCGCCGGCATCGCCGAGGGCGACCTCGTCTTTGTCTCCGGCAATCCCGGTTCTACCAGCCGGCAGGAGACCCTGGCGCAGCTCGAATTCGGGCGCGATGTCTTGCATCCCGCGATCCTGACAACGCTGCGCGCGCGCCTCACCCTACTTCGCGAATACTCCGCCCGCGGAGCCGAAGAGGCGCGCATCGCTCGCGACCTGGTCTTCAGCTACGAAAACGCGGTCAAAGCCTATGCAGGGTTGCAAGCGGGTTTGCTCGATCCCGGCTTCATGGCCCGGCGGGCGGCGGTGGAAAAATCGCTGCGCGACGCCGTCGCTGCCCATCCGAAAATGCAGCAGGAATATGGCGGCGCGTGGAATGCCATCGCCGCCGCCGAGAAAAAGTTTGCCGGGTTCTACGGTGAATACAGGGTCTTTGGTTTCGGCCTGCGGCAATCCAGGTTGTACGCGATCGCGCGAGACCTCGTGCGGCTGCCCGTCGAGCTGGCCAAGCCGAACGAGCAGCGCCTGCGCGAATTCCGCGACTCCAATCTGGACTCCTTGAAGCAGAACCTTTTCTCCGAAGCGCCGGTCTATGACGCGCTCGACAGGATGATGCTCGCCCAGGCGTTTCTCGAGATGCGCGACACCCTCGGGGCGGAGCACCCGCTGGTCAAGCAGATCCTTGCTGGGCGGTCGCCGGCCGAGGCCGCCGAAGCTTTCCTCAGAGGCACAAAGCTCCAGTCCGCAGCGGAACGCAAGCGTCTGTTCGAGGGTGGCCAGACGGCCATCGAGGCTTCGGCAGACACGATGATTGCGCTGGCCCGGATGGTGGACCCGCGGGCGCGCGAGCTGCGCCGGCGATACGAGGATGAAGTCCAGGCCGCCGAGCGCGCCAACGGCACGCTGCTGGCCAAAGCCCTGTTTGCTGTGCGCGGCACGGACGTCTATCCGGAAGCCACCTTCACACTGCGCCTCAGCTTCGGCGCGGTGAAGGGCTACATCGAGGACGGGCGTCCCCGGCGCTGGTACACCACCTTCCACGGGCTCTACGAGACCTCGGCCGGCATCCCGCCTTATAAGCTGCCGCAGCGGTGGATCGACAGGAAGGCGGCGCTCAACCTCGATACGCCCTTCAATTTTGTCTCCACGCCGGACATCACCGGCGGCAATTCAGGTAGCCCAATGGTGAATCGCGACGGGGAACTCGTGGGGATCGTCTTTGACGGCAATCAGCAGCAGATTCCCAGCGACTACCTGTACAGCGACGTGCAGGCGCGGACCATCGCCGTCCACGCCGCGGGGATCGTCGAGGCGCTCCGCAACGTGTATGGCGCGGACGCCCTCCTGCGCGAACTCCGCATGGCCGGAACGAAGTAGTCTCGGTCGTTGGGGCGGTGCTTCGCTGCTCGAAGATTACGGGACAGTGCGAGCGGGTCAGGCTACTTGACCTGAACGGTTCGCATGGCGTAGCGTGCCTCTCGACCGACCCGGTCTGGCATCGCGACGCCGTGGAAGTCTGCGTTTTCCGATGCGGCGGGCGGTACTTGGGCCTCACGCGGAGGTGAACGCATGGAACGACCCACCGGGGTTACCGTGCTGGCGATCTTGGCTTTCATCGGAGCAGGCCTGTCGGTGCTTTGTGCGCTGGTGATGTTCGTGGGCGGCGCGGCGCTGTCCGCGCTGGGCGGCAGAGGGGCGATGGGCCTGGGCATGCTGGCGGGGATGGGTGCCGCAGTGGCCGGGGTGTTTATCCTTTTTCTCGCCGTGGTCTATGCAGCGGTGGGGTACGGCTTGTGGACGCTGCAGAATTGGGGCCGCGTGGTCTGCATCGTCCTGATTGCCATCGGCCTGGTCTTCGCGGCGCTGGGACTTCTCACCGCATTGTTTCACTTCCGGATCGGCGTGTTGCTCTGGCAACTGATTGTCTGCGCCATCGACGTCTGGATTATCACCTACCTGCTGAAGACGCACGTCAAGCAGGCTTTCGGCGTGGCTTAGAAACACGAGCGGCGGTCCCCAGACTTCGGGACCGCCGCTCCTCTCCTGAAATTGTGCGAAGCCGGAGTACACCCAGGGATTTCACCTTCATCATTTCCCCCGGGGTCCAACCGGCGGCCTGCGCCTTCGCTTCCCCCGGTTGGGCAGCGGCCGGCGCCCGGGCCTCCATCAATCCGCAGAGCAGGGCCACGAAAGTGCCCCAGATCGTTGGCTTCATGTTCAGCAAAGTTTCTCCTCGCGTTCCGGGGTAAAAGCTCCGCGCTGGCGTGCAATTTCGCGGCGCACTCGGGCCAGCCTCACTTTGCCGGCCGGATAACCTTTCCATCCTTCATCACGAACGACACTTTTTTCAGCGTGGAAATGTTCTCCAGGGGATTCTCCGGCGTGGCGATGATGTCCGCGGCCAGGCCGGGCTGGATCGCGCCGCGCTCCTTCTCGACGCCCAGCAGCCGCGCGGCATTGGTGGTCATAGCGCGCAGGATCTCCGTGGCCGGGACTCCCGCTTCGATAAAGCTATCGATGAAGGATACAGACAGCGTGCCGCGAGTTTCCCCGGGCACGGCCACATCCACGTCGGTGCCGAAGGCGACGGTCGTGCCTGCCTTGTAGGCGCGCCTCAGGCGGTCCACAAACACCGCGTGCCATTGGGGACGGCCCATTTCTCGCGCCAGCGGCTCGGTGAAGTCGGTACCGACCAACACCACGTTGTTCTTCTTGGCCAGGGCCAGGTCCTCATCGGTCATTTCGAAGCCGTGCTCGATAGAAGCCACCCCGGCTTCGGCCGCATTGTGCGCACCGGCGTGCGTCCAGCAGTGCGCGGCCACCTTCAGGCCTACCTGGCCTGCTTCCTCGATGGCGAAACGCAGATCCTCGACCGAATAGATGTACGGCTGGTCGTCCACCACAATCTTGATCACCTTGGCGCCGTAGTGGATGTTCTCGCGAATGGCTTTGCGGAGTTCGTCGCGCGTGTCGGCAAAAAAATATTCTGGGGTGGCCAGATCGCGCTTCTCGGGTTGTAGATGAAACTGGCCGCCGTAGGGCGCGATGATACGCCCGGCATTCAGGATGGTCGGGCCGGACACCCAGCCCTCCTCGATGGCGCGCCGCAGATCCGTGTCGGCATAATTGCCGGCGTTGCCGACATCGCGAATGGTGGTGAAGCCGGCGGCGAGCATGTCGCGGGCGTTGGCCACGCCTTGAATCGCCCGATAGCCGGTCGGATCCAGCAGCGTGGTGATGTAGTAGTTGCCGTTGTCGCGCTTTTTGATGACCGTCAGGCACATGTGCGTGTGCGCGTCGAACAGGCCCGGCAGCACCGTCGAGTTCGACAAGTCAATGACTGTTGCGCCGGAGGGGACTTCGAGTTTGGTGCCGATGGCCTTGATCTTTGTGCCTTCCACCAGGATCACCTGATTTGTAACGGTGGTTCCGGTTTGCGGGTTGACCAGCTTGCCCGCCTTGACGGCGATCACTTGCGGAGCAGGAACCGCGGACTGCGCGGCCTGTGGCGCGGGCCGACCAGCCGCCGCTAAGGATGCCATCAGAAGAAGCAGCAGAGCGATTCTCTTCAACATGTGCCCTCCCGGGCGCACCAAAAGTCGCGGTGGCGTCGGCGCAGGGCGCCGATTCTATCTTGGTTTCGGACTGGGAATGAAGCCTCTGGCAGACTGTTCTCGCAGACCCCCTGCTCAGGCGTGGCCAGAGTCCTCGCCTCAGGCGCTAAAGCATCTGCCGCAGAACGTATTGCAGGATGCCGCCGTGGCGGAAGTAGGAAAGCTCTTCGGGCGTATCGACGCGCGCCAGCACGCTGAAGTTCTTCTCCTTGCCCCGGTCGTCGCGCGCGCGGACCCGCAGCACCTTGCGTGGTGCAAGGTCGGCCGCACCTT
>JACQDH010000231.1 GCA_016201215.1 Acidobacteriota bacterium | reverse complement strand
GGGTTCCTTTCGAGGCTGGTGGGGAGTTCCGACCCGGCCACCGTGCGGGCCGCCCTGGCCGACGTGGAAAGGCGCCACAAGCATCTCCAGCAGAAACTCGAGGCCCTGGGCCCGCCGCTCGAGGCGGCCAAACACAAAGCCGAATTCCTGACGGAGCAGTACCAGAGCCGCCTGGGCGACTACCTGAACCAGCCGGAGAACGCTCGCCGTTTGTTTGACGCCGAAGGCGCCAGGAGCGAAGGCGAAGAGGCCGTGGCCACGCGCGTCCGGCTTCTCGAGGAGTGGGTGAACCGCCTGGAGCAGCGCGACCTTCTGATCCACGTGCTGGCGAGCTACGAGTTGCGGAATCTCTACCACGACTACTGCCCGCCCGTGCACCTCCAGCAGCTCAAGAAGGCCCTGGTCTTTCGCGAGGAGCTCAAGCACGTCGAGGACATCCTGAAGCAGTTTCCGGCGCGCCAGTTTTCCCTGCAGCGCATCGAGGATCTGGCCCGCAAGCTGCGCCGCTATCCCCGGGTCGAGGCACGCACTGTCGCCGCGCGGTTTGCCGAGGATTTCATGCGCCTGCGCCGCGACCTCCGCGACTACCAGCGCCTGACCGCCTGCATGGAGCGCATCAACCTCATCCGCACCGAGCGCACCCGGGAGCTTTCCCGGCTGAACAGCAGCCTTTACGAGTTTCTTCTCCCCGAGGAGGCCCGCCCCGCCGAAGATCGCGTGGTGTCGCACGCGGTCATCAAGGCCGACGTACGCGGCTCGACGCAAATCACCCAGGACCTCCTGGCGCGGGGCCTCAACCCGGCTTCGCACCTGAGCCTGAATCTCTACGAGCCGGTCAAGCGCATTCTGGAGCGCTTCGGCGCGGCGAAAGTCTTCATCGAAGGCGACGCCATCGTCATGGCCATCTTCGAGTCCGAGTCGAACCGCTCGCATCAGCATGCCGTGTCCAAGGCCTGCCTGCTGGCGCGCCAGATCCTGGCCGTGTCCCAGGCCTATAACGACCGGGCGGAGGCCAGCGACTTGCCGCGCCTCGAGTTGGGCCTGGGCATCGCCTACCAGGGCTCGCCGCCCACGTTTTGGATGGACAGCGATTCGCGCATCATGATCTCGCGCGCACTGAACCTCTCCGACCGGCTGTCGAGCTGCTCCCGCGTGGCGCGCCGCCTGCTGGGGCAGAAAACCTCACTGTTCAAGCTGTTCCTTTTTCAGACGGTGATGGAGGGTGCTTCGGAGGAGGAGGCGGACGAGTTTCTGATTCGCTTCAACTTGAACGGCGTCGAGTTGAACGAAGAGGGTTTCCAGAAGCTCTCCGAAGAGATCTCCCTGAGCTCGGTGGAGTCCGACTGCGTGATGCCCTGGGGCCGCGAGCAGGTCAGCTTCCATTACGGCGAGGCGCCCCTGGGCGAGGGGCTCGAGCCCATCGTCATCCGCAAGGGGTTTGTCCGCCAGCTTCTCCCCGACGGAAAAATCGGCGCAGTGGGAAGCCACGCCTACTACGAAGTCTGCACCAGCCCGAAAGTTTTCGAGATGGTCGAAGCCCAGGTGGGCAGCGCGGTGCGGAGAGTTTGAAAGGTTACCGCCTCGCCTCTATAATCCCCGTGGAGGCGAAAGGGGTCCGGTGACCTTCCCGGCCTTCAAAGCCGGCGATCCGGCTCTTCGCGAGTCGGATGGTGGGTTCGACTCCCACACGCTTCCGCCAATCCGGCATGCATACTCGCCGTGGCCAGGAAGAAAACCCGGAAGAAGTACAGCGCAGGGAAAGAGGCGCGACGCCGCGCCCGCGAGACGGCGGGTTTGCCTCCGACCGAACGCGTTCTCCCCGACAAGCGCCGCAAGCCCCCGAAACACAAGAAGGAATTGTTTGAGCAGGAACTTTTCTAGGCTGGGTCTGCAGGTTCCGCCGGAACCTAGTTCTTCGACCCTCAACCCGGCTTGTAGTCGGGAATGACTTCATCGGCGTGGAATACTGCCAGCGGAGGCCGGCCGACGTGACACCCCAACTCTGTGGAAATTTTCTCGAGGTCGGCCCTGGAGAATCCTTCGCTGCTCACTGTGACCTTGCCGTCGGGAGCGATCAGGTAAACGGCGGGAACGTTGGTGATTCCAAACTGGTTAGAGACCGGATAGCCATCCTCATCGAGCAGGGCTGTAAAACTCACGCCGTACTCGGCGCAGAATTCCTTGGTGTCGCTGGTATCGTCCTGGGAGATGCCCACGAAGCTTGCGTGGTCACCGTAGGTCTTGTGAAGTCGTTCGAGGAAGGGAAGTGTAAACTGGCAGACCGGGCAGGAAATCTTGAAAAACGCCGCCACCACGGGACCTTTCTTCAGAGCATCGGCGAGGGAGAATGAGCGGCCATTCATCGAACTCAGTGCAAACGTCGGCGCCTGCTGGCCGGCCAAGACCTTCCTCATGCGTCTCCCTCCGAATGCTCGCCGCAGCAGCCTGAGCAAACTCACTGTTAGATGTTAACGCAAATGCCCCTGCCGGCCAAATTCGGGCCCTTTGCATGTACGCGCGGACTGGCTAAGGCCCTGTGGGATTACGAGCGCCTGAACTTCTTCATTGCCTCGTTGGCCGCGATCAGGATGGGGTCCCAGACCGGCGCAAACGGCGGCGCATAGCTCAGATCGAGATGCAGCATATCCGGAACGCGCAGGCGCCCGTGCAGAGCCATCGCGGCGACGTCGATGCGCTTGGCTACGCCCTCCTCGCCGGCCATCTGGCAGCCGAGCAGTCGGCCCGTGGGCCGGTCCCAGATCAGCTTGACAAGGATCGGTTTGCCCCGCAGATACTTTGCGCGCGAGGTCGAAGTGATGGCCACGGCGTCGGGCTGAAAACCGTGGGCCTTGGCCTGCTGCACGCTCAGCCCCGTTTTGGCTACTTCCAGCTCGAACACCTGCGTGACGAGCGTCCCCACAACACCTTCAAACCGCGCATTGCCTCCGGCCGCATTTTCCCCCGCCACCCGGCCCTGTTTGTTCGCCGTGGTGCCGAGGGGAATATAGGCAGGCCTCCCGGTGACGAGGTGCCGAACCTCTGCGCAATCACCGGCCGCATAGATACTGTTCACCCTGGTGAGCATCCTCTCGTCCACCGCAATCGCGCCGGTCGGGCCGAGCTGGATCCCGGCCGCCTCGGCCAGTCCCGTGCGGGGGCGAACTCCGGTAGCCAGCAAAACGAGATCGGCCGGGAGGCTGCCACCCGAGCCGTACTGCACGACGGCGCCCCGGCCCTGCGCGTCTGCGGTGATCGAGCTTGCCGCTGCGCTCTTGATCAGGTGCACTCCGTGCTGAACCAGCACCGCTTCCACGCGCGCGCCAATCTCCGGCTCGATTTCCTCAAGCACGTTTCCTGAGCGTTCCAGCATAGTGACTTCGAGTCCGCGATGCTTGAGTGCATCGGCCACCTCGAGGCCGATGTAGCCCGAGCCGATGATCACCGCGCGCCGCGGCTCTTTTTCCTCGATAAAGTTGCGCAGGCGGATCGTGCCTGCCAAGTCATTACAGGTGAAAACGCTGGCGAGGTTCGCGCCCGAGATTTCCTGCGCCGGCGCCGCTCAGGTCGTGACCACCAGTTTGTCGTAAGGCAAGGCCACGGGCTGCGAGGCTTTGCACAGCGCGTGGACCTGTTTTCTGCCGGGCTCGATGGCCACGGCCTCGTGTTCGGTCCGTACATCGATGTTGCGCTTATCGCGGAAAAACTCGGCTGTGTACACCACCAGTTCGCGCGCCTCAGCGACCTGCCCGGAAAGATAGTAGGGCAACCCGCAAGTACCGTAGGAAACGTGGTGGCCTTTTTCGAGAACGGTGATTTCCAGCCGCGGGTCGAGCTTGCGGGCGCGGCTCGCCGCGCTCATTCCTGCTGCCACCCCACCGATGATCAGGAGTCGCTCTCGCGGCATCGATCTTCCGCCCTCTGTAAAGGGCTTGTGTAGCGGCGGGCTTCAGCCCGCCATAAGACATCAGGCGGCTCATTGCAGCGATGGCGCGCTAAAGTGCATCGCTACACGGGCCCTGCACGGCGCGGCCATCTTAAGCGAACCGGGAATGCGGTCAAGCAAAAGCGTCAGTGGATGTGGCGGGTCTTGCGCTGCATGTAATCCATCAGCAGGTATTGTCCGAGGGTGTAGGGCGTACTGAAGTAGGCTTTGCCGCGGCAGAGCTCGGCCACTTTCTGCACGAAATGCACCAGGCTGTAGTCGCTGGCGAGCATGAAGGTGTTGATGAGGATGCCCGCGCGCTTGCACTTGCCCACTTCCTCCAGTGTCTGTGAAACCACCAGCGGGTCCAGGCCGAAGGCGTTCTTGTAGATTCGCCCGTCCTCGAGCGTCAGCGCCGACGGTTTGCCGTCGGTGATCATGATGATCTGCCGCATGTCTTTTTTCTGACGCGCCAGGATGCGCTGCGCCAGCCGCAGGCCCTCGCGCGTGTTGGTGTAATACGGGCCCACCTGCACGCGCGCCAGTTCGCCCAGGGGCACTTCCTCAGCGCTGTCGTGGAACAGGACCAGGTGCAGCGAGTCCCCGGGGTATTGCGTGCGAATCAGATGCGAGAGCGCCAGGGCCACCTTTTTCGCCGGGGTGAAGCGATCCTCACCGTAGAGGATCATGCTGTGGCTGCAATCCAGCATCATCACCGTGGCGCAGGAGCTCTGATATTCGCACTGATGGACCATCAGGTCTTGGTAGTCGAGCTCGATGGGAACGCGCGCGCCGTCGCGGCGGACGGCATTGAAGAGCGTGGCGCTGATATCCAGGTTGAGCGTGTCGCCGAACTCGTAGCGCCGGGAGACGCCGCCTGACTCAACGCCGGTGGCGAGGTCGCGCGTGTCGTGCCGGCCGAAGCTGCTCTTGCCGAGCGAGCCGAGCAGATCCTTCAGCGTATTGAAGCCCAGAAAATCAATGGTCTTGTCGGTGATTTCAAAGCGGGCCTGGGTCTGAGCGTCCTGCGGGTCGCCAAGCTGCCCGCGGGGCGTCTTCTCCGGCGCAGGCGTGACCTGCGGCGGCTGGGGCGAGATATAACCTTCCTCGGCGAGCCGCTCAATCAGCTGGTCTATAAGGTCGCGAAGCTGCTGGTTCTGGTTCAGGTCGAGGTCTTGGAGGAGTTCCTCCATGGCCTCATCGGAGAGCAGGTCGCCCTCCTGCAAAGCGCGGAGGATCGCCTGCCGAAGCTGCTCCAGGGAGCGCTCAGGGTCCATCTCCGTGATGCCGTAGAACTGCGACTCGAAGCCGCTCTGAAGACAGAAATCGGAGAGGCGCTTGACGAGCTCCTGCAGGTCAATCGAGTCGGAAGGCTCGCCCGTATAGCGCGAATAACGGATGAACTTCACATCACCACCTAGTTGAATTGGCGACGCGGCGGCCGCGCAGAAGGTTCACGCGGCTCAGGAGTCTTCGGACGCTCCGCGTGGAAGCCGCGCTCCTCGTTCCGGTTAATGCGCTTGTGCGCCCAGAGGCCCTCCAGAATGAACTCCGCTGCGGCGGAGGTCACGGCCGGATCGGCCTTGCCGTTGACTCCGAGGCGCTCGACGTGGTCCAGCAACCCTTGAATGTGTCCCAGTTGCGCGAAGGATTCGGCCGCCGGGGCCGATTCGGGGAGCTTCAACTCGCCGCCTATCTCAAACCACTGCACGACGGGCTGGAGATTGGCTTCGGCCAGGTACTTAGTGAAAACCTTGCCGACGGCGCCGCGGATCAACTCGCGCGCGATGTTCTCGGCGCCGCGCAGCTCGCCCTCGTACTCCAGCTCCATCTTGCCAGTCATCGCGGGGATGGCGGCGTACACGTCGGCAATGCGAGCTGCGACCACGGCCTCGTGGTTGCGCACGGCGCGCTGCTCGGCGTTGCTCACCACATTCTCCAGGCAGGCGATCGGCAGCCGCTGGCTCACACCCGAGCGCCGGTCCACGCGCTTGTCCTCGCGCGCCAGAAAGGCGATCTGTTCGATGACTTCGCGGAGATAGGCGGGAATCTCCAGCCGGCGCTGACCGTCGCGGCTGGTCCAGGCTTCCTGCGCGGTGATGGCCAGGCCCTCTTCGACCGAGGCGGGGTAATGCGTGCGAATCTCCGAGCCTACGCGGTCCTTGAGCGGGGTGATGATCTTGCCGCGTGCTGTGTAATCTTCGGGGTTGGCGGTGAAGACCAGCAGGAGGTCGAGCGGCATGCGCAGGGGATAGCCCTTAATCTGGATGTCGCCCTCTTGCATGATGTTGAACAGGCCGACCTGGATTTTGCCGGCCAGGTCGGGCAGCTCGTTGATGGCGAAGATGCCGCGATTGGCCCGGGGCAGCAGGCCGTAGTGAACGGTGAGCTCATCGGAGAGGTCGCGCCCGCCGCGGGCCGCCTTGATGGGGTCCACATCGCCGAGGATGTCGGCGATGGTCACGTCGGGGGTGGCGAGCTTTTCGACGTAGCGCCGGTCGCGTGGCAGCCAGGCGATCGGCGCCTGGTCGCCGCGCTGTGCAATCAGGTCCCGGCATCCGCGGCAAATCGGCCGAAAGGGGTTGTCGTTGATCTCGCAGCCGGCCACAACGGGGATCTCCGCGTCGAGGAACTCAGCCAGCCCGCGCAGGATGCGGCTCTTGGCCTGCCCGCGCAGTCCCAGCAGGATGAAATTGTGACGCGCGAGGATGGCGTTGCTGATCTGCGGAATCACCGTCTCTTCATAGCCGTGGATCCCGGGGAAGAGCGTCTCCCCCTGGTCCAGTCGCCGCAGAAGGTTCTCCCGCATCTCCTCTTTAACGGTCCGTGTGGCGAGTCGTGGCTCCGCCCACGGAGTTTGCCGCAATTGCCCCAGATTCTCAGGTTTCCTGATCATTGGTCCCCAGGTCTTTCCGCCCGTTTTTCGGCGTATCGAGCGCTGGACTTCATTATAGATGAACCCAACCGGCTCCGGGTCGCCTGTGCGCCGGTGAAATCAATCCAACAACAGCACCTAGTGAAGCCCGTGGCCGTTGCCGGCCGCTTTCCCACGCACCCGCTCGAGATGGGTGAGTTGCGGGCGCCACTCGCCCAGCCGCTCGAGCAGGCGACTCTGGCGTTCCGCCTCCGTGCGAAGCTCAAGCAACTCCTGTTTGCACTCGAGTTCGAGCGGCAGCTCGCTTGCGATCTGGAAGGCCAAGGATTCGCCGAGTTTTATCTCGCGGGACTGTGGTTCCCGGCCGAAGATGAGCGCGTGGCACTGCTTGTAAAGCGCCAGCAGACGCTGCCGCGTTTCTGCCGGAGCGGGGCGTGTGTCGTCTTCCAGCAGTTCGACGGCGCCCTCCAGATAGGCCTGCTCCTCAAGAACCTGGATGACGCGAAAGGGATCCACGCCCATGGTGAGGATGTCCATCCGGCCGTCCTCATGCTTCTTCATGATCTTGACGATCTCGGCGGTGCAGCCCACCTTAGCCAACCCCGCCGACCTCGCCAGGACCACTCCGAACGGCGCCTGATTCTCCAGGCAGCGACGAATCATCAGCTTATAACGCGGCTCGAAGATGTGGAGAGGCAGAGGCGTGCCGGGAAACAGCACCACCTCGAGTGGAAACAATGGAATGCGCTCTGATTTCATCGCACCAGGAAAGATTCATGATAGCAGAATCTGGGCAGGGAGGTACGGCAGGGCCGAAAGGGCAATCCTCGCTTCTATCGTGCCGAGCCTTTCACCAAGCACGTCGTCGTTGAAATTCTTGATGCTGACTCGTCTCCAGAGATGTTTGGCTCGACGGGAAATCCGAGTGATGCGATCCGGCTCCCGGGTTCTCAATGGAGTTCGTCGCGTGCGGCTTCCATTTCGGAGGCGGCGTGCTGATTGCCGAGGCGGCGCGCGATATCGATACCCGCGGTGAGGATCTGTCTTGCTTCGTCAGTGCGCTCGAGCCGCGCCAGGAGCTGCCCGTACTGGAAATAGCCCGCCACATAGTCGGGGTGCGCGGCCAGCAGTTGGCGGAAATGCTCCCTGGCGGCGTCATGGTCGCCGTTCTTGGCGCATTCCAGCGCCAGACCGTAGCGGGCGAAGGCGTCGCTGGGATTTGCGGCAACGAATTCTTCGAGCATCTGCCGCCGCGTCTTCTGCGGTTGGGTCATGGGGTGAAAGCGCGTATTATATCCGCCTGCCGGCTGAATCGAAACACATGCAGAAACGGAGTCGCCGCGTGGCCGCGAGACGGAATCAGCCAAGAGGAAACCGCACGGGTACATCGCCAGGGAAGCCAATCAGCGCTTCGCGCGTGGAGATGGTGGAAGTCGTTCTCCCGCAGGATGCCAACCCGTTGGGAAACATCCTCGGGGGCCGGGTGATGCATCTGGTGGACATCGCCGCGGCCATCGCCGCACATCGTCACAGCAACAGCTACGCGGTCACCGCTTCGGTGGACTACGTGGATTTTCGCAACCCCATCCGGGTGGGCGAGTTGATCATCCTCAAGTCCCAGGTCAATCGCGTCTTCCAGACCTCCATGGAAGTGGGCGTGAAGGTGTTCTCCGAAAACATTCTGACCGGCGAGCGCAAGCACACAA
Source organism: Acidobacteriota bacterium (assembly GCA_016201215.1). Classification (GTDB taxonomy): domain Bacteria; phylum Acidobacteriota; class Terriglobia; order Acidiferrales; family UBA7541; genus QHYU01. The sequence goes on along the minus strand of JACQDH010000231.1, from coordinate 6,604 downwards.
CCTCGGCTTACGTCACTTTCGTGGCCATTGATGAAGCGCGCCGGCCCAACCTGGTGCGGCCGCTCATTCTCGAAACCGCCGAGGACCGGCGGCGCTACCGCGAGGCGCTCCAGCGCCGGCGCATTCGCTTGGCGCATCGCTTCAGGCGAACCAGGCGCGCCCACGACTGAACCACCCTGCGTCAATCTAGCTGACGGGGCCGACCCAGAGCGGCGTGGTGGTCGGCTGCGGACTGCCAGCGGCGGGCTCTTCGCTGATGGCCAGCGCCGCCGCGTCGGCCATTCTGGCCTCGAGCTGCGGAAGGAACAATACCTGTCCTTCGGTGCCAGGACGAAAGATTCCCGCGCTGATCGGCTTACCTTTCTTGGGCACCACCCAGAGTTGCCAGGCGCGGTCCGCCGCTGGGGTTGGGATGTGGTGCCCGGAGACGACCAGACCGAGCTCGGCGTTCCAGTAAGCGTGCACCTCGGGCAGAGGCGCCTGGCCCGGCTTCAGCGCCACTTCTCTTGTGCCTGCAGCGGAGAGGATGGCCAGCGCGCGCTGGTAGAGCTGCCGGTCGGACTCAAGCGCCCGATTCTGCTCTCGCGCGGCGCGGACCTGTTCCTGCAAGGCGGCGAGTTCCCCCTGCACCCTACGCGCCTCGCGGACGGAGAACACGGTCAGCAGCACCAGTGCAACGGCCCCCGCCCAGGCCCACGCAGGAATCCACGCGCGGCGTTCAAGCGCGCGCTGCCCGCCTACCGCCTCGAGGAGCTTGCGGCGCAGACGACCGGACGGCTCCGCTTCCGGCGCCAGATAGGCGAGCTGCGCCACCAGCCAGCGGGCGCGTTCCATCTCCGCGGTGCAGACCGGGCACCCGCGCGCCAGATGGGCATCAAGTTCGACGCGCTCCTCGCCCTCGAGCGCGCCCAGCGCATGCGCTTCGTAGTGCTGCCGGAGTTGTTCGCAGTCGGCCACTATGCCTCTTCTAAAGCCTCCCGGAGCCGGAGTAGCCCGGTCCGGATCCAGCTCTTCACGGTGCCCAGGGGTTCCTGCAGAGCCTTGGCGATCTCGCTGTGCGTCATGCCCTCAAAAAAGGCCAGCTCAATCGCCTTGCGCTGCGGTACGGGGAGGGAACCTATCAGCGAGCGGACGCGTTCGGCGCGCCGCTGTCGATCCACGAGCAATTCGGGATTGGGCGCGGCGCAGGCCAGCGGCTGGCTTTCCAGGGTTTCTTCGCGGCGGCGTTGTTTCTCCCGCTTCAGGCGCATTTGATCCAGGGCGCGGTTGCGAGCCAGTGTGAACAGCCAGGGTTCGACCGGGCCACGCGAGGGCTGATAGAGATGCGCGTTGCGCCAGACCTGTAGAAAGACATCCTGCACGATCTCCTCGGCCGACGCGGCTTGCTGAGCAATCCGCAGCACCAGCGAATACACAGCGCGGGCATGCCGGTCATAGAGAACTCCCAGGGCCTCCGGGACCCGCCGAACGAGCTGGTCCATCAACGCCGCGTCCGACGGCTGTTCGCCTTCTGGCCAGTTTTGAAGAGCCGCCAGAAACACCCTCACGTGCTTTCTTTCTTCTGCTCTAGAATTACGGCAGAGGGCCGCGTCTGGATGAGGAAAAGTCCTTGGCCGGCCCCGATTTGCGAACGGTAGCTGCCCTCGGCCAGGGCCCTCATCCCCATACGCCACGGCCGCCTATGGCTTCCCCTCCAGGTCGTGAGCCAGCTCGCCCGTCAGGGCCAGATACTGCTGCACTCCCCGGGCAGTGCGGAAGGCCTGTTCCACGCACACGCCGATCGACGGGCCTTCCAGATAGTTACCCGTAAGGAATAGGACGGGCGAGGCGGCGCAGAGTTCGCGCAGGGCCTCAATGGTCACGTTGTGGCCCAGGTTGTACTGGGGCAGGGCACAGGCATAGCGCTGCACGTGGCTCGTAACCGGCGGCCCCGTGATTTTCAAGACGCGCGCCACTTCTTGGGCGACGGTATCAGCAACCTCGGCGTCGCTCCAGTGCAGCAGGTCAGGGTCGGTGGCGCCGCCGGCAAAGCTGGTGAGATTCACCATTCCTGCCGGAGCGCGGCCGGCAAACAGCGAGGAATTCCAGACCGTGCCAAGCACGCGCAACCGCTCGCGTTGCGGCACGAGAAAGCCAAAGCCCTCGGCCGGATGCTGCATCTGCTCGCGGCGATACCCGCTGGCTACCACGGCCACCGGCGCATATTCGATCTTGGCGAAATGCATGGGGAACTGCTCGGAGATGCCGGCCAGCAGCCGCCCGGCCGGCTCTGTGGCTGTGGCCACGACCACCGCGCTGGCTCTCAGAAGTTCCGTCCGGCCGTGGCTCGTGACTTGCAGCTCGAACTGGGACTTGCAGTTTGTCTTTCCGCGACGCACCGAGATCACACTGGCGCCGCGGTGGACGGCGTCGCCCAGTTTTTCGCCCAGCGTGCGGACCAAGGTCACCACGCCGTCCCGAAACGTACACAGCGTCGCTCGCGGCTTCTCCTTCGGCGGGCGGGACTTGATGGCCCCGCGGAGGACGCTGCCGTAATCCTTCTCCCACTGGTACGCGCTGGGGAATGCGCTGCGCAGGCTCAGCTTCTCCGGGTCGCCCGCATAGACACCCGAGACAAATGGGCCCACCAGAAGCTCCAGGAGCTCGCTGCCGAATTTCCTACGGACGAAATCCGCCACCGACTCATCGTTTGCGGGCGGCTGCGAGCGGCGGAAGGGTTCAGAGAGCAATTTCCATTTTGAGGAAATACCGAGCAGGGGAGTGGTCAACAGCGCCGGCGGGGCCATGGGCACAGGTTCCAGTCGCCCGCCGGTCAGGATGTAACGCGGCGCCCGCGGATCGGCCCGCAGCAGCTCAGGCCCCAGCCCCAGGGCATCGATGAGTTCCAGAAGCAGGTCTGTGGAGAGGAAACTCTGCGGGCCGCGCTCGAACAAGAACCCATCCTGCTGCACCGAGTCAATTACGCCGCCGACCCGCTGGGATTGTTCGAGCAGGAGAACGGGGATCCCCAGTTGGCACAGGCGAAACGCACAGGCCAGGCCGGAGATGCCGCCGCCGATGACGACTGTTTGTGCGGGTGATTGCAAGGCGTCTGAGCCTCGGCCGTTGTGCATCTACAGGGTCTTGGAGAACAACGGGCGGCTTTCCAGCTTTTGTTGCTCCAAATAGGGATCGAAAACCATGGCCACGTTGCGGATAAAAATTCTGCCCAGCATCGTGACCCGAATTTCCGGAGGGCTGACCTGGACCAGGCCATCCCGGGAGAACTCCTGCAGGAGCTCCAGCTCTTTCGCGAAATACTCGTTGAAAGCCAGAGAATACTCCTGCTCGATCTCGGCCTTGCGGATCACGGTGTGACAGAGCAGGCGGCTGATGACCGCGCGGCGAACCTCGTCCTCCGGGGTCAGCCGGTAGCCGCGCATGGTGGCGATGCCCCGGCGCTCGACCATTTCCTGGTAGCTGTGCAGGTCGCGGTAGTTCTGCGCGTAGGAAGCGGAGATGCCGCTGATCGCACTCACGCCCATGCCATAGAGGTCGGCCCCGGCTTTTGTCGTGTAGCCCTGAAAATTGCGGTGCAGCGTGCGGTTCTGCTGGGCGATAGCCAGTTCATCAGTCGGCCGCGCGAAATGGTCCATGCCGATGTAGATGTAGCCTGCCTCGAGAAATTTCTGTAGCCCGGCGCGGAAGATGCAGAACTTTTCCATGCCCTCGGGCAGATGCTTCTGAAACGAGCCTTGCTGCTTTTTCAGCCAGGGCACGTGGGCGTAGCTGAACATGGCCACGCGGTCCGGTTGCAGGGTCAGCACCTTCTCCACTGTCTCAGCGAATCGTTCGGCAGTCTGGTAGGGCAGGCCGTAGATGAGATCGACGTTGAGGCTCTCGAACTGAAGCTGCCGGCCCGCTGCAATCAGGTCGCGAGTCGTCTCAAACGGCTGGATGCGGTGGACAGCCTTCTGCACCTCGGGATGAAAATCCTGAATCCCCATGCTCAGGCGATTGAAGCCCAGGCGGTGGGCCGTCTCGAGATGGTCCCGCGCGGTGACCCGCGGGTCCACTTCGATGCCGATCTCTGCGCCCGGGGCAATGGTGAATCGCTCGAGAGTGTGACCGTAGAGGTCTTCCATCTGCGCGGGTGACAGATAGGTCGGCGTGCCCCCGCCCCAGTGGAATTGGATGACCGGCCTCTGCCGCGATACATATCGCGCCACGTAGTCAATCTCTTTCTTCAAAGTCGCGAGGTAGGGCAGCGCCACGGACTTGTTCTTCTGGATCACCACGTTGCAGGCGCAGAACAGGCACAGGCTCTCGCAAAAGGGCAGATGCATGTAAAGCGAGACCGGCGTGGCCGCAGCATCGGCAGCCGCGAAGACCTGCTCCAGATCGTCGGGACCGAAATTGTCCTGCCAGACCGGCGCGGTCGGATAGCTGGTGTATCGCGGCCCGGGGCGGTTGTACTTGTTCAGGAAGTCCTGGGAGATGTAGAAGCTTTCCTGCGCCAGGTTGAGATTGACGTTGGAGTCGCCCATCGCCCTTTTTCCTAGCCGGCCCTGCTGATGGGCACGCGGGCCGGAAGGGCGGCTGTCTGTCCCGCGTGCACGAAAGCGCGCGCGTTTTCGACGGGTGTCGTGGGAAGGATCCCGTGACCCAGATTGAGGATGTGCGCAACGCCGCCGGTTTTTTGGATCGCCTCGCGCACGGCCGCGCGAATACCCTCTTCGGGGCCCAAAAGGACGCAGGGGTCCACATTACCCTGAAGGGCGACGCGGCTGCCGAGCAATTGCCTTGCTTCGGCGAGGTCCACCCGCCAGTCCACGCTCAGCACGGTGGCGCCGGTTTGCGCCACGTTGCGCAACAAATGAGCGGAGGCCTTCGTATAGAGGATTACGGGCACCGCGCCCGCGTTCAATTCCGAAATCAGAAACTGGGTGGCCGGCAAGGCAAATTCCTGATAGTCGCCGCGGCCGAGCTCTCCCGCCCAGGTGTCAAACAGTTGAACCGCGGTCGCGCCCGCAGCAATCTGCGACTTCAAGTACCCTGCGGTTGCCCGCCCAATCTTTTCGAGCAGTTTCCGTAGCAGGCGCGGTTCCTGGTACATCATCAGCTTGGGGGTAGGGAAACCGTCTTTGGAGCGCCCCTCGATCATGTAGCAGGCCAGCGTCCACGGCGCGGCCGCAAAGCCCAGAACGGGCACCTCGGGTCCCAGCTCCCGGCACAGCCGCCGGATGGCCTCGGGAAGAAACCCGGTTTCCTCCTCGGGGTCAAACGTGTGCAGTTTCTCTACTTGCCCTGCTTCACGCACCGGCTGGGCGATCACCGGACCCCCGTCAGTAAGCTCGACGCCTACGCCCATGGCTTCGGCTGGAATCAAAATGTCCGAGAAAACGATGACTGCATCGACGCCTACCGCACGGAACGGTTGCAAGGAGACTTCGACGGCTAGGTCAGGGGTTTTGCAGACCTCGAGAAAGGCATGCTCTTGGCGGATGGCGCGGTATTCGGGAAGATAACGCCCGGCCTGCCGCATCATCCAGACCGGCACGCGCGAGACAGGCTCGGAGCGACAGGCGCGAAGGAAAAGTTCTTTGCGGTTTTCGGGAGTGGTTTGCTCGGGCATCATTGAGACGTTCAAACTGACATGATAACAAAACTTCTGTTGGCGCGCACGGCTCGCAACCCCGTCTTGCGGCGTGCTTTCGCGCTGCACAATTGGCTATAATATGAGGCTGTCGAAGGCAGCCTGAAAACTGCTCGATTCTTAGCCACCAGCGCCGCGCGCGTTGACGCTGGATCTTTATGATGACCCACCTATTCCTGGAGACCTTCGGCCTCTACGCCATCAGCCTGGCTCTCTACATCTGGTTCTTATACGTGAACAAGCGCCTGATTGGACGCGCCGCCACCGTCTGTCTGGCCGGCGGTGTGGTCCTTCACTACCTCGCGCTGATCGAGCGCTCCCGACTGGTCCAATCGGTACCCTACCAGGACCTGTACGGCTCGATGTCCCTGTTTGCCTGGCTGCTGGCGGTTACCTACCTCGGTTTGGAAATCTTTCACCGCCAGCGCTCCGTGGGCCCCTTTGTGTTGCCCTTTGTCGTCGTTCTGGTTTTGCTGGCCCATCTATCCCCGGCGACACCGCCACCCGCGCCGCCGGCCCGCGGGACCGAGTTCGCGCTGCACGTGACCCTGAATATCCTGGCCTACGCCGCTTTTGCGCTCTCTTTTGTGCTCAGCGTGATCTACCTACTTCAGAACCGCCTGTTGCGCGACCGCCGACTGGGCACGGTCTTCTGGAAGTTTCCGGCGCTGGAGGTCCTGGAGCGCATGAGCCGCAGCAGCGTGATGGTTGGCCTGGTGTCGCTCAGCATCGGGGTCGTTCTGGGTTTCATCTGGGTGAACCGGATTCGCGGCCGGTATTGGAACGCAGACGCGAAGGAGATCACCACGCTGCTGGTGCTTCTTTTCTATGGCGGATACGTTTGGCTCGCGCGCACCAGGGCCTGGCGCGGCGCCCGAGCTTCTCGCCTCTTTGTGTTTAACTTTTTCTTTGTGCTCTTCAGCTATACGGTCGTGAATCTCTACCTATCGCATTATCACAGGTATTTCT
>JACQDH010000230.1 GCA_016201215.1 Acidobacteriota bacterium | reverse complement strand
CGCCCCCGTGAAGGCCCCCTTCTCATAGCCAAAAATCTCACTCTCGGCCAGAGCCTCCGGCAAGGTCGCACAGTCGAGTGGGACGAAGGGTTGATCTCGCCTGTGGCTCTCGGCATGGATCGCACGGGCTACGAGTTCTTTACCGGTTCCACTTTCCCCGCGCAGCAATACCGCCACGTCGTGGGTGGCCACTTTCCGCACTAACTCAAACACTTTCTGCATCTGCGGGCTCGCACCGATGAACCGGTCCCAGGTCCAGCGTTTGGAGGCTTCTTGCTTCAGACCATTGACTTCGCGGCTCAAGCCGACCGTCTGGAGGGCATGTTGGACGATGATCTTGAGCCGATCGTTCGGCAGCGGTTTGATCAGATAGTCGTAGGCCCCAAGTTTCATTGCCTCAACTGCGGTCCTCACCTCCGCATGGCCGGTGAGCATGATCACCAATCGCTTTGACCTCGACTTTTGAATGTTTCGTAGGAGTGCGATCCCATCCTGCCCCGGTAGTTTGACATCTAGAAAGATGAGGTCCGGCTGCTCTTTCTCAATCTTGGCGAGGGCCTCTTCGCCGGTTCTTGCCGTGAGGACTTGGTAGCCGTCTTCGCCCAAGACCCGTCCAAAGAGCCAGCCGACCTCGGGTTCATCATCAACCACCAGGATTTTGCTGGGCACAATTCTCACGAGCGATTTATCCAGTCGGCGATTTCTCTTCGGGCGGCGTGATCGGAATCTTTATCGTAAAGGTTGTCCCCCGTTGGCGCCCCCGCGTCTTGCTGGTGTAGGTGAGGCTGCCGTGATGGTGGTCGATGATCCGATGGGAGATAGCCAGTCCGAGCCCTGTGCCATTGTGCTTCGTTGTGAAGAAGGGCTTACACAGTTGCGCCTGCACGCTTGGCGGAATCCCGCAGCCCGTGTCACCAATGTGGATCACAGCTTGATTTTTCTGTAGGTCAAACTGGGTTTCGACGGTCAGCACTCCACGCTTGGACATAGCCTGGAGGGCATTCATCACAAGATTCGTAAACACCTGATTCATAAGATGGTGGTCGCAGATCACTTTGGATGGTCCTCGGTCAAAGCGTTTGATGATCTTGACCTGTTGGGCCAAGCACTTGGACTTGGCCAGACAGAGCACCTGGTTGAGATTGCGGTGCAGATCTCTCGCTTCAAGCTCGAGCTTTCTGGGACGGCCGTAGTCGATCAGTTGTGTCGTGATCTCATCGAGCTGTTTTACCTTCTTTACGATCGCACTCGTACACTGCCGGAACGCATGGCCGGGTGAAAGCTTGGAGTGGAGATACTGGATGGACATCCCTATGACAGCGAGGGGATTGCGGATCTCGTGGGCCACGCTGGCAGCCAGTTCTCCCGAGACAGACAACCGTTCTTTACGGACCTGTTCGTCCTGCGCTCTCCTCAATTGCTGGTAGGCTTCGTCGAGCTCAGCCAGGAGCGACTCGCTCTCAGACTGGGTGCGGTTCAACTCCCCCGCGAGCTGTTCTTCCCTGGTCGAATCCCTTATGCTTACCACAGCAAGTTGTGTACCCCCCTCAGCCGGTTCTAGGAGTGAGAGAGCCAGGGAGACCGGAATTGTGGTTCCGTGGGAAGTCAAGCAGCCCGCCCGAATGTCTTTGACTCTGTGCCCCATGGCGACCTTGGCCAAGGCCTCATCAATGGCCGGGCGGAACTCGCGGGCGAAGAGCTCAGTTACGTGTTTGGCGACCATTCCGCCCGGATGCGCGCCCGTCAGAACTATGAGGGCGTTGTTGACGATGAGAGTATCGCCCTCAAGATCGCAAAGAGCGACAGCTCCAGGGAAGGCCTTGAGAAGTGCCTCTCCGTCCGCGTGGATCCCTACAGCGAGCCTTTCCACAGTTTCCGGAACTCCAACCTCCTGAAGACAGCCGGGTCAACCCTGCGTGGCCGACTCGTAAGTCTCTTCGAAAACCTGCCCAGGCTCTACGCCCTATCCGGGGCTATTCATGATCGGTTCGCTTATCTCTGCCTTTGTGCATGGAGGCTACATGTCGCAAGGCTCTGAGCCTTAAGAGAGCGTGTCTAGGCAGAGCCTATGCGCCAACAGCCTAACCCGGCTGCGCGCAGGGTTTGCAGCCAACAAGACCCTGCTTTGTTGATAAGCGTTTCTTCACTCCGAGGATGAGGGGAAGGGGGACTGCTCCGCGCAAGGAGAGGCTGCTCCGGGCAGGGCGAGGGTGTCATCCAACACCCCCAAACATCGCTTCAGCCAATTCAATTATGCGTCACCCGATTGCCCTTTGCTGCAACAAGGAGACAATATAAAAGATCGGCCACCTCCGTTTGTAAATCCGCGGCTTGATTATGGTCCGCTGAATACTCGCAGTCAAGATGATTTCGCTGATTTGTCGCTGGAGAGGTACTTGTGCTACGCAAAAACTCCGTCTGGGTCATGCCGCAAGGTTCTCCAGTCGGTATTCGTGATGCAGTCCTACCAGAATTGAACGCTTTCTGATGCTGAAGTCTCCGGGCCGATTGTGTCCGTTAGCTCCCAGTGGCATGCGCAACTCCGGCGGAGGATCAGGAATCCCTGGGCCGAGGCTCAAATGTGGCCGGCCGGTGTTGTAATAAACCAACCTGTGCTTCGCCAAGATTCTAGGCGGGATTCAGGAGCACGCCCTGATTGCTGTCCTGTTGATGCTTGCGTGGACGAGTCCTGCCATTCAGCACCGGGACGAACCCGATCCGTCCTCGCCAAGGCAAGGAACTCCCCGCCCCGATTCCGATTGCGTGACCTTCTCTAGGCTGCTCGGTCGTAGCGGTGGTGCCAGCCACCCAACCGGGGTCGAGAGAGCACTCGGGAATGAGCGCTGCTTAGCGCCATAGGCCTGCGCAGTGCAGTTTGCTTGTCCAATGCCAGGTGAGTTCGATCCTCATGGTAGTAGCGGACATAATTCTGAAAGGAGCCGCCTCAAGTGTCGTTCGTTGAACACAATGACATGATCGAGCAGCTCCTGTCGGCAGCTTTCCACCCATCGCTCTGCCACCCCGTTCTGCCAAGGACTTTGAAAGGAGGTTCGCGTGGGCCTGCCTCCGATCCCCTTCACGGCCGCAATCACTTCCTGACCGAACTTCTGATCGCGGTCAAAGCTCAGATACTTGTGGCCAGGCTCGAAGGGGAATGCTTCGCGCAACTGCTGGACCACCCACAGGCTGGTCGGGTTGGGGGTGACGTTGCAATGCAGGATGCGCCGACGGTCATGAGCAAGGACAAAAAAGCAGTAGTGTCCCTACCAGAAACCTCGTACTGATTGATAGAGTTAAACTTGCATTGGGCGACGTGTAGGCTGCCCGCGCCATGGTTATTATCTTTCTGTCACTTCTCTCCACCCTTCAGGATTGCTTGCGCACTCGCGGTGCTCTGCAGACCGAGATTCTTGCCCTCCGCCATCAGCTCTTGTTCTTGCAGCGGTCCGCTCGCGGTTGTAGATGATTTTGTAGCTGTGAGTTCCCCGAATCTTCGAACGCACGCCAGTCGATCCTCGCCAAACTCTTTTGAAGACTGGGCGTTCGGGGCAACGCTCACCGTTGCTAATGTTGACCCCCTGGGGCGAAACCAGGAGGTTGGTTTGGCGGGAGAATCTAAGGATGTATCTTGTTGAAAACAAATGGTCGGGGCGAGAGGATTTGAACCTCCGACCCCCTGGTCCCGAACCAGGTGCTCTACCAGGCTGAGCCACGCCCCGACCGAGGGGCGCTCGGACAGAAGCTGGGGGCCCGAGCGGAGTCATCAGCTTAGCACAGCTCGCGCGTCGCGGCTAGTGACGGCGCCGCTTGGCCCGGCAGGTTGATGTTGACAGCGCCGATTCAGGGGACTAGCTTAGTGGAGGGGTTGCTACGAGCTGATGCCCGACTCCTGACACAGTGTGCGCTGCAGGCTCACATTCTGCCCTCTGCCAAGTGGCCGCGCCCGTAACAGCCCTCACGGGGGGGCGGAGATGGCTGGCCGTCCGAAGGTCTTGGTCGCCTGTTCTGATCCCGAGAACCGGCAGACGCTCCTCGCTTCCCTTTCGCAGTGTGGTTTGGACCCCGTTTTCTCTTCCACGGTTCGAGAAGCCCGGGCCATTCTGTCCCGGCAAGTCATCCCACTGGTCATTTGCGCGGCCGATCTCGTCGATGGCAGTTTCCGCGATGTCCTGCGAGCCGCGGGAGCCGCCGAGACGAAAATCCCTGTCGTGGTGGCCTCGCGGCGGGATGACACCGCCGAGTATCTCGAGGCGATGCAACTCGGCGCCTTCGACTTTATCGCCTGCCCGTACAAGCGCTCCGAGGTGGAGTGGATCGTCTCCAACGCCCTGCGAAAGATGGCCGTGGCCGCCTAGAGTTCGGCGGCGCGGAGGTTCTGCACTGTTCCCGCGTGGTCGGTCGTGTGCCTTTTCCCTGCGCGTGTGTGGCGCCAACTCTCCTCCGCCTCGCGCGGCGGCCTCGCGCGTATAATGAATCAGGGGACAGGAAACGTTCGGTGGCTATCGACAAGAGCCAACTCCGCAAGCTCGACGACTACCGGTGGCTGGTGCCGCGCGCGACGAAGCCCGGCATGCTCACCGACGCGCTGATCTATGCCGACCAGCGGTTGCTCGAACAGATTGTCACCGATCTTTCGGTCGAGCAGGCCATGAACGTGGCGTTCCTGCCGGGCATTGTGGGGCGCTCGCTGGCCATGCCGGACATTCACCAGGGCTACGGCTTTCCCATCGGCGGGGTGGCGGCGACGGATGTGCACAAGGGTGTGATCTCGCCCGGCGGCGTGGGGTTCGACATCAACTGCGGGGTGCGGCTGCTGGCCAGCAACTTCCGCCGGGAAGACGTCCTGCCGCGGCTGCGCGAGCTGGTCAATCAACTCTTCCGGGATGTGCCTTCGGGCACCGGCTCCGAGGGTTTCGTGAAGTGCAGCTTTCAGGACCTGAATGAAGTGCTGGAGCGTGGCGCCGGCTGGGTGGTCGAGCGCGGCTTCGGTGAAGCTGCCGACGTCGAGTTCTGCGAAGAGTCTGGCCGGATGGCCGGCGCGGAGCATTCCAAGGTTTCCGACCGCGCCAAGCAGCGCGGGCGCACGCAGCTCGGCACGCTCGGCAGCGGCAACCACTTCCTCGAAGTGCAGTACGTGGAAAAGATTTTTGAGCCGGAGATTGGATCGCAGTTTGGCCTCGAAGAAAGCCAGGTGGTGGTCCTGATCCACTGCGGCTCGCGTGGCCTGGGGCATCAGGTCTGCACCGACTACCTGAAGGTGATGAACGAGGCCATGCGGCGCTACGCCATCTCGCTGCCCGACCGGCAACTCGCCTGCGTGCCCAGCCGCTCGCCCGAGGGGCAGGACTACCTGGCGGCAATGGCCGCGGCCGCCAACTTCGCGTGGGCCAACCGCCAGGCCATCACGCATTTCGCGCGCCGCTCGTTTGAAAAGGTTCTCGGCGAGGGCGCCCGCCTGCGCGTCGTGTACGACGTGGCGCACAACATCGCCAAGCGCGAGCGGCACCGCGTGGGCGAGACCGAGGAAGAAGTGCTGGTGCACCGCAAAGGCGCCACGCGGTCGTTCCCGGCGGGCTCGGCGTTTATCCCACGGGCGTATCGCGACGCGGGTCAGCCGGTGCTGATTCCCGGGTCGATGGGCACAGCAAGCTACGTACTGGTCGGCACCGAGCGCGCCATGGAGGAGACCTTCGGCACGGTCTGCCACGGCGCGGGGCGCGCGATGTCCCGCACCGCCGCGAAGAAGGGGCGCGACGCGCGCGTGGAAACGAAAAAGCTCGAAGACCATGGCATTCTGCTGCGCGCCGAGACCCGCGACGGCATCCTCGAGGAGGTGCCCGAAGCTTACAAGGACATCGACGCGGTGGTGGACGTGGTCCACTGCGCCGGGCTGGCGCGCAAGGTGGCGCGCCTGCGCCCCATGGGTGTAATCAAAGGGTAGAAGCAGGCCGCCGCGCCCGGGAGGGAGCCATGCAAATCGCACTCAACGAAGAGGAGCGGCAGACGCTGTTGGAAACGTTGAACGAAGCGCTGCCCAACCTGCGCGAGGAAGTCTATAGGACGGAAAGCTTCGACTACCGCGAGCAGCTCAAGCACCGCGAGACCCTTTTGAAGGAGCTTCTCGCGCGCCTGGCGGCGGCCGCGTGAGCTGGATGCGGGGTCCTAGCCCTTCTCGGCGAACGAGCCGGTGCGGAGCTGGACCAGCTGGACGAAATCGGCGTAGCGCATGCGGATCGCGTCGCGGTGCGTCCCCGCGTTGAACACGATCTCCTCATCCGCGGCCAGCGATTCGTCCACGTAAACCGGCAGGCCATACAGCATCCCGAAGGGCGGCATCGCCCCCAGCTCGCAGTCCGGGAACAGATCGGCGAACTCCTTCTCACCAGCCAGCCGCACAGTTTTCCCTAACAGATGACCGAGCTTTTTCAGGCTGACGTGGCACGACGCCGGCAACACGGCCAACAAGGACTCTTCACCAGCGCGCAGGACAACGGTCTTAGCGACCTCCTTGCCGGAAACGTGCAGTGTGGCCGCGGCCGCCTGCGCCGTGTAGGCCGGCGCGTGGGTCATCAGCGTGTACGGCACCTTTTTTTCGTCGAGGAAGGATTTCAGCCGCGCGGAGATGGTCATGGCAATTCTCCTTTCGACCTGGCGCGACACCCCGATTATCTCGCCGGTAAGGAAAAAAGGGAACAGGAAGCCCGGCGGCGGCTCAGGACTCGGTGGACCCATGCGCCGGGAGGCCCTGTGACGCCACCGTCTCGCCCACCGTGCCGGGGAGGCGGACTAGGCGCGCTTCGGTCATCGCGGCGATGCCGCAGATCGGCTGCACGATGGAGTCGGGCACGTCGCCATCCAGGCGCACCAGCGCAACGGCCTCCGCGCCTCGCAGGGGCTCGCGGCGCCCCAGTGCGAACGTGGAGATATTGATGCCGTGGCTGCCCAGGATGGTGCCGACCTGCCCGATTACGCCCGGCACATCGCGGTTACGGAAATAGAGCAGCGTGCCTTCGAGCGGCGCTTCGAGCTCGATGCCGTCCATGCTGAGGATGCGCGGCGAGGTGCCATGCAGCACGGTTCCTTCGACGGCAAACTCGCGAGCGCCCTCGCTCGGGCTGGAGCCCGGCGTCTCGGAGAGCCTGCGGGCCGCGGTCACCTCGAGGGTATTCGGAAAACCCTGCTCGCGCCGCCGGGTGCGCTCCTCGACCGCCAGGCCGCGCGCCGCCGCCACCGTGCCGGCATTTACCAGATTGACCTTTTCGTCGAGCACCGTGTTCAACACACCGGCCAGCACGGCGTTGCGCAGCAGGTGCGTGCCCTGCTCGGCCGGCTCGCCCGCGTAGGCGATGCGGATCCGCCCGAGCATCCCGGCGCGCCCCGCCGCTATCTGCGCGACGAGCGAACCCAGCCGCTCGGCCAGATCCAAGTAGGGCCGCAGCCGGCGGTACTGCTCGGCCGAAAGCGTGGGCAGGTTGACCGCGTTGCGCATCACGCCTTCCAGCAGGTAATCGCGCACCTGCTGCGCGATCTGCGTGCCCACCTCCTCCTGGGCTTCTTGGGTCGAGCCGGCGATGTGCGGCGTGGCAATCACGTTGGGCAGGCCGACGAGCGGCGAGCCGCGCGGCGGCTCCACGGCAAAGACGTCCACGGCTGCCCCGGCCACATGTCCCGAGCGCAGCGCCTCGGCCAACGCCGCTTCGTCCACCAGCTCGCCGCGGGCGGTATTGATGAGCCGCGCGCCGCGCTTCATTTTGCCCATGCTCTCGGCGTTGATCATCTTTTCGGTGGCCGCGCTCAGCGCCGTATGCAAGGAGACGAAATCGGATCGCGCGAGCAACTCGGGGAGCGGCACCAGTGCCACGCCCGTTTCCTGCGCGACGTTTTCGCTGATGTAGGGATCATAGGCCAGCACGCGCATCTCCAGCGCGCGGGCCCGCCGCGCCACCTCGCTGCCCACGCGCCCCAGGCCGACCAGGCCCAGCGTCTTGCCGCGCAGTTCGATCCCCGTCGCCCCGCTCTTCTCCCAGCGCCCGGCGTGAATGGCGGCGTTCAATTGCGGCACCGAGCGCGCCAAAGACAACAGCAGGGCCAGGGTGTGCTCGGCCACGCTGGCGGCGTTGCCGCCGGGCGTGTTCATCACCAGGACGCCGCAACCGGTGGCCGCCTCGAGGTCGATATTGTCCACACCCACCCCGGCGCGCCCGACCACGCGCAGCCGCGGTGCGTGCTCGAGCAACTCGGCGGTGACGCGCGTCGCGCTGCGCACGACCAGCCCATCGGCATCGCCCAACTCCGCGGCGAGCGCGCCCGCGGCGGGCCGCACGACCTGCCAGCCGGGTTCCCGGAGCAGGGCCAGACCCCGCTCGCTGATCTTATCGGCCACGACGATCTTCATAGCTTTCCCCAGCCTAGTGGGTGCAAGCGAACCTGTCAATTGCGCGCCTGCCCGGCGAGGCGTGTGCTATAGTTTGTTTCTGCCGGGGACCATGGCCCTCATCGAACGCATCCAGAAAGACCTCACCGAGGCGATGAAGACGAAGGACGAGCTGCGCCTGAGTGTGCTGCGCATGGTCAAGACCGCCCTCAAGAACAAGGAGATCGAGAAAATCCGCCCGCTCGAGGAAGCCGAATCGCTCCAGGTGCTGCAAAGCCTGGTCAAGCAGCGGCGGGAATCGATCGAGCAGTTCACCCGCGGAGGGCGCGTTGACCTGGCCGAAAAAGAGACCAGAGAAATCGCCATCATCGAAGCCTACCTGCCCGCTGCGCCCAGCGAGGCCGAGCTCGACCAGGTCATCGCCGCAGCCATCGTGGAAACCGGCGCTAACTCCCCGAAGCAGATTGGCGCGGTCATCAAAGCGGCTCGGGCGCGCTTGGAAGGCAAGACGGTGGACGGCAAGCTGCTCAGCGACCGCGTGCGCGACCGCCTGAGCGGCAAATAGCGAACGGCCGCTCCTGCCCTGCGCTGATCCCCGCTTCCACTCTTGGACTCCGCGGCCCTTCGACGTTATGCTGCGTTCGTGGCGCTGCCGGAGACCATTCCCGTCCGCTACACCGAAGAGGAAGCCGAATACGTCAGCGTGCGTCCGGTGGTGCGGCAGACTTTCCGCCTGCACGAGCTGATCGACATGGTGCTGGGCGTGACGGGCAAGGACCTCGCCCGCATCCAGCAAATCCTGCGCTCCGGAACCGTGCGGTTCCATTTCTACCGTTACTGGTGGCAGGGTTTCGAGGCCAGCGGTGAAGAGCTGGCCGGGGTGCTGGTTCGTTTTCCGGATAGCGATCCTTCGCGGGAGTTTCGCGCCGAGGAGTGCGTCGCGGTGGTGCTCGAAAGCGGCGGGCACCCGCCGCGACACGCGCTCGAACTCGAACGCAAGGCCGCCTCACGCCGCAGACTGTTCCGTTCGCACAGCTTCTGGGATGGCCTGCTGACGCTCACCCGCGCGCAGGCGCCCGCCTACCAGGGTTATTCGTACGCGCGCCGCGCGGATCTCTTCGAACTCGAGCTGACCGCCGAGCAGGTCGCCGCGCTGGCCGGCGAGGCGGTGCGATGGGCCCCGCGCGACGTTCGCGCGCCATTGTGCCACTTGGCTGAAATGTCGCGCCTCATCTTTGTCTGCCCGCGCAGGGCGACAGGAGCGCTGCGTTGAGCGCCCAAGAGGCTTGGGGTGACACCAACGCTGCTGAGAACAAACTGGAAGCTTGGCTTGGCGCTCAGGGAGAAGAACGCCGCAGAACCGCGCTGGTGAACTCGTCGGCCATAACCTGGCGATAAAACTTCTTCAGCTCGCCAAGTTGTGCAGTGGACACGAAGACATCCTTAACCTCATACGTTCGGCTGTATTTCAGGACGCCGCCGGAAACTTCGATCTTGCTGCGGTACGCGGCAAAGCCGTAGTTCACATCCACAGGGGGAGGCAGCTCGTCCACCTCGTATCCGGGCGGCAGGGCGATCTCAAACGTATCTGTCTCCATCGAAGCCGTGCTGAACTCAAAGGGGTACTTGCGCTCTTTTCTTTCCAGCAGGTCGCTGCTCTTCTGTCCCAGGACGCGCGGCCGGACCAGCAGCAAGTTTCCCGCCCTCTTCGCGTAGTTTTCGGCGACGAAGTTGTAGTCCAGCATGAGATTCTCGTCGTATTTTTCCAGGTTGCCCACCTCGGCCTTGGTCAGTGTGAAGCCGCCCAAGAAAGTGGCGAGAAAACTCTCCAGCATTTTGGTGCGACCTGGTCCCTGCACTTCGAGCAGTTGGGCGCGACGGCTCACGGCGGGTTCGCCCCAGCGCACCTCTTTGACCTCGCCGGTCAGCGTCCCCGAGGGACTCAGTGTCAGCTTCCCCATGCGCATCAGGCGGTTGGTGGATGGCGGCAGCAAGGGCAGTCGGAGCAACTCGCCACCCTGCTCGGTAACCAGGAGCCCGTAGTTGGCCTGCAGGGAGGCGGGAAGATAGCCCAGCGGGGTGAAGGAACTGGTCGGATCGAAATACAGGAGCGTACCCAGGTGTTCGTGGTTTTGGACCGCGAACAGACCGCCGGTGGAAACATCGGCGGGCAGGCGGATGGCCAGGATAACGTGGTTGAAGCTGCCGAGCGCGGGAGGATGGCTCGGCGCCGCCACACCGCGGCGGGTGTGGATGACGACGTAGTAGGATTCCACGCCGACTTCCCGCAGCATAGTGCTGAGCAGGGTGGCCTTGTCCTTGCAATCGCCGTAGCGCTTGGAGAAGACCTCCTGCGCGGAGTGAGGCTGATAGCCGCCGATGCCGATCTCGATGGCCACGTAGCGGATGTCGCGCTGCAGGAAATGGACCAGCGCGCGAATCTTTTCGAGTGTCGTGGTCGCCCCGGCGGTGAGTGCCATCACCTTCTGTTTGATTTCTGGAGAGGCTTCACGGCGTCCGACCATGAGGCCGCCGTACCATTTCGCCAGATCGCTCCAGGAACCGATGGCCCGCTGACGATCCGCATTTGGAAAGAAGAGAACCACCAGCCGGCCTTGGACCGCCGCGGCAGGAGGCATGGAAGGCTCCTGCGGCACGGCGGGAAGATCCGCCAGGTCCCAGCGCCACTGGTTGTTTGGCAACGAGATCGGCTGCTTCTCGGGGTGATTCAGCCAGTAGGCCTTGTATTCCCATCCCGACGGGAGCTGCAGGGTCAGGTGGGCCTCGCGGACGGGATGAATATCCTGGAACCACCAGACGTTTTGCAGGAGGTACGGCCGTTCCTTCTGCTCGTATTCGTAGCCGATCACGCTGCCGGGTTCCGCCGCAGGGATCGTGAGGATCTTGGTTCGCTCGTCGCTGTACAGCTCTTCGGAGAGGCCCGTTTCGAGGGCGTCTTTTTCTTTAACCTCGTAGTCTTTGCCTTGCGCGGGAATGCACCATCCCTTGAGGTTGGAGAGGCGCGTCTCACTGTCGAAGCTCACGACCACGGTACCGTGGTGGCGTCCCTGCGGTCGGAGGATCTTATAAGCCCGCCGGTGAAGCGTCTTGACTTCGCCGCTGTCCTTGACGGTGATGATTCGTTCGTCGAACAGGCGCACCACGTCGGGATCGTCGGGATATTTTGGGAGCGGCACCGCGGACAGCGAGTGCAGCCATCCCGGCGCGTCGCCCGCCACGCCCGGCGCGGAGGCCCACAGGACCGCCAGAACAAAGGCGAGCCTAGTTGCGCTGGTCCACCTGGGCATATTGGAGAACCACCTGCTCATCATCACCGGACCTCACCGTTTCATAAAATCCCCGCAGGCCCGCATAGTACTGGAGGGGGATCAATAGCCCTTCCGAGGACAAGCGCCGCACGAGGCGCAACATTCCAGCTTGTGCCTGGCAGGACATCTCATACTGGCCGAACGGCGTTTGGCGATTGCGGGCATCAGGGAGGCTGCCCACCTGGAAACCCGTAGGCAGCTTCAGCGTCACTTCGTCGCTGGTCTGGAACGGGAAATCGAAGTACACAGGATAGATTCGGTTGGCATGCTCGAAGCGGCGCTGCTTGCTCCCGGCGAAGAGAGCCACGGGGAACAGCAGGCGGCGTCCCACGGAATTGGCCCAGTTCGGCATGCGGATCTTGAATTCGGCGCGCAGCGGCTCTTCGGTGCCTGCCCAATCGGGAGCATTTTGCAGTTCCACTGTGCTTCCAACCGGAAGCCAGCTCTTGATTTCGTCTTCGAGCGACTTGCGCTGCCCCGCCTCGTCTTCATCCCGTTCGGTCAGGCGTCGCCGCAGCGCTTCGAGACCCGTGAACGTCACTGAGAGCTTGCCCTCCAGCGCTGTGGCCTCGCCCAGCTCCACGTGGGCCTTGCGTTCAATGCGCGAGGCGGAACTCGGTGGGAGGGGCGTGGTCACGAAGACGCCGCCGTCCTTCTCCAGGCGCAGGCCCTTGACCCCGGTTTCCCCCCAGGGCAGCAGCCCGAACGGGCAGTGCGTCGTGCCGGGATCGAGATACAAGTCCTGCGAGTTCAGGTGGACCAGAACGACGTTATCGTCCACCTGCCGGGTGTCCAGGATGTTCGGATTGAAGAAATACCGATTCCTGCGCGAGACCAGCACCGGCCAGGCCTCAAACCCCGCCCCCCGCGCCAGGGCCAGGAACAGCCAGGTGATCTCGCCGCCGTAGCCATAGCCGTGCTTGAGCACCTCCTCAACATTCTCCGCCTTTTTCAGTTTCTCGCGCTTCTCCTCCATTTCAGTCTTGCTGTGTTCGTAGCTCAAATTGCGAATCTGCTGGACGCGGGCGTAGAGCTTGCGCAGTTTGGTTTCCGGGGGATCATGGGGGGAAACCATTTCCGCGGCGGCGCGCTCAATGCCCTTGCGATGGCCGACGAATTTGTCCACCTCCTCATACATCCGCTTGCCTTCCTGTTTCCAGAATTTGTCCGTGTCCATTTCTGAGGACCGCGTGTAGAAGAAGTCCACCCGAGACTTCAATTCGTTCTCGGGCGGCATATATTCTTCCTTCTGGAAGGCGGGAATATTCTCCAATTCCAGGTGGATGAGGCCCTTTTCTTCCTTGGCCAGTTTGCCTTCCGGGATGCGCACATTGATCCAGCGCAGGCGCAGATAGCCATGATAAGGGCGCAGCGCGAAACGAGTGCGGAGGGTGAAAAGGTCCTCAGGAATAATCCAGCGGGTGTCATAGAGCAGCCGCCGGTCCCACTCCATCTTGTACTTGTATTCAATGATGCTGCCGACCTGCACGTCGGGCAGCGTAAACGTCTTGGCCAGGAACTTGATCCCTCTCCCTTTGACCACGGTCTTATCGAAGGGCTTGCCCTCGAAATTCACCACCGTGCCGTCGGGGCGAATCACGCGGGCTTTGATGTCCCGGACGTTGACCCGCTGCTTTAAGTAGGGGATTTCGACATTGGCGCGCTCCTTGCCCTCTTCCGTGAAGATCTTGATTCGGTAGTAGTAGGACGTGAAGGACGCGGTGTCGTCGGTTTCCTCCTCCCGGTAGAGGAAAATCGCGTGCGCCCCGGGGCTTGCTGGATGACTTGTCATGGCCAGGTCTTCCCGGGAGATGGGCAGCCAGTCGTCACCGGCGTAGGCTGGACGGCCTCCGAGCAGAATCCCCAGCAAGATCCCCCAAGACAAGTAATAAAGCGGAAGAACTGAGCGACGTGCCATGAAGACACCCTCCAGCCGAAGATTTTTCTGCGGAGACGGATGACCCCGGAGTCGCCACGCGGCCGGGCAAACTGGGCCGCCCGGTCCCGTTATGCTGCCCAGTATAAGACTCTTTACTTACACCGCGAACTATTATTCTGGCGCGACACTACTGCGGCGGGGGACGCCTGTCAAGACCGCTTCTGCGACGTCGTGTACTCACTGTGTTACGCGCACCCGCGTCGAACCCTTCCCGATTGTGGCTTGCTTGAGCGCGGCGCGTAGTGTAACTTTGCCCGCGTTTGCCGCCTCGCCGCGAGTGCGACCAAGCCAGGAGCGGCGGGGCACGCGCTCCGGGGGTGTTGAGTGGCCACGAAATCCTCGAGTCCGACCGTGCCGAAGGCGTTCCAGCCGTACGTCGCGCCGGAGATGGTAACGCCCGAGCTGACGCTCCGGGCTGTGCTGCTGGGCGCCATCCTGGGGATTGTCTTTGGCGCGGTGACCGTCTATCTGGCCTTGCGCGCCGGGCTGACGGTGAGCGCCTCGATTCCCGTGGCCGTGCTGGCCATCAGCATTTTCAAATGGCTGGGGAAATCCACCATCCTCGAGAACAACATCGTGCAGACGACGGGTTCCGCAGGGGAATCAATCGCTGCGGGCGTGGTCTTTACCCTGCCCGCGCTCATCTTCCTGGGGTTCCCGCTGGACCTGCCAGAGATTCCCCGTGTGCTGCTGCTGGCGCTGGTGGGCAGTGTCCTCGGCGTACTCTTCATGATCCCGCTGCGGCGCCAGTTGAACGTAGTCGAGCACGGTGAACTCACTTACCCGGAGGGGACCGCGTGCGGCGATGTGTTGATCGCGGGCGAAAGGGGAGGCAGCTTTGCCGGCAAAGTGTTTGCTGGTTTCGGTTTGGGATTGCTCTACAAAATCTTGAACGAGGCATTGTTGTTCTGGCGGCCGCGGCCGATTTATCAGCCAGGCTGGTACCCAGGAGCCACGCTGGCTGCCGATGTGACGCCGGAATATTTGGGCGTGGGCTATATCATCGGGCCGCGCACGGCGGGGATGATTTTTGCCGGAGGCGTGCTCTCCTGGCTGGTGACGATTCCGATGATCAAATTCTTCGGGCAAGGCTTGGTCGAGCCCATTTTCCCGGGGACCGTCCCGATCAGCCAGATGGATTCGTTTGCGATCTGGCGCGCCTACATCCGTCCGATCGGTGCGGGAGCGGTGGCGACGGCGGGCCTGTTCACGCTGTCGCGCACGCTGCCCACGATCGTGGGGGCGCTGCGCACCTCGCTCAAACAGTTGCGCGGCGGGAAGGCGGCCGAGCGTGCGGCTCCGATCCGCACCGAGGAAGAGCTGCCGGGCACGGTCATTTTCGGTGGCTCGCTGGTGATGATCCTGATCGTCTGGGCACTGCTGGCGCTGCGAGTCAACCCGGGCGTGAGCGGCAACCTGATCGCTTCCGTGCTGGTGGTGATTTTCGGATTCCTGTTCGTGACCGTCTCGGCGCGGATCGTCGGGCTGATCGGGGCCTCGGCCAACCCCATTTCCGGGATGACTATCGCTACGCTGATGCTGACCTCGTTGATCTTCGTGGGTGTGGGCTGGACCTCGGGGATGTATCCCGCCGTGGCGCTCTCGATCGGCGGGATCGTCTGCATTGCCGCCGCAGTGGGCGGGGCCACGTCGCAATCGCTCAAGACTGGCTTCCTGGTCGGAGCCACGCCGCGCCGAGCCGAGGTGGCGATGATCGTGGGCGCGCTGACCTCGGTGCTGGTGGTCGGCTTCACCCTGGTGCTGCTCAACCGGGCCTACACCCGCGTCGAGCCCCAGGTTTTCGAGAACGTGCAACTCACCCGGGATATGCAGGTGGTCGGCGTGGCCGTGCGCGACGGCAAGAGCTTCCAGGTGCTCAACGTGATCGGCTCGCGCACCGTGCCGGACGGGCGCTACTACTACGATCCGGCCACGCGGCGCATTGATTTCCAGCAGCGCGTGGGCATCGGGTCGGAACGTTTGCCGGCACCCCAGGCGGTGCTGATGAGCACGGTGATCAACGGTATCCTGCGGCAGAGCCTGCCGTGGCGGCTGGTGCTGCTGGGCGTTTTCATTGTCGTGGTGATGGAGCTGTGTGGAATCAAGTCGCTGGCCTTTGCGGTCGGCTCTTACCTGCCTATCGCCACCACCGCACCGATCTTCTGCGGCGGAGGGGTCAACTGGCTGCTGGCAAAGATCTACCACCGTGAGGAAGGCGAAGTCTCGAGCGGTGCCTTGTTCGCGGCCGGGCTGATTGCAGGAGGTTCCATCGGCGGGCTGGTGCTGGCGGCCATCGTCGGCTTTGCCCTGGAGCAAAAGGTGGCCACGGGAACGAAATACTGGCCAGGCCTGGCCAACTCCAGCCTGTTTGGTGTTCTGTTCTTCGTGGTGATGGCGGCAGTGCTCTTCAGCGTGGGCCGCAAGAAACTGGAATAGTGCTCGTCAGCTCGAGCAAGCCCGAGGATCGACCACTCGGCAAGGAGTGAGAAAAGCATCCCACGGGAATGTCCTCGCTGGGACGGTACTCCCTCAGTCTGCGGCAAGAATCTGCGGCGGCACCCGTCTTTGACTCGGGCCGCCTTACCGCTTAGACTCTTCAGAGGATGGGCTCCTATCCACGCTCGTACGGCTACCGGTTCAACTGGCGCGGCCTGCTGACACCTGCCATCAAGATCTTACTGATCGCCAACACCGCCGTCTTCCTTGTGCAGACGCTGGTCACATTGATCGCGGGCCAGGAGGCGCTGCGGCTGGTGTTGGAATGGTTCGGGCTGATTCCTTCGGCGGTAATCCCCGGCCTGCGGATCTGGCAGCCGTTCACCTACATGTTCCTGCACAGCGGCCTGATGCACCTGCTGATCAACATGCTGGTGCTGTGGATGTTCGGCGGTGACCTGGAGCGTGCCTGGGGCCGGCGTCGCTTCTACACCTACTACTTCCTCTGCGGCGTGGGAGCGGGCCTGATCAATATCCTAGTCAAAACCATTCCCGTTTTCTTCGGCCGGCCACCCTCGGACGTCCCGACCATCGGTGCTTCAGGCGCCATCTATGGCATCCTGCTGGCCGCGGCCGTGGTTTTCCCGGATCGCCAGGTATGGATCTTCCCGTTGCCGGTGCAGTTGCCGATGCGAGCGTATGTGGCCATCATCGGCGCGATTGAGTTTTTCGGAACGCTGGGGGCCGGCGGCGACAACATCAGCCACATTTCCCACCTAGGCGGCATGCTGGTCGGTTACCTCTACCTGCGCCGCAGTTCCTTCTTCTATCGCATCCGGAACCGGTTCTCCGACTGGAAGCGCCGCCGGCTGCGCCGCAAATTTGAAGTGTACATGCGCGAGCACCAGGACAAGCCGTCCTCGCGCCCCGACCGCTGGGTCAATTAAAGACTTCTGCATAAATAGATTGACAGGCAGTCAAAAAGAGAGAGGGCAGCGTTGAAAGAAGGAACGGATCACCTGAGGGCGTCTTCGGAGGCGGCGCAGGGCCAGGCGGATGTTCTGT
>JACQDH010000225.1 GCA_016201215.1 Acidobacteriota bacterium | reverse complement strand
CTAGAGTACTGGCAGCGGCTGGGTGGCCGAATAGGACTTTTGTACTACTGTCTCCTATGTGCAACCCGGAAGAAAGGCCGAATCGAACTGCAGGCGCGAGAAGTCAGCAGGGATGATCTTGCGCTTCCGGCTGCACCCTGCGCGCGTGAGCTGGACCTGGAGGCGGTGCCTCCGCGATGACCCCCTGCCAGGGTAGCACTGAATTGCAGCACAGGCGAGTCGTTTTCGCCGCGTGCCCGTCGTGAGGCCCGGCATGGTTCCCGCGCAGCAGCATTCTATCCAACCCGCCGGGCGATGAAAAGTGGTCTCGGGTTTCGTGGCGCCGCGCCCGTCCCGAAGCGTCTCCGCCGCTGCGGGCGAAATTTGGTGGCGCAAACCTGATGCCAGGAGGAGTAAGCTCTGAGAAACCGCGGGCAGCGAAGGTCTGCCCGGGCGGGCCACCCGCGAAAGGCCGCCCTGCCTCGGACCGGCAAGGGCGCGGGCGGCAGAGGTGGAGGCGATGCAAAAGAGCTTCCGAAGGTCTCGGCTTGCGGGCCGGCTGCAGAGCGCGATCAGCGGAGGGCCGACGCGTGCCTACGCCCGCGTTCGGGTGGATCCGGACGCATACCTGCGGCACCTGCGCCGGGCGCACCGGCTGCCGATCGAGTCATTCGAGGATATGTTTTCCATGCCGCAGGAAGTTGTGGACGACCTGTCCGACCGCACGATCTCGGCGGCGGTGAAAATCGCCGCGCTCGAGGGCGCGGGCCTGGGGCTGGGCGGGATGCTGACGCTGGTCCCGGACCTGGGCATCCTCTCGGCCCTCGTGATCCGGATGATTCAGAAGCTCAGCCTGCTGCACGGCTTCCCGTACGCGACCGATGAAGAAGTGGCCGCCCTGTGGCTGGCCGCGGCGAGCGCAGCCGGGTTGGACCTGGGGCGCGAGTGGGTGGAAAAGGAAGCTGTGGAGCGGCTCGTGCCGCGCATCATCGAGCGCATCGCTGCGCGCATGAGTGCGGAGGCCTGCGAGAGGTGGTCGGCGCGAATCGTGCCGGTGGTGAGCGGCGCGCTGGGCGGCGCCTTGAACTATTATTTCGTGCGCGAGTGGGGCCGGCGGGCCCAGCGGTATTTTCGCGAAAAGCACCTGCGCGTCCGAGCCGAGATGCACTACTCCTCGATTCAGCAACCCAGCCCATCTCTCCCTGCATGAACATCCGAGGAACCAGCGTGGAGGGCACACGGTCGGATTCCCTGACCAGATCACTCACGTGTCGGGCCCGCGCGACAACCAGGGTGCCGCGGAACGCGGCGACGGGCGATTCGTGCTCTGAAGTTTCCTTTTCGTCCAGACGCTGAAGATGCGCACCCGGCTTTCGCCCCGCACGATCACGCTTGTGCTGCTGCTCTGCGGCGTCCTGCTGGCTCCGATCTGGCTGGTGAAATATCCTCCGCTGCTTGATTATCCCAATCATCTCGCGCGTCCTTTTGTTCTCGCTCACCTCGCTGACCCGCGGTTTCATTTCTCCTCGTACTACGGCGCGGACTGGGGCTTCTATCCGTATCTGGCGATGGATGTGATCGTGCTCGGGCTGGAGAGCTTCCTGCCCGTTCAACTGGCGGGGCGCATTTTTCTGAGCCTTTGCTTGCTCGCGCTGCCGCTGGCCGTCTGGTTCTTCCTCCAGCAGGCTGTTCCCGGGCGCGAGCACCGGGCCGCCGGAGCGTTGCTGCTCGCCTATGATTATTTCTTTCTTCTCGGCTTTCTCAATTTCTATTTCGGCGTCGCCGCCTGTTTTCTTGCGCTGGGGCTGTGGCTGCGCTATCTGGCGTGGCCGGGCGCGGGCCGGTGGTGCCTGGCGCTCGCGGGGGTCACGGTTGCCTATTTCAGCCATCTGATGGGCTTCGCCGTGGGGGGACTGGTGATGACGTCCTACAGCCTGTTCACACGCCGGAAATTCCGTGAGCTGCTTTTTTCCTGGCTCCTGTTTGTTCCCGGCGCTTGCTTCTATCTCCACTCACAGGTGATGGCCGGGGTTGGCCGCGAGATCGTGTTTCGCAGCCTACGAGAGAAGTTTTTTGGGTTTTACGCGTTGATGCACGGGTACTCGATTGCGCTGGACATCATCACGGTTGCGGTACCGGCCGGCTGCCTGCTCGTAATCTGGTGGCGCAGACGCGGGTTCCAGTGGGATTGGCCCTGGCTGGGCGTTGCGGCCGTCCTCTTTGTGCTGTACTGGGTGCTGCCGGCGGGCTACGGGCCAAGTTGGGATGTGGATGTGCGGGTCTTGCCGTTCGTGTTTGTGCTCGGCCTGATGGTGGTGAAACAAGGCCGCGGGGCGCGCCTGGTGGTTCCGCTAGTGCTTTTACTTTTCGTGCTGCGCACGGGAAGCGTGACGTACCACTTCCTCTCCGCCCAACCCCAACTGGCAGCCCTCGCCCGTTCTTTTTCGGCTGCGCCCGCGCACGCGCGTGTCTTGCCTGTGGTCGAAGCGGGCGATGAAGATCCCCTGCGGCGGCCTTATGCTCACTTCTGGGCCAACGGAGTCATCGAGCGAGGTTGGCTGTCTCCCTACTTGTTTGCCATCCGAGGCCAGAACCCCCTCCGCATCCGCCAGGATTCCTATGCGCCCGGTGGCTTCTGGGACCTCTCCTATGAGAAAGCTCCCGAGTGGGAGCAGGTGCGGCGGGACTACGACTACGTGTGGGCCTACGACGTTTCCCGATTCGCGTCGCGGCTTGCCGCGATCGGTGAACTGGTCTTTGAACAAGGCGAGCTGCAGGTCTATCGCATCAGAAAGCCCTGAGTCGCCGCGGTTTTCCGCGGCGCTCGCCAGGCGGATAGAAACTTCTCTTCGGCGGACG
Source organism: Acidobacteriota bacterium (assembly GCA_016201215.1). Lineage (GTDB taxonomy): Bacteria > Acidobacteriota > Terriglobia > Acidiferrales > UBA7541 > QHYU01. The sequence goes on along the minus strand of JACQDH010000225.1, from coordinate 193 downwards.
CGCTTGGCGAGAGAATGCACTCTTGCCATTCCCAAGGAGGGGGCTGTGATGCACGAAGATGCCGTGAGCTTGCTGCCGAAGACTGAATTCACGCGCCGGGAATTTGTGGTGACGTCGCTCGCCGCCGGATTTGCGCTGGCGGTGCAGCCCATCGCGGCGCAGACCACCAGCGTGGCGCCGGTCCCCGGCCGCG
>JACQDH010000224.1 GCA_016201215.1 Acidobacteriota bacterium | reverse complement strand
TATTGCGCGCGCGCGTCCCGCTGCCGCATGCTCTAGCGTTCAACGGCAGCATTAGTTACGCGCGCACGCGAAATCGCTTCACGGACTATCCGCAGAATCTGCTGAATGCCGACGCCACGCTTAATTGGAATCCGCGCCGGATTCTGCGTACGACCGTGGACTTTCACCAGCAAAATCTACTGAATGATTTCACGCCGGATTTTCCGCTATTCGGCAACCTCTCCCTGCACCGATATTGGGTGGGCGCCCGGGTGGATTCCACGGCGACCTCGTTCTTGGATCTCGAAGCACATTACCGGCGCACGAACGTCACCCGGTCGAACGCTTTCCTGTGGCCGCAGGAATACTCCCCGGGCACCATCGGGCTGGTGGGCACGATCGCCGACGCGTTTGTCACCCGCGTGATCCCCGCGACTTTCTCCAACACGGCGGGCGTTTCAGCGAAATTACACCACGGAGAACGCTGTAGCCTGCGCACGGGCTACGAGTGGGTGGGCACGCATGCGCCCGGTTACCTCACCGACCCCCAGACGGCTCACCGCGCCTTCGCGACCGGAAGCCTGGCAGTGACCGACTGGCTGACCTTCACCGATGACTTCAGCGTCTTGCTGCAAAACTCTTTCGTCGGCATCCAGCGACGGAACCGCCTGTGGCTGAACACCGCCTATTTGACGGTCAAACCGCTCTGGCAGCGCGCGGATTGGACTTTGTCGCTGGGCTACGGCTACTACCAGAATAACTTGCAGACGGACTTGATGTATGGTGTTGACCCGTTCTACCCCGAGTCGTTCGTGCCATTTAAGGCGCTGAGCCAGAGTTACTCTGTTTCCTCCGCGTATCTTCTAAAGAAGAAGCTTGCCTGGAACCTGGATTTCTCGACCGTTTCGTCCCGCAGCGATTTCCGACCGAATCTGACGAGTCCGCTTATCCCCCTGTGCGGGACGGTACCGTGTTCGGATTCGGTTGTGGTTGCCCAGGCGATATCCCTGATCAACGTGCCGCAGATCGGCGTTGGCTCTACTCTGGACTACCGCTGGGGCTGGGGCATGAACAGCGGCATCCGATTCCAGTACGCCGGCTACTCCGACCGTGTCCCGCGGGATTCAAGCGGCCAGCTCGTTCGTCCGAACCTGACCGGCCATTTCCGCAGCTTCACCCTGTTCGTCGGAAGAACTTGGTAATTCCTGTTTTGCTTGTTCGGTTGCGGCGACGGGTGGCCCGCTCTGCCCCCGTAACTCGTCAGCGAGCAACACGTCCTCGACCTCGAACGCAAAGCGTTTGTCCGCCTCTGCGGCGAACGCAAAACCCGCGAGCGCACCGCCCACACCCTCAAAGCCAGCAAACCCCTCCGCAATTAGCACCGGCGTTTGTCATCCCGAGCCCCGCTCTTGCGGGGCGAGGGATCTCTCTGAGAGATTCCTCGCGGAGTTTATCCTGAGCGCAGCGAAGGACTCGGAATGACTGTGTTTGTGGCGGCCGGCGGAATTTATCCCGACCACGTCGGGGGCCCGCCAAACTGAGTTCGTGACGCCCTGGAGGGCGCCGCTACATGTTGATTTTTCCGGCCGTGTGGCGTCCAATACTTCCTCGAGGTTGGAGGCTGGTGGCCAGAGGCTGACGACTGATAGCTGATGACTGATAGCCGAAAGCTGGGAGCTTCAAATGAGAGAAGCAGTAATTGTCAGTTCGGTGCGCACGGCGGTCGGAAAAGCCTACAAGGGCGCGCTGCGTGCCACGCGGCCGGATGACCTGGGCGCGGTCGCCATCAAAGAAGCAGTGGCGCGCGCGAAGGGCCTCGAACCCAAGGAAATCGAAGACGTCATCCTGGGCTGTGCGATGCCGGAAGCCGAGCAGGGCATGAACGTCGCGCGGATTGCCGCACTGCGCGCCGACCTGCCGGTGGAATCCTCAGCCATGACCATCAACCGCTTCTGCTCCTCTGGCCTGCAAGCCATCGCCATGGCCGCCGAGCGCATCATGGTGGGCCACGCTGAGGTCATCGTCGCTGGCGGCACCGAGTCCATGAGCCTTGTGCCCATGGGCGGCCACAAGATTTCGCCCAATCCCTGGCTGATGGACCACTACCCCGACTCTTACCTCGGCATGGGCCTCACCGCCGAAAACCTGGCGCGCAAGTACGGCATCACCCGCGACATCGCCGACCAGTTCTCCTTCGAGAGCCATCAGAAGGCGCTCGCCGCGATTGCCGCGGGCAAATTCAAAGACGAAGTGGTCCCCGTCGAAGTCAGCATCACCGCACTGAGCAACGGCCGGCCGAAGACCACCACCACCACGTTCGACACCGACGAAGGCCCGCGGGCCGACACGTCGCTCGAAGCGCTCGCCAAACTCAAGCCGGCATTCCATGCGAAAGGCACCACCACCGCCGGCAACAGCTCCCAGATGAGCGACGGCGCCGCGGCCGCCGTGGTGATGAGCGCCGAGCGCGCCCGCGCCATCGGTGGGAAACCGCTGGCGCGCTTCCTCGCCTTTGCCACCGCTGGCTGCCCGCCCGAGGAGATGGGCGTCGGTCCGGTTTACGCCATTCCCAAGGCGCTGAAGATTGCAGGTTTGAAACTCGATCAGATTGACGTGATCGAACTCAACGAAGCCTTCGCCGTGCAGGCGCTCTCGGTGATCACGCTTGCGGGGCTGGATACGTCGCGGGTGAATGTCAACGGCGGCGCCATCGCGCTGGGCCATCCGCTTGGCTGCACAGGTGCGAAGCTGACCGCGACGATTCTCCGCGAACTGGCGCGCCGCAACGCGCGCTACGGCATGGTGACCATGTGCGTGGGCGGCGGCATGGGCGCCGCGGGTATCTTCGAGCGCCTCGCCTGAAACTCGCTCGGCGAGTGCCCGGGGCTGCGGGTATGCGGCAGGTGGCCAGGCGCGGGCGCGGTTAGCGCGTGTCATTGCCCCGCAAGCCGGTTCCCGGTAAGATAGCTGCTCTGCAGTTCCCGGCAGGCCACCCCATTCTCCGGGATGAGTGCTCAAGAAGATCAATGTCGCCCGCGACCGTTTGGTACTTCGCTTACGGCAGCAACATGAACCGCGCGCAAATGCGTTCGCGCGCCGGACAGATTCTCGAGGAGCAGGCGGGGCGTCTGGAGAACTACGAGCTGGTGTTCAACAAGAAGTCGCGCGGCGGGGCGGCCACGGCAAACATACGTCCTGCGTCCGGCAAGACGGTGCATGGTGTCCTGTACCGGATTCCCGAGACGGCCTACCGCAACCTCGACCGCTACGAGGGCGTCCCGGAGCACTACCGCCGCATCGAGGTCAGCGTGACCGGCGCCAGCGGCAAGAAAATCACCGCGCACGCATACATCGCCACCAAAGTGGAGAAGGGCCTGCGTCCGGCCGCGCACTACCTGCAAACCATCCTGGACGGAGCGGGCGAGCATGGGTTGCCGGCCGAATACATCGGTGAGATCAAGGCCGCCGCGGGAGCAACGGAACCCGAACGCGGTGCGCGAGGCGCGTAATCGAGTACTGAGCATTGCCATTCCACTGTTGAGGTAAGAACCATGGCCACTACAGCGATGCCGCAGACGGCGAGCAAGGGCGGCAGTTTTCTGGTCGAGACATCCCGCCCCGAACGGATCTTCACTCCCGCGGACCTAAACGACGACCAGAAACTGATCGGGCAGACGGCCGAAGAGTTTGTCGCCAAGGAAGTCCTGCCGCTGGCGGGCGACCTCGAGCTGCACAAGGAGGGCCTGATGCCCTCGCTGCTGAAGAAAGCCGGTGAGCTGGGCCTGCTGGGCGCGGGAGTCCCCGAGCAATACGGCGGCTCGGGCCTGGACAAGATCTCCGCCACGCTGCTGGCGGAAAAGTTATCGGCCTACGGTTCATTTTCGGTCACGCACGGCGGGCACTCGGGCATCGGCACGCTCCCGATCGTGTACTTCGGCAACGAAGAACAGAAGAAAAAATACCTGCCGAAACTCGCCACCGGCGAGTTGATCGGGGCGTACTGCTTGTCGGAGGCGCAGGCGGGCTCCGACGCCCAGAACGCGCGCACCCGCGCCGTGCTTTCCCCCGACGGCAAGCACTGGATCCTCAACGGGCAGAAGATGTGGATCACCAACGGTGGCTTCGCGGACGTATTCATCGTGTTCGCCAAGGTGGACGGCGAGAAATTTTCCTGTTTCATCCTCGAGCGCGGGTTTCCGGGCTTTTCCGTGGGCGCCGAAGAAAAGAAGATGGGCATCAAGGGCAGCTCGACCGTGCCCATCTTCTTCGAGAACTGCCAGGTGCCGAAGGAAAACCTGTTGCACGAGGTCGGCCGCGGGCACATCGTCGCGTTCAACATCCTCAACATGGGCCGCTTCAGCCTGGGCGCGTATTGCCTGGGCGGATCGAAGAAGGTGCTTGAGGCCTCCGCCAAGTACGCCAGGGAGCGCGTCGCGTTCGGCCGGCCGATCGGTGAGTTCGGCCTGATACGCGAGAAACTTGCCGAGATGGCCATCCGCACCTACGCGATCGAATCCATGCTCTACCGCTCGGCGGGCATGATTGAGGCCGCCATGAGCGCCGCGGGGGCAGCCGCCGACAAGACGCAGCAGTTGATGAAAGTGCTCGAGGAGTACGCCATCGAGAGCTCCATCAGCAAGGTTTACGGCAGCGAGGTACTGGACTTCATCGTGGACGAGGCGGTGCAGATCTACGGCGGCTATGGCTTTCACGAAGATTACCCGGTGGCGCGCGCCTACCGCGACAGCCGCGTCAACCGCATCTTTGAAGGCACCAACGAGATCAACCGCCTGCTCATCATCCAGATGCTGATGAAGCGCGCGATGAGCGGCGCGCTGCCCCTGCTGGCCGCAGGCGCCAAACTCCAGGAAGAAATCATGGCCGGACCGCAGTTTGAGGAGGCCTCCAGCGGCCTGCTGGCCGAAGAAGACCGCGTGGTGGCCAACGCGAAGAAGGATTTCCTGCTGGCGGCCGGAGCGGCCGTGCAGAAGCACCGCGAGCAGCTCGGCGACCAGCAGGAGATCGTCGGCGCGCTGGCCAACATCGTGATGGAGGTGTACGCGATGGAGACGTCGCTCCGCCGCGCGCAGAAGGCGGTGGCCGGGCGCGGGGAAGCCGCCGCGTCAGGGATGGTGGATGCGGCGCGGTGTTTCGTCTCCGACGCCGCGGACCGCGTAGAAAAGTCCGCGCGCACGGCGCTCGGCGCCGTGGCCGAAGGCGACATGCTGCGCACGCAGCTCGCCGTGCTCAAGCGCTTCTCGAAGCGCGAGCCGGTGGATACCATCGCGCTGCGCCGGCGCGTGGCCGCGGCGGTGCAGACCGGTGATCGCTATCCGTTCGAGGGCCGCTAGGGCCGGGGTGAACGGCGACGCCGAGCGCAGGCCCATTCCCATCGGATGGATCCGGGCGCTGGCCGAACCCTACCTGCGTGGCTACCGGGCCGTGCCCCAGCGCAGTGGCAGCCTGCGCGGCTTCTGGTTCCTGCATCCCGGCAAAGAACAAGCCACCGGCCGCGAACGCGAGGCATCGGGTCCCGGCAGATCTCGTCGCGCCATGGGATTCTTCGTCGGATACCTGGTTCGCCCCGGGGAATACTCGTTCCTGAACCCAGTTCCGCCGGAGTGTCTCGTCTTTGCCTTCATCGAGCCGGTCGGCGGAAGTGGCCACCGCCGACTGGTCCGCCAGCCGGAGAGTTTGCTGCGCAAGACCTTTGAATACATCCGCTGGCTGACCCATCGCCCGCCGCGGTTTGTCTTCGCGGACCGCGAGCCTGCCGCGCTGGTGCGGCACCTTTCGATGCGTGAATGGCCCCGCGGCAAGCACGAACATTTTTCCCGGAACTTTTTCATCGAGGCTCTGGCTTGGCTGGTTCGCAGCGGGCTGGTGCGCAAGCTGCTCGCGGAGGGGAAGCCAGCAGCTCGCGTCGGAGGTCCGGGCCGGTCGTCCTCGATGGTTTCCGCCAAGGTAAGAGATTTGTCGCCCCAGACAAAAGGTCCGCGAAGGAAAAGGTTTTCCTCCCGTTGAGGTTTCTCTCGACGTGCGCTCCTGAAAATTGAATTGTTATTCATGGCCTGCAGCTCGTTGTGCTTCCTTTTTCCAGCGTGGTGGCCTCAGAAAGAGCGCACGGATCGTTCAGGAGGAGCTCGAGATCTGCTGCATTTTAGTGCACTGCAAGTGAGTTCAGGAATTTCGGTTCCCATTTCGGAAAAAACCACGTAAGATAGTGCTCGATCCAGTCCCCCTGATCACCACGTCCCACTGGCAGCACAGGCACTTAAAGACTCTCGCAAAATAGAGTAACACTCTTCGGGCGGGTGTGGTATGGTGAGTGCATGTCCACCCTGCTGCGGCCTCGGCGCGACTTCGCCGCCCTGGAAGCGCGCCGGATGCAAGCCGCCC
>JACQDH010000237.1 GCA_016201215.1 Acidobacteriota bacterium | reverse complement strand
AGGTTGCCATTTGTGCCGACGTTGCCGCCACTGGCCTGTGTCGTGACGCTCCCACCGACGACCGTGCTGGAGTCATAACTATCGGTGGTGCCGCCCCCGCCGAAGGTCAGGGCGCTGCAGCCAGGGCTGGTCGCGAAGGCCGCATATTGGAACACCGGGCTGATTGGTCGCTCCAGGATGGCGGAAACTTCCACTTGGGCATTCCGAATACCACCGATGTTGCCATCCGATGTAATTTGCCAGGTCTGGATCGTGACCGGCGTTGCGGAGCCGTACGGAGTCACTTGGCGCATGGAGAGCAGCGTAGCAGAGGTGGCGTAGTTCACCGCGGTATTGCCAGCCGTGAGACTGCCGTAGCCGGCCGTATTGAAACTGTCGTTGACTGAGGAGATGGGATAGTGATAGGCCACATTGCTGTTGGCGGACAGAACCACGGCGTTGGCCACGGCGCAGTCAGCGGAGGTCGTCACCGGCGAGCAGGTTATAAAATAGCTGCTGAGCGGGTCGCCTGCCCCTCCCGGCGGCGTATAGCTGTACATCAAGTAGTTAGCAGCCCTGTTCACGCCCGCTTCCGCTCCATCTCGCGCTTGCGACATGAGACGGTAATTCAGGCTCGACCAGGTTTCGGTCTGCGACAGGAACATGAGGGAGACGGCCATGACCGACAGCAACAACAGCAAGATCATGGCCAGGACCAGGGCCACGCCTCTTTCGCTTGTTCTGTTCATAAAACCTCGCCTTTTGCTCACCGGGACAACAAGTTCGTTACGCTTGCCGGCATCGGCTGGATGCGGTTGCTAACATTGCCGCTGGCCAGCAGCCAGCCCTCAAACACGTTCCGGGGCGAAACGTTCAACAACGCCTTGGTCTCCGTCTGATACTGGTTCGTCTGGGGATCCGGATTCTGCGTCTGGACAGTCAACGTGACCGCCACGTCGACGACATACCAGTTCGCCGGCACCGGCTTCTGCTGGTAGGCGAAGCATGGCGAGCCATCAGGATTGCGTTGGATGTTGGACAGCAGGACCTGCGCAGTGGCCTTCGTAGTCGCAGTAATCGGCGTCACGCTGCGGGTGAGATTCCCGGCGGTCGTATCGCAATTGTACTCGACATAGACCATGTTTCCGTCGCCGTTAATGTCGCCGTAAAGTTTCAGGACTGAGCCGGTGGAACCGTTGGTGAAATTCGCTGGAGCGGCCGCGGTCGGCACGATCCCGCTGGCAAAGGCTCCCGCAACCGTAACCGGCACACCGCTGGCGTGCGTGGTGTTGAATACCGCTGTGATCAGATTCGTCGTGGGTTCGGTGGTCAGTGCAACAGTTTCCTGGTTTACCCCGGTGTCGATCACGAGTTGCTCGCCCCTGAACATGCCGGCGGCGGAATTAACCCCAACGGACGTTGCGACGCCGGTGAGGGCCACGGGTCCAGTTAGAGTCACCGGTCCCGATCCAGGTAATGAGACTCTCCCCGCCTGGCCGATTTCCTGCTGCAGTACCTCGGTCGCACTACGGACGCTGCTATGCATCTCGGTCCGGTTCGAGACCGTGCCCTGAGTCAGTATCATCTGCCTTAGCACGGACATGACGATTCCTGAGACCGACAGGAGAATCGCAAGTGTAACCATCATTTCCAGCAAGGAGAAGCCGGGTTGCTGCCCTCCTGCTGCGCTTTTTCCTGCTCTCCACGGATGCGACACCTTGCCTCCTTAGAACGGAGCCGTCTTCAGCGATACGACCGTGGATTGCGGATTTGCCGTCACCCCCGGAGATCCCGGTGCGGATCGCACCATGGCTGTCACGGTCATCTGCTTCAAATTGGACGTCCCCGCAGGAGTTGAAATCTGCCAGACACGGATGTAATACCAGCCCGCTGGCGCCGCTCCTCCGGCAAACGCGAGGGGATTCCCGCTCCTGTCCAGGTAGTCCACATAGCCGGTCACGGGGGCGGTGGGATCGAAGCTGCCACCGACGGCCAGCCCTGTTCCACCAGAATCGGTCGCTGGAAACACGGTGGTATCCGTGGTCGAATCGCCGTACGCAAGGCTGATCAGCTGTTCCATTTTGTCCTGGGCGTATTCAGAAGTGCGGGCTGCCAGATGCCCCTGATTTTCTGTGGTTGTAATCGCGAGCATCGCAATCGTCATAATCCCGACCGTTGCAATGAGCAGCACGGCAATCGCGATGGTTGTCTCCAGCAGGCTCATGCCCGACTGCAATTGAAGATTGAAGGATCTATGCGACGATCTGCTTTCCATGGTTCTCCCTCAACGCTTCTTCCAGTTTGTGGCGTTTGTACCGCTGTGCCACGTCTGAATCAAACCCGTGGCGGAAACAGTCACGCCGTAAACCGACCCGCCGTCGGTAATGTACAGGGCATCGTCGGCGGTTGGTGTTCCCGTGGAATCTACGGGGATTCCACGGGAATTAAAGACGATACATGCGGTGTTTGCGATCGCGTTCCCCGAGTTGTTGAGGCAAAGAGGCGCTTGTCCGATTGCGGCTTGCGTGCCCGCGGGAGGACTGTTCAAGGTCCCAAAACCCCACGTAACCTCTGGTGATAAGGCTTGCGTTCCGCCTTCGCTTCCCCAGGAGCCACCGCCGGACTTGTTCCAAACTTCGATACGAAACGTTTGCGCGGAAAGGTCAGCATATACCCGTGCTTTGCTGAAAGCCGCTGCCGCCCGCATCTTCGCCAACGCGATCTCGCCATTGATATCACCCGCGTCGCCGCTGGTCCGCAGGTTACGCTTGATGGTGAGAAGTGTAGGTATCGTCATACCGGCGATGAGGAGACCAACCACGACCGCAATCATCATTTCGATAAGCGAAAACCCACGATGATGGCCGTATTCGCGGTAGGACTTGTTTCCGATTTTGGCGAGCCTGAGCATTCGTTGAGTCTGTCGCTTTCACCAGCCGTGCAACCAGTCCACGGAGCAGTTGCAATGCCACCTCCACTGAGTCCGTAATGCTCTGAAAAGGAATGGTTTAGGAAGGCTTACTCTTATTATCGCAGCCGGGCTTCTTAGCATCGCGTAACAAATCGTTACGTCTTCGGTGTTCATTCATCGGATTGGCAGCGCTGAGAAGCGCGGCTGGGACTCGGGTGAGCGGGAGCAGAGGCAAGAGTGTCTGGGCGCCACAGTGGCACAGCCATCTATACCCAGCGCAGTGAGGGGCTCCTGGCTGTGCGCGGCGCTTGTGCAAAGAAAACGGCTGGCGAGGCCGCCGGCGCCACAAGCGTGTTCTCTAGCGACGCGGTTCGGTACGCCGCTGAGTCCCGCCGACTCGATCGCGCAACTCGAGAGACGCAAGCGCGAAGTGCAAGGCAAGATCGATGCACTGAGGGAGCAGGCGCGCCGCAACGAAATCCCGCCCGGCAACATCCGCTAGAGGCTGCCATCCGGACAGGAAGAAGCACCCGCAGGGTGGTTCTCATTGCTCGCCCCGACGGTTCTTGTCGGGACGAGGAATCTCTCCGAGAGATCCCTCGCCCCGACTCCGTCGGGGCTCGGGATGGCAAAAGGGCGTGCTGGGCCTGAGACTAGCGCGCGGCGGCGGCGATTTCCCTCTCGATGGGCGCGCCGACCAAGTTGCCCCACTCGGTCCAGGAGCCGTCGTAGTTGCGCACCTTGTTGTAGCCCAGCAGGTACTTCAGCACAAACCAGGTATGCGAGCTGCGCTCGCCGATGCGGCAGTAGGCGATGACCTCGTGTTCGCCGGTGATGCCCTTGCCGCCGTAGAGATGTTGGAGCGCGTCGGCGGGTTTGAACGTGCCGTCCTCGTTGACCGCCAGCGACCACGGCACGCTCACCGCACCGGGGATGTGCCCGCCGCGCTGGGCCGTCTCGGTCATGCCCGGCGGCGCGATGACCTTGCCGGTGAACTCGTCGAGCGAACGCACGTCCACCAGTTGCGCGGTGGAGCGCCGGTCGACCACGTCGAAGATGGAGTCGCGGCGCGCACGGATGGCGTGATCGGGGTCTCTGGCGGGGTAGGTGGTAGGTTGCAGGTGCGGCATTTCGGTGGACAGTGAGCGCTTCTCCTCGAGCCACTTCTTTCGCCCGCCGTTCATGATGCGGACGTCGTTGTGGCAGTAATACTTCAACTGCCAGAAGCCCCAGGCGGCGAACCTGTTGTTGTTGTCGCCATACACGATGACGGTGGTGTCGGGCGTGATGCCCGCGCGACCCACCAGCTCCTCGAAGGCGCGCCGGTCCACCAGGTCGCGGCGCACCGGGTCCTGCAACTGCGTCTGCCAGTTCCAGCCGAGGGCGCCGGGAACATGGCCCTGGTCATAGGCCGAGGTGTCCACGTCCACTTCGACGATGCGGACCTTCGGGTCGTTGAGATGCTCGGCCACCCACTGGGTGGTCACTAATACTTCCGGATGGGCATAGTCTGTCATGGCAACTCCCCCTTCCAATCTCGGTCGGTGAACTCGGTTTTCGGGATATCGCGCGAGGAAACATCCCGAAACTTACTAGAATTGGATACCGGGCGCAAGCCCCACGATGCATCCAAAATGCGATTCGCTCCGGCCCCAGGAACGGCTACACCGGAACCAGGCGGCCGCCCTCGCTCTCGAACTCCACCCGCAGCAGCCAGTCGTAGTGGAAGGCGTGTGTCTTCAGCCAGGTTTCCAGCGTCTCGCGGTCCGCGGCGTCGAACTCCACCAGCATCTTGCCTTCGAGCATATTGGCCTGCACGCGGCGCGTGGTGACGCCGGTGGCCGCGGCGAGTCGCGCAGCCAGATCTTCGGCGCCCTGCCGGGTGAGGCAGGCCAACGTGTGCAGCGAAAGGTAACGGGGCATGCGTTCTCCTGTTCGGTCCGCCCGGGCGGCTCGCAGCCGGTATAATGGTGTTCGGGTGCCGCGCCTCCGAATACACCGCCACAGGGGAAAAAGCAAATGAGCCGGCCACGACCCGCGCGCAGGCGCGGACCCCGAGGAAGAAGCGCTGGACAGAAAAGCTTCCGCGTCGTCGTGGCACCGGTGTGCTTGTTGCTGGCCGCCGCGGCGCTCCTCTTGGCCCAGGGCGATGAGGAAACGTTCCGCAAGCGGCGCGAGGAGATGGTGCGGACGCAGATCGCCTCGCCGCGCTGGAGCGGCTCCGAGGCGGTGCGCGATACGCGCGTGCTCGAGGCCATGCGGCAGACACCGCGGCACCGCTTCGTGCCCCAGGAGCTGGTGCCCAACGCCTACGAGGACCGGCCGCTGCCGATCGGCTACGGCCAGACCATCTCGCAACCCTACATCGTGGCCAAAATGACCGATCTGCTCGCGCCAAAGAAAGAGCACCGCGCGCTGGAGATCGGCACGGGCTCCGGCTACCAGGCCGCCATACTCTCGCCGCTGGTGACCGAAGTGTACACGATTGAAATCATCGAGCCGCTGGGCACCGCGGCGCGCGAGCGCCTAGCCACGCTCGGCTACAAGAACATCGACGTGCGCATCGGCGACGGTTACTTCGGCTGGCCGGAGAAGGCGCCGTTCGACTGCATCGTGGTGACCGCCGCGGCCAACCACATCCCGCCGCCGCTGGTCGAGCAGCTCAAAGCGGGCGGACGAATGGTGATCCCCGTCGGAAACCCTTTCCAGGTGCAGACGCTCGTGTTGGTCACCAAAGGCACGAAAGGCCCGCGCGACATCCAGGTGCGCAACCTGATGCCCGTGGCCTTTGTGCCTCTGGTCGGCGGCCCGAAGAAGTAATGAGCCCGCAGCTTAAAGGGTGATCTGGCACCCCGCCCAGCCCTGGCCACGCGTGCTGAGCCGCAGTGTCCATTCCAGGTTGTGTTCATCGGCTTGCATCTGTGGTTACATCTCGGCTGAGATGAGGCGGCGGGAAGCAGCTCTGCTTCTGATTTCGGCGGCCGTTCTGGCCTACCAGGTGATGCTGGTGCGCGCCTTCGCGATCGGGCAGTGGCACCACTTCGCTTATATGGTCATCTCGATCGCGCTGCTCGGCTTCGGCGCGAGCGGCACGCTGCTGGCCGGGCTCGAGCGGCGCAAGACAACCCCCAGTGCGGAAACGGGTGCGCGCGCTGGTGGCGGGGGCTGGTTCGCGCTTTCCACGACGCTCTTCGCGCTGGTCTTGCCGGTTTCGTTCGCGCTCGCGCAGAAGATTCCCTTCGACCCCTACCTGATCATCTGGGATCGGCGGCAGTGGCTGTACCTGGCGTGCTACTACCTGGTGCTGTTTGTGCCGTTCTTTGCGGCGGCTACGGCGATCGGACTGGCGCTGATCCGCGAATCGGAGAAGTGTCCCCGGCTCTATGGCTTCAACCTGGCCGGTTCAGGAGCAGGCGCGGCGCTGGCCGTGGGCCTGCTGAAGTTCGCGCCAGTGGAACCCGCGCTGCTCGCTGTTGGCGGGCTGGCGCAGGGCGGCGCGCTGCTGGCCTTAGTTGATCTGGCGCCGCTGGGGAAGCGCGGCCGGTGGCTAGTGGCCGCAGCAGTGGGGGCGATGGCGGGGCTGACGCTCCTATGGACCGCGCACCCGCCCGCGGTGCGCCTCTCGCAATACAAGGGCCTGAGCTACGCGCTGAACCTGCCCGAGGCGCGCGTGGTGGCCCAGCGTTCAAGCCCGCTGGGGCGCGTGGATGTGGTGGCGAGCCCTGCGATCCGCCACGCGCCGGGGCTATCCCTGCTGGCGCCGCCCGAGGCCGTCCCGCCGTCGCAACTCGGACTCTATGTGGACGCGGAAACCTCCGGCGCGGTCACCCGGTATGACGGCGACACCACCAAACTCGCCTTCCTCGACTGGATGACCACGGCGGCTCCCTACTTCGCCCGGGACGATGCGCCGCAGGCGTTGCGCGTGTGTGTGCTCGGAGCCGGGGGCGGCGCAGGCGTCCTGCTGGCGCTGCGGCACGGGGCGCAACAGGTGGATGCTGTCGAACTCGACGCCAACGTGGTGGGTTTGCTGCGGGAAGCCTTTCGCGACTTCAGCGGCGCGCTCTACGACCGGCCCGGAGTACGGGTGCACCGCGCCGAGGCTCGCGCCTTCGTGCAGGCCGCACCTTATGCCTGGGACGTGATTGACCTTTCGCTAGTGGACTCGTTCGCCGCAGCCGTGGCCGGCGTGGGTGCCGTGGGCGAAAACTATCTCTACACGCGCGAGGCCTTCGAGAGTTTCCTCGAGCACCTCCGTCCGGGGGGCCTGGTGGCAGTGACGCGCTGGGTGCGCCAGCCGCCGCGAGATGAACTGAAACTTTTCGCTACGGCTTCAGCCGCGCTCGAACGCATGGGCCTTCAGCCCGCCGACCGGCTCGTGCTGGTACGCAGTTGGGCCACAGCAACACTTCTGGTGAAAAAGGAACCTTTCACCGCGCGCGAGCTGGCCGCGCTGCGCCGCTGGGCTGCGGAGCGCCTGTTTGACACCGCCTACTTCCCGGGCCTCGCGCCGGGCGAGGGCAACCGCTTCAACGTGCTTGATCGCGACCACTACGCCGAGGCTGCGGCCGCGATTCTCGGCGGAGACGCGCGCCGCGAACAGTTCTTCCGCGAATACGCTTTCTACCTCCGGCCGGCCACCGACGACCGGCCGTACTTCTTCCATTTTTTCCGCTGGCGCGCGCTCCCGCTGATGCTGGCGACCGTAGGCGCTGCGTGGATCCCGTTTGTGGAGTGGGGCTACCTGATTTTGGTGGCGACACTGGTGCAAGCGGCGCTGCTCGGCGCCCTGCTGATTGCCGCGCCGTTGGTGCTGCTGAGGCGACGCGCCTTGCAAGGTGATCACGCACCCTCGCGTCAACTACCCGGGCGCGGCGCACGGCTTCGGGTTTTTCTCTACTTCCTGGCGCTCGGCCTGGGCTACCTGTTCGTGGAGATGGCGCTGATTCAACGCCTGGTGTTTTTCCTGGCCAATCCCGTGTACGCCGTGGCCGTGGTGCTGGCCGGGCTGTTGCTGGTTTCCGGGCTGGGCAGCTGTTGGGCCGCGCGCCGGCTACAGCAAGGAAGCTCAGGAGCGCGCGTGGCATGTTTCGCGGCATTGGGGGTGGCGGCAACTGCGGCCGCGTATGCGTTTGGTTTGCGCGCGGCGCTGACCCCACTGCTGGCCTGGCCGCTGGCCGCGCGAATGGGCGTGGCCTTGGCGGTCATGTTGCCGCTGGCGGCCATGGGCATGCCCTTTCCGCTGGGACTGCGCCAGCTCGGCCGCACGCGTGCGGAACTGCTGCCCTGGGCCTGGGCCATCAACGGTTGTGCTTCGGTGGTGGCGACTTCACTGGCTACGCTCGTGGCGCTGGGCGCGGGACTCGCTGCAGTGTTGCTCGCGGCCGCGGCATGCTACGGCGTGGCGGCGCTGCTGGCGCACCGGTGGCAGGAGCGGCTGAACGAGCCGGAGTTGACGCTTTCCCCGCGCTGATTTGCTCCCATCTGAGTTAATCTGTGTCGCTTTGTGTTCCCGTGTGGTTCCATTTGCAACCGTCCGAGGCGAGATGAGCGAAAAACGCGATGCGCATCCCTATTTCATGCACGACGCCATCCGGCAGCAGCCGGCGTTGGTCGCGCAGGTGCTCGAGGCCCAGTGGGCACTGGTCGAGCGCGCAGCCGACGCGGCTGCAGGGCGCCAGCGCCTGGTGTTTGTGGGCATCGGCACGTCCTACCACGCCGCGCAGATCGGCGAACATTTCCTGCGCCATCTGACCGGCGGCCGTGCGCACGCGCTCGTCGAGCAGTCATTTGAGCTGGTGAACTATCCGCTCGCGCTGGGCACAGACGACGCTGTGATTGCCGTGAGCCACCGCGGCTGGAAAAACTATTCGGTGCAGGCCATCCAAGCCGCGCGAGCCGCTGGCGCGCTGACGATTTCCGTTACCGGCCGCAACGTCGGCAAAGGCATCACGGCCGCCGAGTTCGTCGTGCCCACTTGCGAGCAGGAAATTTCCTTCGCGCATACGAAAAGCTTCACCTCCGCGCTGGCCGTGCTGGCGGCCTTTGCCATTCGCGTGGCTAAAGGTCGCGGTTTGCTGGCCGACGCGGCCGCGGCCCGCGCCGCGCTCGCGCGTATCCCGGCGCTGATGGAGCAGGCGCTCGAGTGCGAGAGGCAAGCCCGCGAGGTGGCGCATGGGATTGCCGCGCGACAGCGCTGGGTTTTCGTGGGCGCGGGTCCCAACTGGGCCACCGCGCGCGAGGGCGCGCTGAAAGTCAAAGAGACCAGCTACATGGCGGCCGAGGGCTTTGAGACCGAGCAGTTCCTCCACGGCCCGCTGGCCGAGGTGGACTCCCGCGCCACGCTGGTGGCGCTGCTGACCGGCGGCCCGGGCGACGACCGCGCTCGCGCCCTCCTGCGCGCCACAGGGGAATTGGGTGCGCTGCGCATTGCGGTGGTGGCGCGCGGCATCAGCGACGTGCCCGCCGACCACTCCATGGAAGTGCCCGCAGTGCAGGAATGGCTTTCGCCGTTTGTGCAGGTGGTACCGGCGCAGCTTCTGAGCTACTACGTCGCGGTCGAGCGCGGATGCAATCCGGATACGGGCCGGGAGGACCATCCGGCGCACGCGCGGGCCCGCAGGCATTACAAGCTGTAACGGCACGTTTCGCATCGAGCACACCGCCGCGCATGGCGCGAGCGACGCCGACTGCCCCCGGCATACACTAGAGGGCAAGCTGGCGCTCCCGGGAGGCGGCCCATGGGACCTGTCAATTCATCTGCGGTGCGTCCGCTTGCGCGAGTGGTGTGGCGTCCTTGGGCGCTGGCCATTTTGGCGGCGATGGCGTTTCTGTTGCCGCTGTGGCTCGCTAGTGCGGCGGCCGCGCGGCTTCCGGGCACGCTGAGCGGCACCGTGTTCGGCCCGAGCGGCAAAGCGGTCGCCGCTGCGCGGGTCTTCCTGCAGGTTTCCGACGGAAGCCATCCGCATACGACTAAGACAGACGCTCACGGCCATTTCCGGTTCGGCGGCCTGCGGCAGGGAAACTACGACATCCGCGCGCAGGCCCAAGGGCACTGGTCGGACTGGGAACACAACGTGCTCGTACGCTCGGGCCGAGAGAGCCGCGTGAACCTGCGCCTACTGCTCAAGCAGCCTCCGGCCGGGCCCCCGCGCGCGCCGGCGGTCAAGCCGGCGCCGCAGAAACCGACGCAATAGATCCTCACCGAGCCGTGTAGTGGCAGGCGCAACTTGTCCGGCGTGAAGCGAGGTAGCCCGCCAGCGGTCATTCCGCGCGAGTCCTTCGCTTCGCTCAGGACAAGCT
>JACQDH010000220.1 GCA_016201215.1 Acidobacteriota bacterium | reverse complement strand
GAACATTGCTTCCTGCTTGCAATCTTCTCCGCGCATCGGTTCGCCTCCTGGCTCACCCATGAGACGAATCCCGCCCGGAAAAGTTGCAGGAATCAGAGTTTTTCAACAAGCTGCTAGTGTCCACCGTAGTGTCTTTAACTTCTCAATCCAAAGAGCACGCTCCGGCGCGCAAGCCCTGTCAAGACAATGAAGTGCACAAACAAAGCGGACGTGGAGTCTAGAAGTTAGGTTACGCGCCACCTCGTGCGCTGGGGCAGTGTTGACATGTTCATGCTCCTCTGATATAATCGAAATTGGATAACGACAGTCGATATTCTATGGGAATTGACCCTCACCAACAAGAGCTGTACTCCGGCCTGATTCGACTCCACATCCTCCATCACGCCGCGCACGAAGGGATTTTTGGGCTCTGGATTATCGAGGAACTCGCCGGGCACGGCTACAAGCTCAGCCCGGGCACCCTCTATCCCATGCTCCACAACTTGGAGCGTAAGGGCTATCTCCGGTCCAGCGAGAAGCGTGACGGCAGGCGGATTCGCCGGGTCTACCGCGCGACGCCGCTCGGGAGACGGGCGCTCGAAGCGGCGAAGGCTAAGGTCCGGGAACTGTTTGAAGAGGTCTTTGAGGAAACATGACACCCAAACTGCAAGTTCTGAACGGCGAGGAAGGCACGCACAGGACTCAAACCGCGGAAAGAGTCCCGGCTGATTTTGACCTGCTTCGGCTGCGGGCAATTCGCCGCCTCGTGATGTGGCGGGGCTTTCCCTACTTCTTCCAAGGGTTGATGCTGATCGTTTTCGTGGCCCTGGCTCAGATTGGCTGGGAACACTATGCGCCAACGGGTGCGAATCAAAAGCTCTACGCCAAGACCAATCTCGCCACACTCCTAGTCTGGGGCGTCTGGTGGCCCGCCATGATTTGGATCGCGGTGCTCCTAGGACGGGCGTGGTGCATGGTGTGTCCGCTGGAACTCGTCAGCAACGTGAGTGAGCGTTTTGGCCGAAGTCAGGGAATCCGCCAGTTGCACGTGCGCCGGTGGATGATCTCGGGAGCCATCATTGTGGCGCTCTACGCGCTGATCCAGTTGCTTGTGTCCGGAGCTCACATCAATCGAGTCCCAGCCTATACGTCCTGGTTTCTGATCGGACTGCTGCTAATGGCAGTGATCACGGGCTTGGCCTTCAAGGACAGGGCCTTCTGCCGCGGGTTCTGTCCCATCGGCCAACTTCTGGCCACTTACGGCCGCGGAGGAATGCTGGCGGTTCGCGCCGGTTCCGGGCAGACGTGCGGAGGCTGCACAGGCAAAGATTGTCTGATGGCCTGCAACCGCTATCGGCCGGATGCGCGGAGTTGTCCGGGCCTACTGAATCCCCCGCGAGTGAACAGCAACCGCGACTGCTTGGTTTGCGGCCAATGTATCAAGGCTTGCCAACCGGATAACATGCGGCTTCTCCTCCGACCTTTGTTTCATGTCGGCGACGTTCGGGAGCCGCTGGCTTCGTGGCCGACGACTCTTTTCGTGATGCTTGTGTCCGGCTTCGTGACCTGGGAACTTCTGACGGAGTGGCCCAAAGGCGAAGAGACTTTTCTGAAGGTTCCCAATCTGGTCAGCCAGTGGGCGGGGGTTTCTTGGTCATCCGGCTATCTGGATGGGCTCTGGGCACTAGTAATTGTGCCGCTCGGATTCTGGACGTTGATGTGGTTCGTCGTTCGGCTCTTGGGTGAAAACTCGGGCCTCAGCTCCACTTGGCAGCGAATGGCTCTGCCCGTAGCTGTGGTCGTTTCAGCAGGCCACATGGCCAAGGCATTGGCGAAGTTTGTTTCTTGGGCGGGCTTCCTTCCGGTCGCAATGACGGATCCGGTGGGGCTGAACACCCTTGAAGCCCTGCGGGTCAAAGCGTTGGCAGAGCCCACCAGGCTCCTGCCGCCCGTCGTCGCGGCCGTTCTGGGAATCATTCTGGTCGTAGGAGGGCTGTTCTTCGCGGTTCGGGAGGCGCGCTTGGCACATCCAAATTCTTTGTCGCATTATCTGTACCTGGTCCCGAAGGTTTCGCTAACGTTTGCCTTCTTGCTCATCGTCTTCGGGTGGGTACTCAAGTGACGGCCATCAAGCCTGGGCGGGGTTCGTCAGAACGTACCGAGATGATTGCTCGGACGAGGACGACCGGGGTTTTCAAATGAAGCCCAATCGTTGGACTTGAACAAGGGAGAAAAAAGAGCTCATTACGATGGAAGATGGGAAGCGTAGCGAATTCTGTATAAGCGGCGCGGCATGGATTGTGGGCGCAGCACTTCTCGGGGGAAGGGAATTGTCGGCGGAGCAAAGAAAAACCACCGGAGATCCGAAATCCACGGAAAGCAAGCCAGAGGAAGTGTCACCGGCGGAAGATTTGATGCGCGAGCATGGCGTGTTGAATCGCATCCTCCTGATCTATGACGAAGCCATGCGCCGCTTGAAGGAGAGGCAGGATCTCGACCCCGGCGTGGTGGCGAGTTCGGCGGGGATCATCCGGAGCTTCGTCGAAGACTACCACGAGAGACTGGAGGAGGATTACCTCTTCCCGCGATTCGAGAAGGCCGGCAAACTTGCAGACTTCGTGCGCGTGCTTCGATCACAGCATCGCGTCGGCCGCCGACTGACGGACCAGATTCGACAACTCGCCACCGTAAGGACATTCAAGAACCCGGGCAGTCGCAACAAGCTCGCCGAAACGCTCCAATTGTTCATCCGCATGTACCGGCCGCACGAAGCACACGAAGATACGGTCCTGTTTCCGGCCTTCCGGTCGGTCGTCACGCCCAATGAGTACGA
This sequence comes from Acidobacteriota bacterium, assembly GCA_016201215.1. Taxonomy (GTDB): domain Bacteria; phylum Acidobacteriota; class Terriglobia; order Acidiferrales; family UBA7541; genus QHYU01. The sequence goes on along the minus strand of JACQDH010000220.1, from coordinate 2,283 downwards.
CTCCCTCGGCGAGGAATTCGAGGAAAAGGAGCACCAGCTTTTCGGCGAAGAGGGTTTTGAGAGGATCGTGGATGACGTGGCGAAACTGGAAAAGACGTTGGGCATTTACGACTTGGCCCGGTTCACCCCGGGTTCTTGAGGGTCATTGGCCATGAAGTTTCTGCAAAAGCTCGCTGCAACACGTGCGCCGGCGGCGGTCGTTCTCGTTCGACCCGCCCTGGGTGCAATCTTTCTTTCAGAGGGAATCCAGAAGTTTCTCTTCTCCGACGCGCTGGGTGTCGGTCGCTTTACGAAGATCGGCATTCCGGCCCCGGAGATTCTGGCCCCGTTTGTGGGCGTCTGCGAAATTGTCTGCGGATTGCTGTTCCTCGTGGGGCTGCTGACGCGGCTGGCGGCCATCCCGATGATCATCAACATGCTCGTGGCCATCTCCACCACGAAGATTCCCATTCTGCTCAAGAGCGGTTTCCGGGCCGCCGCTCACGAGTCCCGGACTGACTTTGCCATGCTGCTCGGCTCGCTGTTTCTGCTGCTCGTCGGTGGGGGCCCGTGGTCGCTCGATGCGTTGCTCAGCCGTTGCGACGGAGCCTAGATGTCGGAAGTCAGCCGTGTCCGAAATGTGACTCTCCGCGAGCTCGCCTTCGTTTTTCTGAAGCTGGGGCTGATTGGCTTCGGCGGTCCTGCCGCCCATATCGCCATGATGGAAGAAGAAGTGGTGGTGCGGCGCCGCTGGCTCACCCGTGAACATTTCATGGACCTCCTTGGCGCAACAAACCTGATCCCCGGGCCCAACTCGACCGAAATGGCCATGCACGCGGGCTACATCCGTGCCGGGTGGCTGGGCCTGGTTGTTGCGGGGGCAAGCTTCATTCTGCCCGCCGTTCTGGTCACGGCTGCTCTTGCTTGGACCTATGTAACATTCGGAACTTTGCCCGCAGCCACACCCTTGCTGTACGGGATCAAGCCCGCGGTCGTAGCCATCATCCTTGGGGCGGTGTGGCGACTCGGGAAGACGGCACTACGTGGCTGGCTGAGGCTGTCAATCGGTTTGCTCGTGGCAACGGCTTCACTGCTTGGAGCCAACGAGATTCTGGCGCTGGTTGGGGGAGGAATCTTAGGCACGGTCTTCCTGGAAGCATTCCGGCGTGCCCCGCTTAGAGCGCCGTCAAAGCGACAGAGCACCTCAATGCTCCCTGGGGTCATCGTTTGGAACTGGTTGACCCCAGCTCAAGCTGCAGCAGTGACAACGGGCGCGTTGAGCGTGACAAGTGTCTCGCTATGGAAGCTGGGACTCTTCTTTCTGAAGGTTGGCGCCGTTCTTTACGGAAGCGGCTATGTACTCGTCGCGTTCTTGGAAGGAGGTTTGGTGCAGCAATACGGCTGGCTGAGCCAGCAACAATTGCTCGATGCGATTGCGATAGGCCAGTTCACGCCCGGTCCGGTTCTCTCGACAGCCACTTTCATCGGCTATCTGCTGGCCGGCTGGCGAGGCGCGATTGTTGCCACGACTGGAATCTTCCTGCCGTCGTTTCTGTTTGTCGCTGCACTCGGGCCCCTGCTGCCCCACGTGCGTCGTTCAGCGTTGACCGCCTCATTCCTCGATGCCGTGAATGCAAGCTCGGTAGCTTTGATGGCGGCGGTTACCATCAAGCTGATTCCCGGCACTATCACCAGTTGGCCGCCATTCCTGATTGGAATTGTCGCAATCGTGGCTTCTGTTTACGCGAAGATTAATGCAGCCTGGTTGGTCGCCGGTGGAGCTCTGGCCGGGTGGCTTCTCTCTATGTGACGGCTTGCAGCCTCCCGCACGTCAAGCGTGGGGTGAACCCAAGCCCCAAAGCCCAGAGCAATTGGGCTGAAATCGTATCTTCGCGAATTCGGGAATGGGAACTGTCCCGCATTTTTCCAGTGCCAGTCGGGCCGCGCAAAGCGGCTAATTTCCAGGCCAGGAAATCACGCTGCTCACAAGACAACGGGAATCCCAAGTGCGGCGCACAAATTCCCCCGTCGCTCGAAGGACTGCTCGGGCCAGGGTTCTCCTGATCGCTCAGTGACTTTCCCTCGTGACGTAACGGACGTAACGTTACGACCTAACTCAAGAACAGTAGCGCGTGACTTAAGTCCTGATTCCACTACCAAACGCACCATTCGGAAAGACCTCACCAAGGCTTTTGAACACAGACTCCATGAGTGCATTCCACGACTTAAAGACTCTCGCAAAATAGAGTAACACTCTTCGGGCGGGTGTGGTATGTTGAGTGCATGTCCACCCTGCTGCGGCCT
>JACQDH010000219.1 GCA_016201215.1 Acidobacteriota bacterium | reverse complement strand
CGAGCGCACCACGCCGACATTGAACAGCGTATTGGCGTGCGTGGGATTCGCGGCCAGGGATTTTTGGTATTCCGCGACGGCCTTCTCCGCAAAGCCCGAATACCAGAAGGCCGTGCCCAAATCGGTGCGCACGTTGGGGTCGTTCGGCCGCAACTCCAGCGCGCGGGTGTAATACTCGATCGCCTGGGGATAGACGTGGTTGTCGTAGTAGAGATTGCCGAGCTGCACCAGCGTGTCCGCATTCTTGGGATCCGCCTTCAACGCCGCGAGCAGGGGAGCAGCGAGCGGCTGGAGCGATTCGGCCGTGGGCGGTGCGCTGGGGGCCGGCGACGCGCCAGCCGGTGGTGTGACCCCGGCCGTGGTCACCGGAACCGCGCCCGGCACCGCGGCGCTACCGCGAAACATGTAGCCCACCACCAACCCGAGCATCAGGCAGACCAGCGCGAGCAGATAAGCCTCGCGGCTCGTCCAGGTGCCGCCCGACGGATTGCTTTCTTTCGACATAAGCTTTTCCCCTCCTGTTAGTTGTTGTCGGCCAAGACGGCACAGGAGGGATTGTACCTGGTCTTTTTCCCCGCGGCGCCCGCCAGTTGCTGCCGGGTGTCGGAGCGACGGCTTCGGTTGGCCCAGAAGCGTTCCCGGCGCTCCACCGGGGCCGGACGATGGTTGAGGTCAATGACCGATAACGCCGTTTCCACGGATGCCCCCTCAATGAGTTGCCGGCCATTGAGGCACCCTGATTGCCAAAGCCGTACTTGCTGAACCTGGACCAAAGGATCCGCAATTGCTACGGATTTCAAGGGCTTAGCCGATGAGCGCAACGGGCGTGTAGTGTGGATCCTCAGCCGTCATGCGGGATATTCCGCTGGTGGAGGGGGTTTTTGGCGCGGCCGAACGCGCCTCCTGAACGAGTGAACGGGGTGCAACTCCTTCTTGCACTGAGAGTTAACCTAACCTGCCGGCTGGCACCGCGGATGCCAGGATTGCAGCGGGTTTGTGTGGTGCGGACCGTTCCCCTTGAGAGCGGAGCTGCCAAGAGGCCGCGGCGAGTCCTGCGGCTCGCGCTGACGGCACGGGGTCTGGCTCCGTTCAGTGCCTCCCTGATGCGGGGAGAGCGCCAGTTTGCGAAAGGAGAAGATCATGGCCACTGCCGCCACGAAGGTCCTGCGCGATGAACACGAAGCCATCCTGCGCATGTTAGAGGCCGCCGAAGAAGTAGCCCGGCGGCTTGGTCGGGGCGAACGCGTCGCGACTGAAATTCTCGATGGCCTTCTCGAATTCTTCCAACTCTTCGCCGACCGCTGCCACCACGGCAAAGAGGAAGACGTACTGTTCCCGCTGCTCGAGGCCAAGGGGCTTCCGCGCGCCGGAGGTCCGATCGGCGTGATGCTCAGCGAGCATGAGCAAGGCCGTGCCCTGATCCGGCAAATGGTGGCTTCGGCCAAGGCCTACGCCGATGGCGTAGCGCAGGCCGGGCCGGCCTGGGCCCAGTCCGCCCAAAGCTATGCGGCGCTGCTCAGCGAGCACATCATGAAGGAAAACAACGTGCTGTTCCCGATGGCCGAAAGGCTGTTGAGCGACGCCGAGCAGCAAGAGTTGGCAAACGCTTTTGAGAGAGTCGAAGTGGAGAAGATGGGCGCCGGAACCCATGAGCGGTTGCACGCGAAGATGGACCGGCTCCTCGCGGAAATCCATCAGACTTTGAGGTGAGCTCGGCCGGCGACCGGATGGGACGCGAACGCTGCCGCTGGGTCGGGAGGGACGGGCGAGCGACCCACTTGTTGCCAGGCAGGAAGTGATCATCGTGAATGAACGGGCCCCCGAGGCTTTTCAACGGCCAGTCAATGAGCTGGAGGCGCAGGGGTACGTCGCGCGCGGCGATTCCTACGGTGTCTTCTGGGAAACAGATGCAGAAACGGGGAAAACGCTCCACCTCCATTCGATGGAAAGGCACAAGGCCGATGGGAACGAGGCCTGGGACTCCACGAGCAAAAAGGCTCAGCGGCTGGGGTAAATGGCCCAGCTTGGGTTTGGTTTTCGGCATGCATTCTTGAGTAGCGCGCTAAGTTTCATAAATGCAATTAGTTGGAACGACACACAGAAGGGGGTTTTGGCACAGTTTGTGCCCTAAGCCACAGGGATTCAGATTTTTTGGAGTTGAGTCGGACGGCTGTGTCACTTGTCGCACAATGCGCACGCCGGGACGGCGTCGAGGATCGCAAGCAGTCCAGCGCTGGCCGTCGGCGGGGGATCACCAGACAAGGAGTGGCTCTTTTTCCAGCCGCCCGACTCCTCAGAGCTTGGCAGCGGCGCGGGGCGGAGATCCGGACGGATGCCTCCGTTCCCAAAATGACCGGCCTAACCCTGAATGGGATGAGCTGGTTGGACTTTTCGCCCCGGCGCTGCCACAGATTTTTCCCAGGCCAGGGCCACATTCACAGGGTTTTTTCCAGGAAGCTCGCCGCTGCTCGGGAGCCCGCAGTAGGGTCCATCCAAGTAACGCCCAACATCCTGAGCGCGATCGATCAGCAAGTCTGCAGACGAGTCCCGCCATGTCTGCTCCCGGGCGGCGGCGAATCCTTCCGGCAGAACTTCACGAGTTTGCGTTCTACGCGAACAGTGTCCCCCAAACTGGGAAACCAGCAATCGTTCCGTAGATCGCATTCGGCTCTTCCCGGGGCAACCGGCGTGGATCCAAGCACGGGCGCGGCGGTCCACTGACCAGTTGCCCCGGAAGAGTCAGAAGAATCCGCTTTTTCCAGTATCGCCTCCCGAGGCAAACCGACCGTGGCAAGCTCAGACGCAACCCTCTCACTGCAGGTGCCGGAGGAGCACGGGGCCTGGGGAATTCTGCTTGTGCCGTTTCTCTCCGCGGCAGGCGTCGCCGGGAGATGGAATACTCCACTTCTTCTTGCCGCCGTCTGCATGCTGAGTCTCTTCCTGCTGCGCGCCTCCGTTTCCCGGCACCTGTCCGGACCTAACCGTGGCGAATCGCAGGCACCTCGGTCTGTCGGGAAGGCGCTGCTCGCGCCCACGCACCTGCTGCTGGTTGCCGTGAGTGGCGGAGCGGGAGGCCTGCTCGTTTTTCTCTTCCGACGATACGAGCTTCTCTGGCTGGGCGCGCTGGCAGCCGCGCTCTTCTGGGTCCGCAACTTGCTGATCCAGGGGCATGCGCGGCAGCGCAGGGAGAAACGCAGCCTCTCCGCGGAATTGATGGGCGTGGCGCTACTGACCCTGTCGGCGCCCGCGGCGTGGATTGCATCCCGCGGGTCGTTGTTCCATCGTGAAACGATGACGGGCCGGGGCGAACCGCTCGGCATGCAGGTCTGGCTGCTCAACTTACTCTTCTTCCTCGGCGGCATCCTCTACGTGAAATACCGCGTGCGGGGGCTTCTGGCGCACCGGCGCTTTGGCGGCATGCGTGAGCGGCTGGCATTTGCCTGGCCGGTCTTTCTCTATCACCTGCTACTGGCAGCTTTTGTGACTGGCTGGGCGGTCTTTAACTCCCGTTCCGCTGCGGGCCACTCCGCAGCGCTGCGCTCCGGCGTACTCGCCCTGGCTTTTGTTCCCGGGATCCTGCGCGCCAGCCGGTTGTTGTTTGAAATGGGGCAGCAGTTTCCCATCCGACGCCTGGGCTGGGCCGAAATCACTCACTCCGTGGCTTTTGCCTCGCTGCTGATTCTCGGCATGCGCCTGGCGGCCTAGACCAGTCCAGGCAGATTTCACCGCAAAGAAAACGGGGAGGGGCGGGATCAGGTGGCTGAGATCTCGTGGTCGTGAGGGGTCTGCTGGCTCAAATCGATGTGGAACTCTCCGGGCTCTTCGCCACGAGTAAATCCCAGCGAATGAGCCAGGCGCAGCATGGGGAGATTGTCGAGTTCTGCGATTCCCCAGATCCGGCGCAGACCCAGGCGGCGTGCCTCGTTGACCATCTCGCCGAGTAAGAGCTTGCCCAGGCCGCGGCTGCGGTAGTCCTGGTGGATAAAGACAGCGACCTCGCCCGAACCAGCCTCCGTGCAGAGGGCGCTGTGTCCGACCAGAAGGCCTTCGACCACAACCACGAAGTTCGAGCAGGTCACCAGGCTGTCCAGCCACTTCTCCAGGTCCTTGCGGGGCGGCAGGCCCATGGCCGCGGCCTTGGGCTCAAAGCTCCGGTACATGGTCAGCAGGGCCTCGCGATCCTCCGGTGTCGCGCGGCGCAACTTGACGCAGGTGGCCTGTTCGACCGTGGCCTTATCTTGAAGCAGGGCAATCATAGGAAGCCGCTCAATTCGTGTTCTTCTGTCTCCACATGGCGCCGCACGTCGCCCGTCAACTCTTTGCCCACATCTTTGAGACGGCACACGGTTTCGTACAGATCCTCGGCCTTGTCAAAAGCATCGAGGGCGGAGCTGAAAGTGGCCAGGCGCACGAGCAGGTCCTGGTGCTCGTTCCTCATCTGTTTGCAAAATTTACCGAGCTCCGGGCTAACCTCCGCTATGGGGTCGAGCAGGGCGGCCTCTTCGCGCCGGCAGTGTCCAGGGAACTGCTCGGCCAGTTGCCGGCCGTAGCGGCGCACGTCGTCCGCAGTGGCCAGATTGGCATACACCTCGGAGTAGCACACCAGGTGGTCCAGAGCAGATTCCAACCGGGTCAGGAGCTGTCCCAGGATCTGGTGTTCCTTGTGGATTCGCTCACTGTCTGCGCGGAACGCCGGAGTCAGAGTGGCCACGATGCACCTCCATGCCCCGGTTTGTGCATTTGCCCTGCCACCGGTGGCTTTGCCGGGCGGCTTTTCAACTCCTTCACGGCGCATAGCTTATCCGCCGCCGCGCGGCCCAATCAGGGTGCCTGGGGTAGCGTTTCTGAGCAGGCTGGCGCAGGGGCGTGCGCGATGTGGCGCAAAACTGCCGGCCGGCTCCATCTCCCGCACGGATAACGTATTTGAAATCAGAAACCTGCAAGGTATTGCTCTGGAAGAAGAGATGCTTCACACTTCCTGTCGGTACGTAAGAGGACAAAACCGTGAACAAAGATACTGGTGCACCCGAACTCGCTTCGCAACAGGCGACCGCAGAGGTTCCGGTGACGGCCAAGACTGCGCCGCGCTTCCCCGGGATCCCTTCGACCACCGACGGGTCCGGAGCGGTCGTTTGGGTTGAATCGCAAATCTCTCAGGGGGCTTGCGCCTATCCCATCACCCCCTCGACGCCCATGGGCGATGGCTACGCCGTGGAGCACGCCAACGGTAAGGTGAACCTCTGGGGTGAGACACTGCAGTTCCTGGAGCCCGAGTCCGAGCACAGCTCGGCCTCGGCCTGCGAGGGCTTCGCGCTGGCCGGCGGGCGCGTCACCAACTTCACCTCCGGCCAGGGGCTCATCTTGATGAAGGAAGTCCTCTACGTGATCGCGGGCAAGCGCCTGCCGGTGGTCTTCCACATCGGCGCGCGCGCGCTGACCTCGCATTCCCTGAACGTGCACTGCGGGCACGACGACGTGATGGGCGTGGCCGACACCGGCTGGGGAATGCTGTTCGCCCGGAACGCTCAGGAAGCCGCGGACCTGTCGCTGATCGCGCGCCGGGCCGCCGAAGATTCGGAGACTCCATTCTTCAACGTGCAGGACGGTTTCCTGACCACCCACACGCTGGAAACCATCCGCCTGCCTGAGCCCGAGTTGATGCGCGAGTTCGTTGGCGCGCCCGCGGAGCGCCTGCGCAGCCTGTTCGACCCGAGCCGCCCGCTGCTGAGCGGCCCGGTGCAGAACCAGGACAGCTACATGAAGGGCAAGGTGGCGCAGCGGTATTTCTACGACCGCGTGATTCCGGCGCTGGAACGCGCCATGCAGCAGTACGGCGAACTGAGCGGGCGGAGTTACGGTCTAGTGCGGGCTTACCGGATGGAGGATGCTGAGTACGCCCTCGTGGGCATGGGCTCGATGATGGAGACAGCCGAGGCCACCGTGGACCACCTCCGCGGGCAGGGCCTGCGTGTCGGTGCCGTCAGCATCACCAGCTTCCGCCCGTTCCCCGCGCGGGAACTGGTCGAATTGCTGCGGCACTGCCGCGCCGTCACCGTGATCGAGCGCGCCGACGTGCCCCTGGCGGAATCGAACCCGCTCACGACCGAAGTGAAAGCGGCGCTGGCGGACGGGGTCTTCGGCACGCACGGCAGGCAGGCGGACTGGATCCCCGACGTTTATTCCGGCGTGGCCGGACTCGGCGGGCGTGACGTCCGTCCGGGGCATTTCGTCGCTGCCGTGGGTAACATGATGGGTCTCGATGGGCGGCGCTTCTTCGTCCTCGGGGTGAAGCACCAGGATGCGCTGGAGGTTCGCGAGGACCCCGACGTGCGGCCGGCCAACGCCTACTCGATGCGTGGGCATTCGGTGGGCGGCTTCGGCTCGGTCACCACGAACAAGGTGATCGCTTCGGTAGCCTCCGAATTGTTCGGGCTCTACGCCCAGGCGTTTCCCAAGTACGGCTCGGAAAAGAAGGGCTTGCCGACGAGTTACTATCTCACGCTGGCCCCCGAGCCCATCCGCATTCACGCGGAACTCAACGTAGTGGACTTCGTGGCCATCCAGGACGCCAACGCCCTGGCCGGTGGCGATCCGCTGGAGGTCCTGCGCCCCGGAGGCATTATCTATCTGCAAGCCTCCCTGCAACCCGGCGAAGGACCGGAGAAGGTCTGGGCGAGCCTTCCGGCGGCGGCGCGCAAGGCCATTCGTGAGCGCGGCCTGCGCCTGTTCGCGCTCGATGCCGGGCGCATTGCTCGGGAGTCGGCCAGCCGCGCGGACCTGCAGATTCGCACGCAGGGGATTGTCCTGCTGGGCGCGTTCCTGCGCCTGACGCCGTTCCGGGAGCGCGCCGGACTGGGCGAAGCGGAGTTGTTTGCCGCGCTCGAGAAAACCATCAGCAAGTACTTCGGCAAGCGCGGGGCGCGCGTGGTCGCGGACAATCTGGCGGCGGCTCGGCGCGGCTATCAGGAAGTCGTGGAGGTCGTCCCTCAGGAGCAGGAGGAGCCCGCCGCTGCGAAGCCGGCTCCCCGCTGGCAGCCTTCCTCGCAGCACGGGCGCGGGCCGGACCCGGATCTGGTGCCGCCAGATTTTTGCGACCGCGTGATCGGCGGCTACGCCCGCGGGCGGGAGGCCGAACTGGAGGCCGACGAGGCCCTGGCGCGCAGCCTGATGCCGCCGTCGAGCGCCATGCGGCGCAGCTTCCGCAACCTGGCGCCGGAGATTCCCGAGTTGATCGCCTCGGCATGCGTGGGCTGCATGGAGTGCGTCAACGAATGTCCGGACACGGCGATCCTCGCCAAGGTCGTGGAGCCGTCCGTGCTCGACGACAAGCTGGCGCAGATCGACCGCGCCGAGCTGCGCGACACGCTGCGGCGCAACTTCACGGTCACCAACAAGTATCACGACCTGTTGGTGAAGCGCGGCGAGACCGGCGGCCTGTTCGGAATCTTCATTGACCCGGACAAGTGCAAGGGCTGCGGCGAATGCGTCGCGGTGTGCGGCTCGCATAACGCGCTGGTGATGCGGCCCAAGAGCCAGGTGAACCTCTCCGACTACGATCTGGGCATGGACCTGTTCGGTCACCTGCCGGAAACGCCCGCGCGCTTCGTGAACGAGAAGTCGCTCGGCGACATGATGCTGGCGAGCCGCTCGATTCTTTATGCCGGCGGCGCAGGCTCCTGCATGGGCTGCGGCGAGGCCACCGCGGTGCGGATGATGCTGGCGGCCACGGGTTTTGTTTACGGGGCCGACCAGATCGGCGTCGTCGCGGCGACCGGTTGCAACACCGTGTTCGGCTCCACCTACCCGTTCAACCCGTTTGCGGTGCCCTGGACCAACTCGCTGTTTGAAAACGCCCCGGCCGACGCCATGGGGATTCGCTTGCGGTGGGACCAGGAAGGACACACCAAGCGACGGCTCTGGGTGATGGGCGGCGACGGCGCGATGTACGACATCGGATTCCAGTCGCTTTCCCGGATGCTGATGTCGGGCATGGACATCAAGGTCCTGGTGCTCGACACCCAGGTGTATTCCAACACCGGCGGGCAGACCTCGACGGCCACATTTACCAGCCAGGATGCCAAGATGGCTGCGGTGGGCCGCGCGCTGCCCGGCAAGCGCGAAATGCGCAAGGAAATCGCGCAGATCGTCATGATGCACCCGCACGTCTTTGTGGCCCAAACCACTCCCGCGCACCTCAACCACTTCTACAAAGCCGTGCTCGCCGCTAATGAATACCCCGGGCCGGCCGTAGTGGTCTGCTACGCGAGCTGCATGCCGGAGCACGGCGTGGCGGACGACCGCTCCGCGGCGCAGGCCAAACTGGCCGTGGAGTCCCGGACCTTCCCCCTGCTGATCTACGACCCGCGCAAAGGTGAGCGATTCCGCGAGTGCCTCAGCTTGCAGGGGAATCCGGCGATGAAAGAAGACTGGTACGCCGAACCGAAAACCGGACATCCGCTGGACTTCATTGCTTTCGCGCGGACCGAAGGACGCTTCGCGCGACACTTCGACGCCGAGGGCAACGCATACGGGTCCTTGCAGCGCGCGCAGCAGGACCGGCTGGAAAATTGGCGGCGGCTGCAGGAGCTTGCGGGTCTGCGGTAAGGGGAGGTTTCCCATGACACTGGCAAGCTGTAAATCGCGCGTCAAACTCACCAATATTTTGTGCGCCACGGATTTTTCCTCTTCCTCCCATGTGGCGCTGCAATATGCGGCTTCCATCGCCCGGCGGTACAACTCGCAGATCTACATGGCACACGTGATCCGGCCAGATTCCTACCAGCTCGTGCCACCGGAAGCGTTCGGTATTGCGCTGACGCAGACGCGCCGGTACGCCGAACAGCAGATGAGCGAACTGCTGGTTTCCGGCCGCCTGCGGGGGATCCCGCACCAAGTCTTGCTCGGGGAGGGCGAGCTGTGGACCGTGCTGTCGGACATGCTGGCCAAGCATGAGGTGGACCTGATCGTGGCCGGCACACATGGCCGCACGGGCGTCCGCAAGCTGCTGCTGGGCTCGGTGGCGGAGGAAATCTTCCGGCTGGCGCAGTGCCCGGTGCTGACCGTGGGGCCGCACGTGCCCCGGGAGGTGCCGCCCGAGACCGAGTTCCGGCACATCCTCTACGCGACGGATTTCACACCCACGGCGGAGCGCGCCGCGGCCTATGCGCTCTCCCTGGCGCAGGAGCACAACGCTCACTTGACCATGCTGCACGTCGTCGAGGAAACGCCCGAGGCCTCGGCGCAGAATACCGCGCTGCTGCAGGCGTTTTTCACCAAGCGCCTGCGCGAGTTGGTGCCGCCCGGCACCGACCTCTGGTGCGATCCGGAGTACGTGGTGGAATTCGGGCCGCCGGCCGACCACATCCTCAAAGTGGCGGCCGACCGGAAGGCGGACCTGATCATCATGGGCGTGCGGCGCTCGGGGAACTTCCCAGGGCATCTGCCGCCAGCCACGGCCTACAAAGTGGTCTGCCAGGCGCACTGCCCGGTGCTTACCGTGCGGGGCTGAGAGCCGGATAGCCGCATTCCCTCGCAGGGGTTCGCCGTTCCAAGCCAGCGCCGTCCTGCCGCCTATCCTCGCAGCGTCACACCCCTCAGCATCACTCGAGGATTTGACACACCCGCAAGACCTGGTTCACGATGGCGCGCCTTTGCCACCGCGCGCAGAAGTGAACACGCTTTCCAAGACTCTGGTTCTCGTCAACCCGGCGGCCGGGCGCGGGCGCGCCCGGAGTGCTAAGTGGCAGGTAACCGAGTACCTGCGCCTCCAGGGGCACCCTGCCGATTTTGTTGAATCGCAGAGCGCGCAGGATTTCGAGCGGCGCGCCGCCGCAGCCGCTGCAGGCGGCTACGCCTCAATTGTGGCGCTCGGCGGCGACGGCTCGTTCCAGCACCTGGTCAAAGCCACGCTGGGCGCCGATGTGGTTCTGGGATTCTTCCCCGCCGGCGGCGGCAACGACGTCGCCGGAGCGCTGGGCCTACCAAGAGACACAGTCGCGGCCGCGCACGCCTTCCTGCGTTCGCGGCCGCGACCGATGGACGTGCTGCGCGCGCATCTGGCCGGCGGAAAAATCGGCCACTACGTCGGCGGCGGGGGACTGGGCCTGGATGCCGAGGCTGCCGGGCTAGCCAACGGGAAGTTCCGGAGTTGGCCGGGAGCGGCACGCTACGTCGCTGGGGCGCTCTGGGCGCTGGCTTCGTTTGAGCCGTTTTCCATCGAGATAGAAGTGGACGGGGAACCCGTGGCCACGGACGACTCCCGGGTGATCCTGGCCGCAGTGGTCAATACGCCGAACTATTGCGCGGGCGTCAAGATCGCACCGGCAGCGGAGATCGACGACGGCCTGCTGGATTTCGTTCTCGTGGGAGAACTCGCCTGGACGCGCCTCGTCGAGGCGATCCCGGTGCTCCTGCGGACCGGGGACCTTCGCTGGCCGGAGGTGCGGCGCTTCCGCGGTCGCCGCGTTCGCCTGTGCACCGGCCGGCCGGCGGTGTTCCACGGCGATGGCGAGGTGCTGGGCGAAGCGCCGGTGGAGATCGAAAACCTGCCCGGGGCGATTCGCGTGGCGGCCCCACCGCGGAAGTGAGGCGTCCGAGCGCGCGAACGGCGCCTCCCGCGCACGAACTACCGGGAAGCCGGGCGGGTCAGGACCGCAGGAACATACCGGCGCGTTTCCTCGGGAAGCATTCCCCGCTCGGCCAGTTGACGGAAATCGGTCGTGCCGGCCCGCCGGATGGCGGCGGCCACGGCGGCTTCGCCGGCATTGAAAGCGGCCAGGGCCAGCCGCCAATCTCCGAACTGGACATACAACTTCCGCAGGTACCGCGCCGCGGCGCGCGTGGCACGCACGGGGTGCATGCGCTCGTCGGTTTGCGAGTTCACGCGCAGCCCGAAGCGAGCCGCCGTCTCGGGCATGAGTTGCCAGATACCGCGCGCGCCCTTGGACGATAGCGCCATTGGATCGTAGTTGCTTTCGATGGCCGCGACGCGCAACAGCTCCGCCGGCACGCCCTCCTCGACGAAAATGCGCGCGGCATCCACTCCCAGCGCGAGCAATCTCTGGCGTGCGGCGAGGATCTCTTGCGCCGGGATGGCCGAAAAGATGTTCTCGGGCGGAAGGGTTTCCGCCGCGGCGGTAAGCGACTGCCGCGCCACCGCTCGAGCGGAAGCCTCCCCCGGGGAAATCTCGCCGGCGCGCAGCAGGTGAGAATCTACCGCGCGGGCCAGCTCAGCGTTGATTGGCCCGAAGGGATCCGCCGCGGCCAAGCCATCCGCCTGCGCTCGGGCGGCCGGCGCAAGAAGCGCGATCAGCAGCACAAACGCCGCACCATGGTTTCGCGTGCGGTTCATGAAGTGCATCATCCCAGCCCTCTCTTCACTCCGCCGCCAGCGCCAGGGTTTCGGGTTTCACCTGAAAGTGCCATTTCCAGATCGCGTAGATGGCGGGATAGACGATCAGCTCCATCAGAAACGAGGTGAAGATCCCGCCGATCATCGGCGCGGCGATGCGCTTCATCACGTCGGCCCCGGCGCCCGTGGACCACATGATGGGCACCAAGCCAAAAAACATCGTAGCCACAGTCATCACCTTCGGGCGGAGCCGCTTGACGGCGCCGTGCACAATGGCCTCCCGCAGGTCGTCCCAACTGCGCATCTGCCCTTTCTGGCGCGCCTCGTTGTAGGCCAGGTCGAGATAGAGCAGCATGAAAACGGCGGTTTCCGCGTCCACGCCCAGCAGGGCGATCAGGCCCACCCAAACAGCGATGCTGGTGTTATAGCCCAGCAGATAGAGGAACCAGATAGCGCCCACGGCCGAGAACGGCACGGCCAGAAGAATGATGAACGTCTTCACGGTGGAGCCGGTGTTGAAGTAGAGCAGCAGAAAAACGATGAACAAGGTAACAGGCACGACCAGCTTGAGGCGCTCTTTGACGCGCTCCATGTATTCGTACTGCCCGCTCCAAACCAACTGGTAGCCGGGCGGGACGGCCACTTTGGCCTGGACAAGCTTCTTGGCCTCGTTGACGTAGCCACCGATGTCGCGCCCGGAAATGTCCACATAGACGTAGCCGCTGAGCCGGCCGTTCTCGTCACGGATCATTCCCGGGCCGGTGAGCAGGCGGATGTCGGCCACCTGCGCGATGGGGACCTGGGCGCCGCCGGGCGTGCTGACCAGGGTCCGTTGCAGGCT
>JACQDH010000228.1 GCA_016201215.1 Acidobacteriota bacterium | reverse complement strand
GATCAGGCGCAAGCAACGGTTTGTGTAGCGGCGCCCTTTCGCGGTGTGTGCGTCCCGGCCCTGCCGGGAAGGGCGCCATTCTGCAGGCCACGTTGCGCGACGGTCAACCCCTGGCGGGCTTCCCGACGAAGATCGTCGGGACACAAAAACCGCGAAAGCCCGCCGCTACACCGACAACGCCAAACCCCTGGCGGGCTTCCTTCACCTGTCCCCCAAAAACCAGTCCAGCCAAAATGCAGCTTCAAGAAGCTGAGTGGTGGGCACGGGTCCAGACTACAAGGTGGGGATCCAGGTGGTGGGGCCGAGGACGCGCACCGCGACGGGCGCTTCTTTGCCGCGCAAGGCCAGATTGCGGCGTTCCAGGTTAGGAAGCTGCTCGGCAACGGCGGCGTACACCGGTTCGCTCAGCAGAACCTCGCCCGCTGCGGCACTCGAGGCGAGGCGCGCTGCCGTGTTTACGGCGTCGCCCAGCGCAGTGAAGTCCACCACGCCCTCGCTGCCGACATTACCCACATACGCCAGCCCAGAATTGACCGCTACTCCAATCGGCATCCACGGCTCAGCGGACTGCCTGTACCCTACGGCCCGCAGGAGCGCGAGGGCAGCCCAGGCGGCACGGCGGCGATATTCGGGGCCGCAGACGCCGGGGATGAACAGCGCCATCACCGCGTCGCCGATCAATTTGTCGATGATGGCGTCACGGCGGATGAGCACCTCGGTGGCAGCACAGTAGAACCGGTTGAGCACCGCGGCGTAAGCACTGGGCCCTAACTGCTCGCCGAGGGTGGTCGAGCCGCGCACATCGGCGAACAGCACCGCGATATCTAGTTCCGCTCCGCCCGGCGGGAGGACGTCGCAGCAGCGCGAGCAGAGATTGGGATTCTTGCGCGATCGCGTGAACCCCATCAGCCCAACGAGCTTGCCGCCGATCCCAGCGAAGGGATTGTGACAGACCTTGCAGCGCGGCGGGCTGGGCAGGTAGCGAAACAGCAGGTGAGCAACGCGGAACGCCCGGTGTCCTTCGGTCAGGAGCCTGCGCCAGCGCTCTTCGCTAGGACTTCCCATATCCACCGGAATTTCCGGCTTGAACTTTAGCTGTGCGCAAAACCATACGCCAGCCGCCCTCCGGCGTCAAGCGCCCCGGGTTTCGGGAAGTGTCCTAATTTGAATTTGACTCCTATTATGTTGCGCGCGATGAGCGGATAAGAATAGTAAGACTACCCGTGTCGCTTGCGGAGTTTTGCAAATGGCCCTACCCGCACCGTGGTTTCTGGGAAAATAGCGCGGATTTCTAGAATTCCTCCCATTGCGGCGACGGATTTCTGCAAAGTACTGATATACATATCTGCGCTATTTTCTATCTTGGAGACGGCTGGTTGACCCTTCTTAAGCTTTTTGGCAAGCTCTGCCTGAGTCATTTCTCGCGCTATGCGCAGCTCATCGAGGGCCATCTCTTGGATGGCTTCGTCCGCCCTTGCTACGGCACGAGCGTGGGCTTCTGGATTCATTTTGGCCTGAAGCGTTTTGAAATTCTTAGCCATCTTTGTCGGCCTCCTTTTCTAGCGATTTAAGGTGTTCATCATAGAGAGCATCAGCAATAGGAACAAACTTTGCATAGAACTTCTTGTCGCCTCCCTTGTTACCCCCAAGGAGCAGTATCCCTTCACGATGGGGGTCAAAAGCGAAGAAAACTCTGTATGGGTCGCTTTGGTGTTGGATGATGAGTTCCTTCATATGGGAATGTTTTGAAGAATGGACTACATCTGCGTGCGGTCTTCCCAACGAAGGCCCAACCCTCTGTAGTAGAATCACCTTCGTGTCAATGGACTCCTGTTCGTCCGCATCGAGGGTATTCCACCAATCCTCAAACTGGTCTGTGTAGTTGACCTCCCATTCCACAAAGGGAATATACCCTAGAAGGCATATTGTGTCAAGCCCATTTTTCTCGCAGACGAACGCGGGAAGGCCAAGCAAGTTTTCGAGACGTAGGTGGCTGGTGGTTCTCGTGACGTTCTAGCGGACAAGTACAAGCCAACCGAAGACCACACCACTGAGGAAGGCAAAGCCGATTACCACAGCCACTTGGATTTGACCCAGCACTTCGATTCGATCAACCAGTTCCCACAACATTTGCTGCCTCCTCTCGGACAGTTCCTTGCTGGAAACGCGGACATTTTGGCAAGGAACTTGCCGAGGCTCAATAGGCCGAAGCGGTCAATAGCTCCAATACAGGAGTTGTAGCGTGGCTGTACCACCCTGGAGATTGCTGCGCAGGTACTTTGGTTCTACACCAACGCGGGGCCTCGCGGCGACGAGGTCCAAAATTCCTTCGCTACCATTCCCTGTGGAAAACTACTGAACCGCGTGGAAAACCCAACCTGTAGCGCCCCGACCTGTCGGGGCGATCCTGGCTCGCGCCAAAGCAAGAGTGCCGGCCGAACCCTGCGACTTCGGTCAGGGCAAGCGCCGGCGGTACGAAAACCAGCCGGCGATAGGCGTAATTTGTTCGCCTGGCCGTGCTTACTAGACCCAAGACTGGCCCATCGGCCAGTAGCCCCGGGGGCGGCGACCGGCTAGCCTATCTTCACGGTGCCCCGAATGAACCCGGCCTGGTGACATGCGACCGGCCAGTTGTGGGCCGCGCCCGGCAGCCGGTGGTGGCCCTAAGTCGCGCGCTACCTATCATTTGGAGGTATAAGATGTTTAACCAAGAAGCTTTTGACCAGTTCCGCAAGGGCATTGCCCTGCTGCGCGAAGACGTGCCCGGCGAGGCCATGCCGCATATCGAGCGCGCCGCCGAGCTCGACCCCATGAACCCCAACTACGTCTCCTACCTGGGCCTGTTGCGGGCCGTGGTGGAGTCCAAGTGGGGCGAGGCCGAGCGGTTGTGCACCGAGGCCCTGCGTATGGGGCACCGCCAGCCGCAGCTCTACCTCAACCTGGCCGAGGTCTATCGCCTGGCCGGGCGGCAACAGGACGCTTCCGATACCCTGGGCCGGGGCTTGAGATACGCGCCGCGCGACTACCGGCT
>JACQDH010000222.1 GCA_016201215.1 Acidobacteriota bacterium | reverse complement strand
TACAGCAAGACTCGGCGTTGGGCTGCTTGCGCATCAGGGCGTCCGCCTTGATCGCGACGCGCAGCGCCGGATCGCCGATCACCAGGGCCGCGTCGGCTTCGGCGAGCATGGCCGACGGGTCAGGCGCCATTTCGATGAACTCCGGCTGGATGCCCCAGTGGCCGGCGCACAACAGTCGCACCAGGGCCACGGAGCTGCGCGAGCTGCGGTCGAGGGCGATGCGCCGGGCCATCTCGATGGGCTTCTTGGCAATCACCAGGATGCTGCGGACCTCGCCCTTGGCCGCCACGGCCATCCCCGGCAGCGCCACGACGTCGTCCATTCGTTGGTACTCGATCGCCGGGATGATGGCCACGTCCGCTTCGCCCCGGCGCAGGGCTTCGGCGCAGAGCGACGGCACGGTGAACGAGAGGTCGTAGCGGCCGACGAGCGGGCCATCGGTGAAACCCCATACTAGCGGCGCCGTGTTCAGGTATTCGACAACAGA
This sequence comes from Acidobacteriota bacterium, assembly GCA_016201215.1. Lineage (GTDB taxonomy): Bacteria > Acidobacteriota > Terriglobia > Acidiferrales > UBA7541 > QHYU01. The sequence continues at coordinate 3,705 of JACQDH010000222.1, read as the reverse complement.
GATGCGCAGTTTTGCCAAGTCTTCTTCACCCAGGAACAAGCTTTAAATATAGCACAGTGCTTCGCGGGGACGCGCCACGGCTACTCATCGGGCAGTGCTCTGATTTCGAGCCATACGCTCCCGTCTTTCGATAGAATCAGCGAAAACTGAAACCGGAAAGGAAGAGCTTATGGCACCGACGAATCGGTTTCTCGGCCTCACCGTTCAATTTTTCGTGGCGGACATCCGGGCCGGCATCGAGTTTTACTCGCGGCTCATCGGGCGGCCACCGGACTTCGAGCCCCACGCCGACTTCAAGGAGTGGGAAATTTTCGACAACTGCTGGCTGCAAGTCGGCCAGGGCAAACCGCGGCCCACCTATACCATGCGGCTGCGCGTCGAAAACATCGACGCCGAGCGTGAGCGCATCGAGCGCCAGGTCGGCGCGCGCTGCTCACCCGTACAGCGGATCTCCGGGCTAGTCGCGCTCTGCAACTTCAGCGATCCGTGGGGCAACAGGCTTGGCCTTTACCAGAGGCTCTTCGTCGATGGCGTGCCCCGGGTCCTGGGGGGAAGCCACGCCGACTACGAGACCGAGAGGTGAGGCCGGTCAAGCACAGGTGGCCCTGCCAGACTGGAAACCCAGCAGGTCGCCGTGCGTGAGCTTCTGACCTCTGCGAAAAAGAGGCACTTCGCGGCAGTCTTCCGTAGCTTGCCCGCGGGCTGACTTGACAGCTTCGCTAACATCCGCGTAGGGTCTGTGCCGGAATGGAACTCGACGCTTCCCTCTACTGGCTGGGGTTGGCGGTCACTCCCGGCCTCGGTGCGCGGCTCACCGGCAAACTCCTGCGCCACTTCGGCTCGCCTGAGGCGATTTTCCGCGCGCCGCTGACCGAACTCGAAGCCTGCCAGTTACCGGCACCGGTGGCGCAAGCGATTGCTTCGCAGTCGCCGCTCAAGGCCGCTGAAAAAGAGCTGGCCGAGGTCAGGAAACTCGGCTGCCGGCTGATCCACTGGGACGAGACCGAATACCCGAAGCGGCTGCTCGAGATCTACGACCCGCCGCCACTACTCTACGTCAAAGGCAATCCCGCGCCGCTTGGCCGGCACTGCCTCTCCATGGTGGGCACGCGACGCCCGACCCCCTACGGGAATCAAGTGGCGGAGCGACTGGCGCGCGATCTGGCCGCCCGCGGCCTCGTAATCGTCAGCGGCTTGGCGCGCGGCATCGACAGCTCGGCGCACAAGGGAGCCTGCGCGGCCCCCGGCGGGACCACCGTGGGAGTGCTGGGAACCGGAATTGACGTCATCTATCCGAAGGAAAACAAGAAGCTCTTTGCGCAGGTCGAAGAGCGCGGCGCGCTGATCACCGAGTTTCCGCTGGGGTTCTATCCCGCGCCGGAAAATTTCCCCATTCGCAACCGCATTGTGGCGGGCCTGGCCCTGGGAGTTGTGATTGTGGAGGGAGCACAGTATTCTGGTTCGCTGATCACCGCGCGCCTGGCGATGGAGTTCAATCGCGAGGTCTATGGCGTGCCGGGTAACGTCACGCAACCCACCAGCTTTGCGCCCAATCAGTTGATCAAACAGGGCGCCAAGCTGGTGATGAGCTGGGAAGACGTCGTCGAGGAGCTGCCTACGGAAGTGCGGGCCGAGCTCTTCCCCGTTGAGCCGACAACAGTGGAGCAACGCGCCTCGCTGTTTGAGGCCTCGCTCTCGCCGGCCGAAAAGACGCTCTACGCCCTGCTCGGCACCGACGAGCCCCGGCACGTGGACGAGTTGGTGGAGAAATCCGAGCTCAGCTCCTCGGCGGTGCTGGCGACGCTGTTTGAGCTGGAAATGAAGGGTATCGTCCGGCAGATGCCCGGCAAGCAGTTCGTGAAGGTGCTACTGTGAGGTAGCGGAAAGGACACAGGGCGCACCGGCGCTCGACATTTCGCTGGAGGACTGGGTTTAAAAAGGGGAGATGGGAAAGTCACTGGTCATCGTCGAATCGCCGGCCAAGGCGAAAACGATCAACAAGTATCTGGGACGCAACTACAGCGTCAAAGCTTCGCTCGGCCACGTCAAAGACCTGCCGAAGAAAGAGCTGGGCATCGACGTGGACAAGGGCTTCGAGCCCACCTACGAAGTCATCCCAGGCAAGACCAAGGTGGTGGCGGAGCTGAAGAAAGCGGGCAAGGAAGCCGACGCCATTTACCTGGCCGCCGACCCCGACCGCGAGGGCGAAGCCATCTGCGCGCACCTGGCCGAGGTGCTGGGCACCAACAAGGCCCAGCGCAAGAAAATCTTCCGCGTGCTGTTCAACGAGATCACGCCGAAGGCCATCAAGGCCGCCTTCGAGAAGCCCGGCAAGGTGGATACGAACCTGGTGGAAGCGCAGCAGGCGCGCCGCGTGCTCGACCGCCTGGTGGGCTACAAGATCTCCCCGCTGCTCTGGGACAAGGTCCGCCGGGGGCTTTCCGCCGGGCGGGTGCAGACCGTGGCGCTGCGATTGATCGTCGAGCGCGAGCGTGAGATCCGCGCCTTCGTGCCCAGGGAATACTGGACCATCCACGCCGTGCTCGAGGCCGGCGAGCCGCCCATCTTCGAGGCCAAGCTCTCCAAGTACAAGGGCGAGGACATTGAAGTCCCTAATGGGGCCGAAGCGCAGCGCGTGGTCGCCGCGGTCGAGCGCGCCCGTTGGCAGGTAGCCGGTGTCACGCAGAAGGAAAAGCGCCGCTATGCGCCCCCGCCCTTCACGACCTCCAAACTCCAGCAGGCGGGCTACAACCGCCTGCGCTTCACCGCCAAACGCACCATGATGCTGGCGCAGAGGCTCTACGAAGGCGTCGAGCTAGGCGAAGAGGGCTCGGTCGGCCTGATCACCTACATGCGCACCGATTCGGTCCGGGTTTCGGGCGACGCGCTGGCCCAGGTGCGCGAGTTGATCGGCGGGAGCTACGGCCCTGACTATCTCCCGGAGAAGCCCAACTTCTACAAGTCGAAGAAAGACGCGCAGGAGGCCCACGAGGCCATCCGGCCCACCGATGCCGCGCGCACGCCCGACTCCGTCCGCCAATACCTGGACGACGACCTGTTCAAGCTCTACCAGCTCATCTGGCAGCGCTTTGTGGGCTCGCAGATGGTGCCCGCGGTGTTCGACCAGACCACGATCGACATCTCCGCCGGCGATTACACCTTTCGGGCCAACGGCTCGGTGCTGAAATTCGATGGCTACCTGGCGGTGTACCAGGCGGCGAAAGAAGACGAAGAGAAAGACGAGGACGCCGAGGCCGAGGGCCGCACCCTGCCGCAGGTGGCCGAGGGCGAAACACTGCGGCTGGAAAAGATGCGTCCCGAGCAGCACTTCACCGAGCCGCCCTCGCGCTACACCGAGGCCACGCTGGTCAAGGAGCTCGAAGAGAAGGGCATCGGCCGGCCCTCCACCTACGCCACGATTATTTCCACCATCGTCGAGCGCGAATACGTCAGCAAGGACCAGGGCCGCTTCACCCCGACCATGCTGGGCGAAAAGGTGAGCGAGCTGCTGGTCAAGAGCTTCGAGGATGTTTTCGACGTCGGCTTCACCGCGCGCATGGAAGAGGAGCTCGACGAGATCGAGGAAGGCAAGCTGCCCTGGCGGCAATCGGTCCAGGAGTTCTACAAACGCTTTGAAGAGGACCTGGAGCAGGCCAAGGGCGAGATGGAGTCCTACAAGGCCGGCATCAAGACCGGAAAGAAATG
>JACQDH010000221.1 GCA_016201215.1 Acidobacteriota bacterium | reverse complement strand
TCGGCCGAGCAGCCGCGCGAGACGTCGTTGGCCGGCCGGTCCAGGCCCTGGAGAATGGGCCCCAGCGCCTGGGCGCCTGCCAGGCGTTCCACCAGCTTGTAGGCGATGTTGCCCGAGTCCAGATCCGGAAAGATCAGCACATTGGCGCGGCCTGCTACGCTCGAACCAGGCGCCTTGTTTGCGCCCACCTCAGGCACCAGCGCGGCGTCGGCCTGTAGTTCGCCGTCCGCGGCGAGCTGTGGCGCGCGGCTCTTCAGGATGCGCAGCGCCTCGCGGACCTTCTCCACCCGTGGGTGTTCGGCCGAGCCTTTGGTGGAGAAGGAAAGCAGCGCCACGCGGGGCTCCGCCTCCAGAAAGACCCGGGCACTTTCAGCCGTGGCCAGGGCGATTTCGGCCAGCTCTGACGCCGAAGGGTCGGGGACAACGCCGCAGTCGGCAAACAGGAGTCCGCCGCGCACGCCCAACTCCCTTCCCGGGCGCGGGGGCACCAGCATCAGGAAGAAACTCGAAACCAGCTTGTACTCGGGCGCCAGCCCGATGGCGTGCAGCGCCGCGCGCACGGTTTCTGCCGTGGTATTTGCGGCGCCGCCCACCGACCCGTCAGCGTCTCCGGCGGCTACCATCAGCGCCGCGAAGTAGAGCGGCCTGCGGGCGATCTCGGCGGCCTCCTCAAGCGTGGTGCCCCGGGCCCGGCGCCGCTCGAAGTAAATCTGCGCGTACTTGCTGAGGTTTGGGCTGGCGGCCGGGTCGAGCAGGGTGATGCCGTCGAGCGCGACGCCCATGTGTTCCGCCGTCGAGGCGATGATCTTGGTGTGCCCGAGCAGCGTGATTCGCGCGTAGCCTTCGCGCGTCACGCGCCCCGCCGCGGCGATCGCGCGGCGGTCCTCGCCCTCCGGCAGGACGATGTGCTGCGGGTAAGCGCGCGCGCGGTTCTTAAGCTTTTCCACCAGGCCCATGGCCCGCTCAACTTACCACAAAACACACAGGCGCTGATTCTTTGACTTCGCGCCGGACGCAGCTCTACACGTCGCCGAAGAGTTTAGGTAAAATGGGGTGCTCCACTGCACATCTGAGGGCACGCCATGGGGTTGCGGAAACCGAAAAGTATCTCGCACAGCGGGAAGCGCCTCACGGATATCCTGGAGGCGCACCTGCGCTTCCACCGCGGCCAGCCGGGCGGCGTACGCGCGGATCTGTCCGGCGCCGACCTCTCCCGGGCCGATCTAACCGCAGTGAATCTGACCGGTGCGATTCTGAAGGTGGCGCGGCTCGAGGAAGCCGACCTGCGCGAGGCCAAGCTAACAGGCGCAGACCTGGGCGGCGCCAATCTGCGCAAAGCCGACTTGCGCAACACGGACATGACCGAAGCGATCCTGTCCGGCGCCGACCTCACCGAGGCCCAGGTGAGCGGCGTGGAACTGTTCCGCTGTGATCTGAGCGGCGCGATCTTCCACCACGCGAATCTGCGCAATGCCAATTTTCGCGGGGCCAACATTCGCGGCGCACAGTTCGCGGGCGCGGATCTGAATGTCGCCATCCTGCGGGAGACTGACTTGCGCGGTGTGGACCTGAGTGGCGTGGACCTCTCCACCACCCTGTTGCCCCGCGACTTCGCGCCGGTGCTCGAAAAAAAGTGATCTGCCCGACCAGGGCGGCGGCGGAGTGTCTTTCGAGACGGCCGGGCGGAGCGCGTGGCGTTCGGAGCCAGTGTGAAGAACATTGCGGCAAATGCGCGCGAAGCTGTCCTCAAATCGGGGGCGGGGGCTGGCTTCACGGAGGTTTCCGTGCCCTGATCTCCACTACGTGCGAAGGGCGGTGATCAACGCCGATGTTGTTGCAATCACGTTCTTTAGTGCCATCGTTCTGGTACCTTGGGCCTAGAAAGAATGGGACGATCTAGCTATCCAACCCGAGGGGTAAAATGTGCAATGATTGCTCTGTTGTGAGTGTTTCGGTGGTCCCCCTTGGGAGTTCGTCCGCAAGTGAAGGGGTCCGCAGTGACGCGTGGCTGGAGTTCGGCCGAGGCTGGCGCGTCGGAAGTTGAGCGATGCTTGCCGAAGGCAGATGGCTAGGCTGGTTAGGCAAGATCAGCGGGCGACTCCAAACGCCTTGAACGCCTGGTTCGCCTCAAGTAGCCTCGGGAAGTGAGGGGCGGCTCAGGCGAAGTGGTTGAATACTCGGCCGCTGAGGAAGAACAATGTTGGATCCCAATTCGCCGGGAATCATGGCGACCACGGTTATCAGCCTGGTGACCTTGGCGCCCATCTTTTTCCACGCCTTCCGCAGCCGTGACGGCAAGAAGGAGACGAAGACCCTGATGCCCAGGGAAGCGCACCGCAGGCCGCAGGTCAGGCCACTGGGCGGTGCCTCCCTGCGGCTGTGTGCCTGTGGGCACCCGGAGAAGAATCATCTTGCGGGCGGCTATTGCTCTTCGAGTTTTTGGGTGGGGGGAATGGCCAAGGTCGTTCCGTGCGACTGCTCCACGTTCCGGCCGGAAAGGGCCAACCTCCTCAGGGCGGAAGAGGAGAAGTCCTCCGAGGGTGTCAGCGCGGCGGCGTCTGCTCCTGCCCTCGAGCAAACCCGAACCGTGGCCGCGGCTGTGGCCGCGGCGGAGCCTGAGCTGAAGGCTGCGGCTGAGGTCCGTGCGTCTCTCTCGGTAACTACAGAGCCCGCGAAACGCAAGGACGAATCCACCTTGCTGAGCTTCTACGGCCTGCGGGAACAGCCCTTTGGGGTCACTCCGGACCCGACTTACCTCTACCTCGGCCCGGCACATCGCGGGGCGTTGGCCTCGCTTTCCCTTGGCATCAAATCCGACCGCGGATTCATGGCCCTGATTGCCCCGCCCGGGATGGGCAAGACCACGCTGCTGTACCAACTCCTAGAGGAATGGCGCGATTCCGCGCGCACGGTTTTCCTGTTCCAAACCCAGTGCGACTCCCGCGAATTTTTCCGCCACCTCCTCGGGGAACTCGGCGTGGACACCCTGGGCATGGACCTGGTTTCCATGCACGACAAGTTGAACCACCTGCTGTTCCAGGAGATGCTCGAGGGGAAGCGCTTTGTGCTAGTTGTGGACGAGGCGCAGAACCTCGATGAGACCGTGCTGGAGACCATACGTCTCCTCTCCGACTTTGAAACCCCGCACGCGAAATTGTTGGAAATCGTTCTGGCTGGCCAGCCGCAGTTGGCCGCGAAGCTGGCCCGGCCGAGCCTCTCGCAATTGCGCCAGCGTATTGCCATCCTGACGCATCTGGAGCCCCTGAGCGCCGCGGAGACCTCCCGCTATATCGACCATCGGCTCCAGGTGGCCGGCTATCAGGGCGGCCCGCTTTTCTCGCCCGAGGCGTTCGCCCTGATCGCCGCGCGGGGCCACGGCGTCCCGCGAATCATCAACAATCTTTGCTTCAACGCCCTCTCTCTGGGCTATGCGCAGGGACGCAGAGTGATCCACTCCGAAATCATGCACGAGGTCATCGCCAACCTGGACCTCGATTCCCTGGCCCGGGAGTCCGGCGTCCGGCAGGCGCCGGCCCTTGGAGCGCCGGTTCCGGTGGCTGCTCCCGCCCCAGCGCCGGCGCCGCAATTGACTTATCAGCCTGCGGAGCAACGGCGTCGCAGCGGCTGGGTATCACGCACGGCGGCGGTCAGTCTGCTGGTGATTGCGGGCGTGCTGTTGTTCCCCTCCGTGAGAAAGCTTGATCGGACAGCACTGCGCGCAGCGTTTCACACAGCTATTCAGAAGATAACGCCCCAAAAACTCTGGAACAGCCGCACCGTCTCCGCCGGGCTGGGCACAGATTCGACCGGCCAGCCGGTGGCCTCCGGCGCGCCCGCGCACGTCACCGTGCCCTTGACAGTCACCATCCTCGCGGGGCCCGGGGAAACCCTCCGAGACGTCAGCCTTCGCTATCTCGGGCGCTACGATGAGAATCTCCTCGAGCAAATCCAGGCGCTCAACCCGCAGCTCCAGGATCTCAATCAGATTGAGGCCGGCCAGTTGATCCGGCTGCCGCTGTCTCCTGCGCCTCGCGTAGCGGGCCCGGACACCGCAGGCGCGGCCGCCGACGCCAAGAACACGACCGGGAACTGACCTCAGGCTGATCTTCCTCTAAACAGTCGTCTGGCCATAGCCGGGACGACACTGCCCAGGTCACAGATCCACTTCAGGCCCGCCAAGAATCATTCGCGGGTGTTGAAAAACTTTCTTGGGGACTGCCGGACACTTTTCGCCGAACAAAGAATCAATCACTTAGATTCGTTCGCCATGAGTGAGAGGGGGATCTGACGCAGTTTTTCAGCACCCTCATATCCTCTTGGCACAGCAGTCTCACACTACGACTTGCCCTCCTAGAGGGACTCGAAATCCCGCGGCTCTGCCTGCTTCACTATCGGCCGGCGGCAGTAGCACGCTTCCGCATTTCCTCGGGCGACACATCCTCCTTGTGTGTTGCGATATGCCAAACGTGTCCGAAGGGGTCCGTCACTCCGCCGGACCGGTCGCCGTAGAACTGATCCTCCACCGGCCTTTGCACCTTCGCCCCAGCAGCGACAGCCTGGTTGAACACTGTGTCCACGTCCTCGACGTAGAGAAGAATACTCACCGGTGAGCCGCCGAGCGACTGCGGGCTGCGGTAACCCATTTCTGGCACTTCGTCGGCAAGCATGATCGGCGAGTTGCCCATCCTAATCTCGGCGTGCATGACCTTCCCGCTGGGGTCCGCCATGCGCATCAACTCCGTTGCTCCAAACGCCTTCTTATAAAACTCTATGGCGCTGGCCGCGTCCTTGACGATCAGGTACGGCGTCGCGGTGTGGTAGCCCTCCGGAATGGGTTTCACTTCGCTGGTCATAGATCCTCTCCTTTGCCTTGGGTTTGTGTGATGTCGTTCTCATGCTGGCGCAGTTGAGAGCCCTGCTTCTGGCCTACGCCGCCTTCCCTACAGCTTTGTGCGGTCCGCCTGTCAAAGCACAACAGCGCAAGTTCCAAAACGAGAAAAGGGCCCGTGCGGGGAAGTCTCTTGCTAAGTTAAAAAGTTTCCCTTCCCAAACGCCTAAACTCGACTCGAAGGCATTCGGAAGATCATCGGCCACCGAAATGTCCGAAGCTGGCCGAGGCGAGCCGGCTTCGGGCTGACGCCTTGGCTGCATAAGTTTCCAGCACTCCGGCTGCCGGTGAGAAGGCCGCTGCTGTTACTTCTTCGGGTCCGCTGGGCCGGAAGCATCGGTCCGGTCTTTGTGGCTGATCGCCTGCGGGAATTTCACCGTGCCGTTGGGAGCCTTGGCACCGTGCGGCCACCACAGGTGGAAAATGATGCCGTCGGTTTGCGCTGCGGCCTCGGCGATGGCCTTGGCGTCCTCGGGCGTGCGGTCAAGCACCTGCACGCGACCGCTGGCGATCTCGAGCGCATGGTCGTGGTAGTGCTTGTTCCAGAGGTCCAGCCGCACGGTCGGCCGGGTCACAGACTTGGCGATCATATACTCCACCTGCACCATCAGGGCGTTCGCTTCTGTGGACTCGTAGATCAGGCACTCAAGGACTTCCGGCGAGACGGCCTTGCAGTAGTGGTGGTATGGACCCATCACCACGCCCTCCACAACATGTGGCGCCAGCACGTGAATGTCGTGGCCGTCAGCCGGCGTGGCTTTTTTCTGCTGAGCGGAACCTTGGCTCAACACAAGGATCAGCGCCCCGAGACAACCCAAAACGCGCAGGGATGCTCGACTGAGCATGAACACCTCCTCCTGATTTGTCCGATTGGCGGGCCTGAGTCGCGCCCTCTTATAACCGAAGGGGCTCGGCCCTGTCAATCGGCCCCCACCTCTTGAGCGCTTCCCTCCGGCGAGCAGCCACGGATTCCACCTGCCATCTCTACTTTCCCCGTCCGTACTTTTTCAGAATGCGCTGGACTTCGTCGATGGCGAGGGCATGGGCTTCGTGGCCGTCGCGGCCGCGGACGGTGGTGGCACGCAGCAGGGAATTGTAGATGGCTTCTTCGGTGGCCTCGGCGACGGCCTGAAAGAGTGGTGAAAGTTCTTTGTCGCCGAACAACGCGTCCCGGCCTTTGGGCGAGGGAAGATGATAGGGCATGCGCATGGATTTCGCCGTGGAGAAGGCAATGACATAGTCACCGCTCCCTTGCTGAAAGGTGGCGCCCGTGCGAGCCATCCCGGCGAACGCTCGCCAAGCCAGCCGCCGTAGTTGCCATGCGTCGAGCGGGGCGTCGGTAGCCACGACGATCATGCAGGAGCCCCCCTCCGGCTTGGCTGGAGTCTGGTACGCCTTGGGTACGTCCCTATAGTCGTAGGTGCCGAGCTCTTTCCCCACCGGGACGCCGTCTATGGTCAGGATGCCCGCAAAGTTTGTCTGCACAAGGACACCCACGATGTAGCTGCCCAGAACGGTATGCTCGGGCGTGCGTCGTGAGGCAGTGCCGATGCCGGCCTTGATCTCTCCTTCGTAGCCGAAAGCTCCCGTGCCGGTGCCGGCGCCGACCGCGCCTTCTTCGACAGGGCCGCTCCTCGCCGTGCGCAGGGCTTCGAGGAAGTGCTCGCGGCGAAGAGGCCGGCGGCGAATGTTATTCAGCCAGCCATCGTTGGTCTCACCCACCACCGGGTTCACCGAGAGGACGTCTTCGTTTCCCGTCTGGGCCAGGGTGTAATCCACAAGTGCTGCCGCGCCCTCCCACACGTTCAGCGTGTTGGTCAGCAGGATAGGAGTCTCAAGCTGGCCCAGCTCGTGGACCTGGGTCGAGCCAATCAGCTTGCCGAATCCGTTGCCGACCACGATCGCCGCCGGGACTTTTTCCTGAAACAGGTTGCCCGGGTGGGGCACGATGGCCGTGACGCCTGTGCGGATGTCCTGGCCTTCGATCAGGGTGAATTCCCCAACGCGAACGCCGGACACGTCGGTGATGGCGTTGAGCGGCCCGGGGGCAAAGACTCCCGGCGCAATACCCAGCTCGCGCGCGCGAGGGCGTGGCTGAGCTCGCGACGTTTCGGCGCCCAAGGCAGAAAGACTCGCCAGCAGCAAGCCAATCAAGCATCGGCAAAGCATCGCTTCCTCCTTCAGGGAACGTGACGCCCGATTCTAGTGCGCGCCCGCCGCAGCCACAATGCTGTGCGGGCAACCTTCTCGAAGAACCTCCTCAAAGTTGTTCTTCTGGCGCAGCCAGTCGAACTCAACCCACCTGTTCCCAAACCGCATGAGGGTGTTGAAAAACTGCCGCAAGAACTCCTGTCTCTCCTTGAGTGTGTCTCTGACTTGCTGATTCTTCCTCTGTCGCGAAAGGCGTGAGGGCACGGAAAAAGACTTTCTCAACACCCGCACATGGTTTTGGGACAGGCGAGCCAGGCCAGGTCGCTAACGAGAGGCTGGGGAGACAGCGCGGCAGATGGGACCCGCTCCGCATCGAATGCGGGCAGTATCGGGGTGGTCCACCGCTCCAGTAACTCTTCAGGGCACTCCTGCTGCGAGCAGCTTGACTTCGTACACAGCGAGCGCAGAATAGATATCCCCTTCCCAGAAAACTCTTCTGTTGGCCCTTCGGCGAACCTCCCTTCCAGCCGATTCCGTTCTCTCCTGCGGGCGAAATGTAGAAGCGGCCTGAGGCCGAAGTTATGAAGAGCGCCTCGATCGGCATCAAACTGGGGATTGCCTTCGGCTTACTTGTGTTGATCTTGCTCGGCGTAGGATGGTTAGGACTGAGCCGAATGGGCCGCATCAATGCGGATCTGGAAAGGATAATCAACAGACGGTGGGCCAAGGTGCAGGTGGCCCGAGAGGCCCTAGGCTACTCCAACCAGAATAACCGAATCACCATTGGCCGCTGGCGTGCCCTACCAGTCTGGCTTTCTTGTCGAGAGGGATGCAGCGTCCTAGGCGCCTTCCCCGTCGGCCGGACAGAATCGGCGTCACTCGGCGGCGTTGCCTGTTAGGTGAACGATGAGCTTCGAGTCCAATCAACGACCAACCTTCCGCGAGACGATCCGGAATGTCTCTTTGATCTCCTGGTTCCTGCTGGTTCTTATCGGTGCCGTTACTGCCGGCGTCTATTATGCCCAAATGAAATTCTGGCGACTCTCACTGGAATCCAATGAGACCAAGGTCGTGGACCTAGTCATCGAGAGAATCGGCGCGGACTTTGAGCCCGCGTTAGCCGACCTCCTCACCCTTTCGGAAACTCCTGAACTACAGGCTTACATCGAACATAGCGGTGAGGCCGAACGAGCCGCGCTCGGTGACATGTTCCTTCGCTGGTCGAGGGTGAAAAGCGACTACTTTAAGATGCGCTTCCTGGACGAGAGCGGGGTAGAAGTCGCGCGTGTCAACAACAACCACGGCTCGCCTTACATCGTTCCGCTTGAAAAACTCCAGAACAAGTCCAACCGATACTTCTTCACAGAAGCATTCAAACTCGCAAAAGGACAAATGTTTATTACGCCCTTCGATCTCAACATCGATGGAGGGAAGATTGAAGAGCCTCCGCATCCAACGATACGATTTTGCATCCCTGTTTTTGACCGGCAGGAGCGAAAGCGGGGAGTGCTGCTCATCAACTATGAAGGGCGAAAGATTCTCCGCAGGTTCCAAGAAGAAACTTCTGGATCCGCGGGGCACGCCGTGCTCCTCAACTCGGAGGGGTACTGGCTGAGGGGCACAAAATCCGAAGACGAGTGGGGGTTCATGACTCCGGCGGGAAAGGAGAAGACCTTTGGGAAGGCTTTCCCCGCCGCGTGGAGCAGGATTTCGGGCAACGAATCGGGAACATTCTACAACCAGGATGGGTTCTTCGCCTTCCGCACGATGTATCCGATGGCCGAAGTGCAGCGGTTTGTTTTGAACAGAGTGAAGGGGGACCCCTTCCCGCTCGGTCGAATCGAGTCCTACCAGTGGAAAATCGTCTCCTTCGTGCCGGAAGCCACCTTACAAGCGAAATCTCACGGCAACTTATCCCGGCTGGCTCTTGTTGACTCTCTTTTTCTTGTAATTCTTCTGGTTGGTTCCTGGGTGCAAGCGAATGCTCGTGTAAATAGTCGGCGGGCAGCGGCGTCTCTCAAGCGACAGGCAGAACTGCTGGACCTGGCGCACGACGCCATCATCGTGTGGGACATGCACCAGAGGATTATCTTCTGGAACCGGGGCGCCGAGGGCTTGTATGGATGGCTCCGGGAAGAAGCCATAGGGAAGAGTGTCTCGGCTTTGCTCCACTCGCGTTGCCCGGAACTCATCGAGGGCATACAAGATGAATTATTGCGGCAGGGTCACTGGTCGGGAGAGGTGACCGGGAACAGGCGGGACGGAGCTGAGGTGACCACTTTTGCCCGACTCGCCCTTCAAAGGGGCCCGCGCGGCAATCCCCTCGCCATTCTGGCGATTGTCACCGATATCAGCGAGCGCAAGCGGTCCGAGGAATTACTGCGGGAAAGCGAAGAGATGTTTCGAGCCGTGGCGGAGACCGCGAGCGATGCCATCGTCTCCCTAGACAGCCAGGGGAACATCGCCTATGTCAACAAGAAAGCAGAGCGCCTGTTTGGCCATGCCGCGAGCGACGTCTTGGGCAAGCCGATCACCCTCCTCATGCCCGAAAGACTCCACGATGCTCATCGACGGGGACTCCAGCGGTTTCTTTCCACGGGAGAACCCAACGTCATAGGGAAAACAGTCGAGTTGGCCGGGAGGAAAAAAGACGGAAGCGAATTCCCCTTCGAACTTTCCCTTGCGAGCTGGAAGAAAGGCGAGGAGACCTTTTTCACAGGGATTATCCGCGACATCACCGAGCGCAAGCGGACCGAGGAGCAGCTGCACAAGGCCAAGGAGGTGGCGGAAGCGGCCAGCCGCGCCAAGAGCGAATTCCTGGCCAACATGAGCCACGAAATTCGCACACCGATGAACGGCATAATGGGCATGACCGAACTCGTCCTGGATACGGACCTTACCGCTGAGCAGCGCGAATATTTGGGTATGGTGAAGGCCTCCTCCGATTCCCTTCTCTCCGTGATCAACGACATCCTGGACTTTTCCAAGATCGAGGCCGGAAGATTGGACTTCGAGGCGATTCGGTTCAGCCTCCGGGACAGTCTCGGGGAAACCATCAAGACGTTGAGCTTGCGAGCCCACCAGAAAGGACTTGAGCTCGCCTATCATATCCCTCCCAGCGTGCCGGACGCGTTGCTGGGTGACCCCAGCCGCCTGCGGCAGATTGTCGTCAACCTGGTGGGTAACGCCATCAAGTTCACCGAGCGCGGTGAGGTTGTCATTCAGGTGGAGACGGAGTCGCAGTCGGAGCAGGGTGTTTGTTTGCACTTTGCTGTCACCGACACAGGGATGGGAATCGCTACCGAAAAACAACGAGTCATCTTCGAAGCCTTCACGCAGGCCGATGGCTCGATGGCGCGCAAGTATGGCGGGACTGGACTCGGCCTGACCATTTCTTACCGATTGGTGGAAAGAATGGGGGGGCGTATGTGGCTGGACAGCGCACTCGGAAAGGGCAGCACCTTCCACTTTACCGCTTGTTTTGGGCGACCAGAAGGACCGGCGATCAGCACAGTTTCAACAGAATCGATAAATTTGTGCGACTTGGCTGTGCTCGTGGTGGACGACAACGCGACAAACCGTCGCATTCTCCAAGAGATGCTGAAGAATTGGCAGATGAGGCCCACACCTGCTGATGGCGGGCGCGCGGCGCTGAGCGCTCTGGAGCACGCCAAGGAAGCCGGAAAGCCTTTTCCACTGGTTCTCCTGGACGCCCAGATGCCGGAGATGGACGGATTTACCTTGGCCGAGCGGATCAAACAGAATCCAAACCTCGCGGGGGCCACTATCATGATGTTGACGTCCGCTGGCCAGCGCGGTGATGCGGCGCGCTGCCGCGAGTTGGGCATTGCAGCCTACCTGACCAAACCCATCCAGCAGTCAGAACTGCTGGAGGCCATTCGCATAGCCCTCGGGGCGCACTCACGCCAGGAGCCACGACCTGTGCTGATCACCCGTCATACCTTGCGCGAGAGTCGGCAACGGCTTCAGATCCTCTTGGCTGAGGACAACGCCGTGAACCAAGTGCTGGCGGTCCGTCTGCTGGAGAAGCGCGGACACAGCGTCACCGTAGTCGAAAACGGCAAGAAGGTGCTGGCCACGCTGGAGCAGCAACCGTTCGACCTGCTGCTCATGGACGTGCAAATGCCTGAGATGGACGGATTCGAGACGACTGCTGTCATCCGGGAGAGGGAGAGGGCTACCGGCGCACATGTCCCGATCATCGCCATGACCGCCTACGCCATGGAGGGCGACCAGCAACGTTGCCTCGCGGCTGGCATGGACGCTTACGTCTCCAAGCCGATCCAGGCCAAAGAGCTCTTGGAGACCGTGGAAGCTGTTATCCGAAGTGCCGAGTCTTATGCCTGAAGTTACTGCGGCCATCCCGGTAGCCGGACCAGCCCTGCCCACGCGTGGCCCGTTGGCGTTTCCCGGGGTTGCCAGGGCCATAGTGCGCAGGCATCCGGCTTCTTTCGGCACTCCTACTCCAAGGAGGTGAATCATGAGAAGGTTTCTGACCATCATGGCGATGCTCACGCTGCTGCTCGGCGCAAGCCTCGTCGCCCTGGCCCAGCAAGAGGAGAAGCCGAAGCACGGCCGCAGCGCAGCCACCCAAACCGGCCAGCATCACGTCTTGCCGGCGACGCGCGAAACAACGCAATGGGGCTGGCTCGATCCCAATGAAAAACCCAAGCTCACCGTGGATTCCAGCGACACGGTCTCGATCGAGACGATGATGCACTCGCTCGATCAGGTCCAGTCCGGCACGCCGATGGAAGAGATCGTTCGGCTGCGCCTGGCTAATCCCGGCGGTGGCCCGCATTCGGTCACCGGGCCGATCTACGTCAACGGGGCCGAGCCCGGCGACACGCTGGAGATCCACATCCTGAAGATCGTGCCCAAGGCAGACGGCTTCAACTTCCACCTCCCCGGTGCCAAATTCCCGACCGTTGGCCTGCTCGCGCCGGAGTTCCCCGACGGCTTCGTGCGCTACTACAAGCTCGACCTGGCTAGGCGGCAGGCCGATTTCAAGCCCGGCATCGTGATGAACATCAATCCGTTCCCCGGGATCCTGGCCGTGGGTGTCGATCCGAACGAGCCCAAGGAGAAAGCAGGTCCGCCGATTCATGACGCCAAGGGGCGTACAAGCACGCTGCGCCCTTGGAAGAACGGCTCGAACATGGACCTGAACGAACTGCAAGAGGGCTCGGTGCTCTACGTACCCGTCTTCCTCAAAGGTGGACTGATCTGGGTCGGCGACGCACACTGTCGGCAGGGCAACGGCGAAGTGAACCTGACTGCGTTGGAATGTGCCTACCGCGAGATCGAGATCCAGCCCATCGTGCGGAAAGATCTGAAGATCGAGTGGCCGCGCGCCGAGACCCAAACCCACTGGATTCTCCTGGGCTTCGACGAGGACTTGAACGAGGCCATGAAGATCGCCGTCCGCAACACGGTGGATTTCCTGGCCACGCAAACGGTCGTGCCCATGAGCCGCGACGAGGCCTACGCACTCACCTCGATGGTGGGGGACTGTCGGGTGACCCAGGTGGTGGACATCCGCAGGGGAGTGCACTGCATGGTGCCCAAGGCCATCTTCGTCAAGAAATAGGATGGCGTTGGAGCCTCCGCACGAGTCCTTCGGCACGGCGCAGAGTACCTCGACGGTCACTCGGCTGAAGCTACGGCTGGTTCCGGCGACAAGTACTGCTTTCTCGGGATCTCCGTTGGCCTGCGGGAACCTCTGCCCTGTGCCCAAAGCATTCCCCTCTGGCACGAACTGCCGGTACCACATGGTTTCGCACAGAGAGCCACTTGCCCGATTAGCGCGTTATGCGGCCAAGTAACGGGGGAAATTTCACTACCGTTCCATTGCGACGCCAGTCTGGGGGGCAATCGTTTCTAGATTGCGTCGCTGCTAACAGGCTTGTTGTTCCGGACTAATACAACTCTATATAACTTCGAGTCCACTACGTCGGAATCCGCCAGGCGCCTTGGGGGAATTTCGTCAGGTGGCCAGAGACCTAGAGTCTGAGAAGGATAATCCTCCTTGGGGTTGGCAATTGGCACACGGACGAGCGAATCAGCGCGGAAGGTTACGCATGGCGGGTCCATTGGGCGGTCGAGCTCCACGTCGATGCCCCAACGTCCCTGCGCGTCGGGCTGAATCACGTACAAGACTTTGACTGTGCCACGGTCGACGGTTCCTACTTTCGCCTCCGCAACTCCCTTCTTATGTTCATGCCAGTGTTTCCACAAGAACTCACGGAGGTCGGTTCGCCCCGTTGTGAGGCGAAAGTGGTCGAGCGTATATGGCCCACCACTTTCATACGCAGACAGACCTTTGCGCGATTTCATGTAGCGACAGCCATCGTCACCATTGCTCGCTGGAACGAGCATGAAGACTCCTACGGCAGCGGTGAGCAATGCCAGTGGTTTCATGGAGGAAGATTATAACGTACGCATCCGGTTTGTGCCTTTATCATGACCCATCCGGCGCTAGCGCCTGATAAGTCGGGTTACCGCACAAGTGAGCCGAAAGGATTCCTTTCGACACGACCTGGGGTTCTACGCGACTTCTGAGATCAAACCGGAGGAAGGTCGTGACGGGGTGAGAAACGTGGCCCGGCCTGCCACCGTTCGCCTTCGGCCGAACCCAGGACAGAGGAAACGGTGAAAACCTGTGCCGTCCTCACCCCAAGCCTAGGGCAAAGCTTAGCCCCAGTCATGGCCCGGGTTCAAGAGCCCTCAAATTCGAACCTTGGGAATTACGCCGAAACCTTTCCCATTCAACAAGGCCCAGGAGGGCGGCCGGCGAGGGGCTTGCCCAATCATGAAACTTAGGTATGTCGAAAACCTTGTCAAAACGTTTCGGCACTGCACCGGAGAACCTTGCGAAAGGCTTCTAAAGACTTCTGCATAAATAGATTGACAGGCAGTCAAAAAGAGAGAGGGCAGCGTTGAAAGAAGGAACGGATCACCTGAGGGCGTCTTCGGAGGCGGCGCAGGGCCAGGCGGATGTTCTGTTCG
>JACQDH010000216.1 GCA_016201215.1 Acidobacteriota bacterium | reverse complement strand
GGTCGAGCGATTGCGTTGCTGTGAGAAGCGTGAGCGTCGTGTCCTGATCGGGCGTGAGCTCGCCGTTAAAATGCAGGCTGATGCGGCTGTCGCCCTCGTTGCAGACAATCGACAAGATGCCCTCGGATTCCGGCGGCGCCGCGCGTTAATCGGAAGACAGCACTACCCAGCCGCACCCGAAAAGCGGTATGCTCTGCGCGGCCTGCCACACGCGCCCACGAGGAGTTTTCCGATGCGACCTGTTTATATGATCTCCGGCGGCATCACGAAATTTACCAAGGCCGAACCGCGAAAATCTTTTCGCGTCATGGTGAAGGAAGCTTTCGACTACGCCCTGCGCGATTGTTCGAAGCTCACCGTCGAGCGCATTGACGGCACCGTGGTCAGCTACTTCAGCGATCATTTCACCCGGCAACTCAAGGCCGGAGTCATGGCCGTGGACATGTGCGGCCTGGTGCCCAAGCCCACCATCCGTATCGAGGGCGGCGGGGCCACCGGAGGGCTGTGCTTCCAGGAAGCCTGGCGCCACGTGGCCTCCGGGTGGATGGATTGCGTGGTGGCCATGGGCTTCGAGACCATGTCGCACGTCAACACCTGGAAAGGCAACGAGTTCATTGCCCTGGCCAGCGACACCAACTTCGATTACCCGGTCGGCGGCTTCTACACCGGCTACTACGCCATGATGGTCGTCCGCCACATGCACGAGTTCGGCACCACGGTCGAGCAGCTCGCCAAGGTCAGCGTGAAGAACCATCGCAACGCCCTGCACAACAAGTGGGCGCAGCACCACTACGACATCACCGTCGAGGACGTGCGCCGCTCGCCCATGGTGGCCTATCCGCTCACCATTCTCGACATCTGCACGATGTCGGATGGCGCCGCCGTCGCCATCCTGGCCAGCGAAGAGGTGGCCCAGCACGTCTGTGACAACCCGGTGCGCGTGCTCGGCGTGGGCATGGGCTCGGACGCCATGCGCATGGCCGACCGCCCGCACGACGACGTCATCCTGCTCAAACACGAAGACCCCAAGTGGTACCGCGGCCTCAAATACCCGGGCGTGCACAGCTTCCGCGCCGGGCGCACGGCCTGCAAGATGGCCTACGAAAAGGCCGCCATCGAAGACCCGCGCGAGGACCTCGATTTCGTCGAGCTGCACGACGCCTACACCTCGAGCGAAATCCAGACCTACGAGGATATGGGGCTGTGCAAGTACGGCGACGGCGGCAAGTTCATTGACCAGGGCCATCCCGAGCTGACCGGCAGGATTCCGGTCAACCCCTCCGGCGGGCTGATCGCCTGCGGCCATCCGGTGGGCGCCACCGGCCTGATGCAGGCCGTCTTCGCCTTCTGGCAGCTCCAGAACAACATCGCCAAACACAACGACGGCGACGCCACCATCCAGGTGCGGCAGCAGAAGGGTAAGGGGCGCCGGCCGATGCGCGGGGCCATCCACAGCCACGCCGGCACGGGCACCTATGTGACGGTCAGCATCCTGGAGAGCACGCTCGCCTAAGCGGGCCACGCCAGCAGCGCATTTCTGGAGGAGAGTGCCATGGCCAAAAAAGTCGCTCCCAAGCGCAAGTCGAAGGCCCCGCGGAAATCCGCGAGCAAGCCCCAGCGGCCGGCGGGCCCCAAGCCCGTTTACGACAAGGTGCGCCTGCCCGAAACCGACCAGGGCGCAACGGTCTTCCGCACCGACCCGCTGATCGTCAAGGACCACTACGAAATCGACTATATCCACAGCTATGCGGAGGACTCTCCTTTCTTCCTGGGTCTGGCCCAGGGAAAACTCCTCGGCAGCGAGTGCAGCGCTTGCCACTATCGCTTTGCCACCCCGCGCGCCTATTGCATGCGCTGCGGCGCGGCCACGCGCTGGCTTGATCTGCCGCTCGAGGGGCGGGTGCACACCTGGACCACCTGCTACTTCGGCTCGGAGGCTTTCCTGAAGGAGACGCCCTTCAACCTGGCGCTGGTCGAATTCGACGGCGTCAACACCCTCCTGCTGGCGCGGCTGATCGGCGCCACCGAGAAGGAGATCCGCGTGGGCATGCCGGTGAAGGCCAGGTTCCGACGGCTCGCGCAATTCAAGCCCACCGACGTTTACTTCGTGCCGGCCGACAAAGCCTGACACGCCAGGGCTCAGTTCGCCCACGCGTAGCATCGGCCCGGGAGCTCAACCGCAGCCCCGCGGAGCCCGCAGAGCTCAACTGAACTGAACAACTCTGCTCCCTATCCCGAGGTTCCCAATTCTCCGTGTCTCCTGTTCCTCTGTGTCCTCTGCGTTAGTGTTTTGCCTTCTGCACCCTGGCGACCTCCTAGGCTTCGCTCGCCTGCCTGTTCTTGCTCCGTCTTGCTTCCCCGCTTCTCTGGCTCTATTCTTCCGCCATGCCCTATTCCACGCTGACCCTGCAAATCGAAGCGGAACTTGCCACCGTCACCCTCAACCGCCCCGAGAAGCGCAACGCCATCTCCACTGAAATGATCGAAGAACTCTTGGCTGCGCTCGCCGAGGCGGAATCCAGCCCCGCGCGCGTGGTCATTCTCACCGGCGCCGGAAAAGCCTTCTGCTCGGGGATGGACCTGGAATCGCTCAAGGCCCTCGCGCAGCAATCCCCGCAGCAAAGCCTCGAAGACTCGAAGCGCATGGCGCGAATGTTTCGCCGCCTGTGGAGCTATCCGAAACCGCTGATCGCCGCGGTCAATGGCCCGGCCATCGCCGGCGGCTGCGCCATCGCCACGCTTTGCGACTTCACTCTGGCCGTGCCCGAAGCCCAGTTCGGCTACACCGAGGTCCGCATCGGGTTCATCCCCGCGATCGTCTCCGTGTTCCTCGTCCGCCAGATCGGCGAAAAGCGCGCCCGCGACCTGCTCCTCACTGGTCGCATCCTTGACGCGGGGGAAGCCCACGAGATGGGGCTGGTCACCGAAGTGGTTCCCCCCGAAAAATTGATGGACTCCGCCCGCGAACTGGCCGAGGCCCTGATCGCCTCCAGTCCAACCAGCCTGGCCCGCACCAAGCGCCTGCTGTGCGAAACTGCTGCCGACCAAATTGACCGCGCTCTCGCTCTCGCCATCGAAGAGAACGCGCGCATCCGCGCCACTTCCGATTTCCGCGAAGGCTTGGCCTCGTTCCTCGAGAAGCGCAAGCCAAATTGGTCCGGCAGCTAGCGCCGCCCGCATTTCAGCCCCTGCCTTCTCCGCCTCCACTGTTTTTCCTACCGGGTACCCCCCGTCTCTTTGCCTCACCGGCTGGCTTCGATTACACTTCCCAGCGGTGCACGACTTCTTGGAAACCACGGTGCGCGTGCGCTACGCCGAGACCGACCAGATGGGGTATGTCTATTACGGCAATTTCTTCGTCTGGTTTGAAGTCGGCCGGGTCGAGCTACTCCGTCAAATGGGTTTCGCCTACAAGGAAATGGAGCAGCACGACGACAGCTACATCATCGTTGCCGAAGCCAGTTGCCGCTACCTGCGCCCGGCCCTTTACGACGACCTGTTGCGCATCCGCACGCGCATCACCGAAGCGCGCCGCCGCACCCTCCGCTTCGCCTACGAGATCCGCAACCACTCGACCGGCGCGTTGCTGGCCACCGGCGAAACCACGCACGTCATCTGCGACCGCAACGGCCGCCCGAAGACCCTCCCGGCCAAATACCGCAAACTCTTTGCCGTGGCTCACCGTGCCGCCGCGCCGGCACACTCCCAAACATGACCACTCCCCGCAGCGTTTCGATCAGCGGCAACGACCTCACGTTGGAGCAGCTCTACGATGTGGCCATGGGCGGCGCGGAAGTGGGGCTCGATCCCCGTGCGCGCGCGCGCATGGAGGCTTCTCGCGCGGTGATCGACAGGCTGGTGGGCTCGGGCAGGACCGCCTACGGCGTCAACACCGGCTTCGGTGACCTAGCCGAGGTGCGCATCTCCGCCGACCAGATCCGCCAGTTGCAACTCAACCTGGTGCGGAGCCACGCCTGCGGTGTCGGCGCGCCACTCAGCGAAGCGGAAACCCGCGCCATGATGCTCCTGCGGGCCAACGCCCTGGCCAAAGGCTTGAGTGGCGTCCGCTCTATCGTCGTGGACACGCTCTGCGGCATGCTCAACCGTGACGTGCATCCGGTCATTCCCTCGCAGGGTTCGGTGGGAGCCTCAGGCGACCTCGCGCCGCTGGCGCATCTGGCACAAGTGGTGATCGGCGAAGGCGAGGCCATCTACGATGGCGAGAAGCTGGCCGGTGGGGAGGCGCTGCGGCGCGCGGGCGTCCCGCCGCTCGCTCTTGAGACCAAGGAAGGTCTCTCACTGCTCAACGGCACGCAGGGGATGCTCGCGCTTCTGGCGCTGGCCTTGCGCGAGGCCGAGATTCTGGTGGACACCGCGGATGTGGCCGCTGCGCTCTCGCTCGATGCCCTGCGGGGCAGCCCAACAGCATTTGACGAGCGCATCGCGCGGGCGCGTCCCTACGCCGGCCACGCCACCACGGCGCGAAACCTGCTGCGCCTGAACCGCGGCAGCCAGATCCGCGAATCCCACCGCGCTGCCGAGCGCGACCCGCGCGTGCAAGATGCCTACAGTCTGCGTTGCACGCCTCAGGTCCACGGCGCCGTGCGCGATGCCATCGCGCAGGTGCGCGAGACTTTACTCGTCGAACTCAACAGCGCCACGGACAATCCCCTGGTGTTCTCCGACACCAGCGAGGTGCTCAGCGGCGGCAACTTCCACGGCCAGCCGCTGGCCATGGCCGCCGACCAACTGGCCGTGGCGCTCGCGACGCTCGCCGGAATCTCCGAACGCCGCATCGAGCACATGACCAACCCGCACACCAGCCGGCTGCCGGCTTTTCTCACCGCGGACCCGGGCCTCAATTCCGGCTTCATGCTCGCGCAGATAACCGCCGCAGCGCTGGCCAGTGAGTGCAAGACTCTCGCCGCGCCGCATTCGGTGGACTCCATTCCCACCTCCGGCAACCAGGAAGACTATGTCTCCATGGGCATGAGCGCGGCACGCCGGCTGCGGCCGCTGCTCGACAATGGGCAAAGAATCGTTGCCATCGAACTCCTCGCCGCCTGCCAGGGCATCGACCTGCTGGCGCCGCTCTGCACCGGCGCCGAGGCGCAGAAGGCCCACGACCTGGTGCGCTCGGTCTCCCCGCGCGTCACTGCCGATCGCTCGCTCGCGCCCGACATCGCCGCCGTGGTTCAACTCATCGCCGACGCTTCGTTCCAAAGGCTCCTGCGGTGACCACTCAGCAAGTGGGCATGCTCGGTGGTGAGGGACATATCCTCCGTAGCGCCCCGACTTGTCGGGGCGAATTGGCACGCCGTGCCCTCGGTGGGAAGAACCGCCGGCTGGAAGCCGGCGCTACACAACCGCAGCCGCTCAGGCGAGGGATTGAAAGAGGAAAGTGCCCAGGCGGAGGCCCGCCGCGTAGCTGAACGGCGGCAACTCGAGCGAATAATGGCCACACGGCAGCACGAGGCGCTCATGCTCGACACCATCCTCGCGCAGCTTTTCCAGGATGTGCTCGGAAAACTCCGGCCAGAAGGTAGGGTCGTAGCGCCCGCTGACCATCAGACATCGTTTGCGGGTATGCCGCACGCGCTCGATAAAGGGATACGGGCTGATGGGCGCCCAGTAGCGGCGCAACTCCTCCGGTCCGACCTTCGTGCGCAGGCTTTCCCAGACGTGCATGGTGGTCATGCCGGTGCGCACGACGTCGCCGAAGTAGGTGGAAACGTGCAGAAACGCGCCGGCGCGCAAGGCGGGGTCGTGCGCCAGGGTGATGAACCCGATCGAAGAGCCGATGCTTGTGCCCAGCAGACCCAACTTCGTATAGCCCTGCTGCTCGAGCCAGCGCAGGCATCGCCGCGTGTCGGTGACCGCCTGGCGGTTGGCCTGGAGTGTCAGCCCGATGTTCGGCCCCACCAGGTAATCGGCGCGTTCGTGGCCCGGTATTGCGCGGCGGTCGTGATAAGGAAGACTCAACCGCAGCGCCGTGATGCCCCAGCGGTTCAGCCAGCGGCACAGGTCTATCTGGCCGTCCCACTTGGCGTTCCAATTCGGAAGCACGACCACGGCGGGGCCGGTTTTCTTCGCCTGGAAAAAGCGCGCATGGACGAGGTTGTTCTCCGGCCAGGGCGAGGCGATGGCGCTGGTAAAAGTCAGCACGCCGTCGGCGAGGCGATAATCGCCCGCGGGCGAGGTCGCATACCACTCATCGCTGTGCGCGAGCGTACGCGTCGCCCACCGGTCCAGGAATCCCCGGGGGTCGGGCTCCGCGGCGGGCCCGCCGATGTGTTCCAGGCCCCACTCAAACGGCAGCACGCGGCGGTTGTCGTCCTTCGTCCAGCGACGATGTTCGTAGCGGCGGATTACCTGTTCGAGCCAGCTCATATCAGAAACAAAGCAATATAGCGTACGGTCTCCCGGCCTTCAACGCATCCAAACCGGTGGCAGTGATTCAGTATCCGGGAAGCCCGTTATACGTCCGCTGACTCGAGTCAACTTCACTTTAGCC
>JACQDH010000215.1 GCA_016201215.1 Acidobacteriota bacterium | reverse complement strand
GTTGCGCACCACGTTGGCGATGTCGTCCGGGTCAAAGGGTTTCGTTACGTAGTCGTAGGCGCCGTTCTTGAGCGCCTGGACAGCGGTTTCCACCGAGGCGTACCCGGTCATGATGATCACCGTGAGTTCCGCGTCGATCTCCCGCAGGCGCCGCTGCAGCTCGATGCCGTCGGTGCCGGGCATCTTGATGTCCACCAGCGCCAGGTCCCAACGGTGCTCGGCCAGGCGGGTCAGAGCGTCGCTGGCGCTCTGCGCCAGGCCTACATCGTAGCCTTCCTCGCTGAACCACTTGCCCAGCGAATCGCGGACGATGGCTTCGTCGTCCACTATCAGGAGTTTCCCTTTTTCGCTCACGGTCCTTTACCTCACTTTCGTACGCGCGCCGCCGGGACTCCCTGCGGCGGGCTGTGCCGCTGCTTCCTCAGGGGCTTCGACGGGCAGGCTCACCGTAAAGGTGCAGCCCTTGCCCGGCTCGGACACGGCCTCGATGCGACCCCCGTGGCGCTCGACGATGCTCCGGCTGATGGCCAGGCCCAGGCCCACGCCACGGCCGCGCTCCTTGGTGGTGAAAAACGGCTCGAACAGATGCGGCAGGACGTCGGCCGGGATCCCCAGGCCATCGTCCTGCACCTGGAGTTGCACGTGTGTGTACGGGGGCCGGTTCTCCGGCAGCACGCGGATGCGGATCCACAGGTTGCCGCCGTGGGGCAGGGCGTCCATGGCGTTCATCACCAACGCCAGCAGCACCTGCTGGAGTTGTCCCGGGTCGGCGTGCACGGCAGGCAGAGCCTCCGGGCTGATCCCGGCGAACTCCCGCTGCAACTGGATGCCGGTGAGCTCCATCTGGTGCTGCACCAGCCGCAGCACGCGATCGACGAGCTCGTTCAGGTTGACCCATTCCAGGTTCATGGGCGCCGCGCGCGCAAACGTCAGCAGGTTCTTCACGATCTCGCCGCAGCGCCGGCTCTCGGACTCGATCAGACCAAGCGAGCTGCCTACCTCTTCGCGCCGCGCCGCGTCCCATTCGCCGCGCTCCAGCCACTTCTTGAGCAGCTTGGTGTAGGTCAGGATTCCGGCCAGCGGATTGTTGATCTCGTGGGCCACGACCGCGGCCAGCTTGCCGATCGAGGCCATCTTCTCCACCTGCAGGACGTGTTCGTGGGCGCGGCGCAGTTCCCGCGTCTTCTGCTCCACGCGGTCCTCCAGCGTGTGCGCCCAGGCGGTCAGCTCGGCCCGCGCGCCAGCCAAGTCTTCGGTCATCTTGTTGAACGACGAGGCCAGCGCCCCCAGCTCATCTCCGGAGCGCACCGGAAGGCGATAGTCGAGGTCTCCCTGGGCCACCTTGCGGGTCCCGGTGCTGAGCTCCTGAATCGGCCGGTGCACCACCAGCCAGATGAAAACCATGCTCACGGCGGTGATCAACAGCACCGCCAGCCCGGTGAAGCCGGCTAGACGCGCCTGGTGCTCGGCCAGCCGGGCGTCCACCGTGGCCAGAGAGAGGTCCGTATCAATCACGCCGAGAATGCGCCGGTCGGACGGGTGGGCGTGGCAGGCGGCGTTGGAGCAGGCGGGCTCATTCTCGATGGGACGGATCAGTCCCAGAACGCGCTGGCCCTGGGGGTCGGTGAAGATGCGCGCGCGGTCGGGCCGGGCCAGCCGGGTGAGCGGCTCGCCCTGACGCGTCTCGGGAGCGTGGCATCCGTAGCAAGCCTCGGCCCGCTTGTCCACGTAAGTGTTGACTTCGGCGGTGTCGGTAGAGACGCTGATGCGGCCCGCCTCGTTGAAAATGCGAATGCGGCGAATGCCCGGCTCGTTGCCGATGGTGGTGATGACCTGGTAGAGCGCTTCGCGGTCATTGCGCAGCATCTGATAACGCGTGCTGCGCTGGATGAGGTCGCTGATGCGATCGGCGCTCTGCAGCACCATCTCCTGCGACTGCTGGCGCTGCAGGCGCAGGTTCAGGTAGCCAAATAGGGTGAACAGAGCGGCCGTGCTCACCAGCAGGGCGAAGGCCAGCTTGACCGCCAGGCTGGCTCTGGGCCAACTCCGCCATCGGCCCGGTGCAACCATGGTTCAGTCCTTTCCCACCGGCTGCGGCGCGAGCCGGGCGCGGCTGGGAATTGGTTTGGGCTCTGCCGGTGCGGGGCGCTCGGCCGGGAAGACCGGCAGGTGCTTCGCCGTCCAGCGAAAGATGGCAAAGCCCAGCCCGATGAAGCTCAGCGTGAGCATGATTTCGGTCCACTTGGGCACATACGAGGTTCCAGAAGCTCTCTCCATGCCAGTCACGGTCACGTTCAGGCGGTGGGCGACAAACCCGAGCACGACCATCACCGCACAGAGATAGAGCGCCGCCGGGTCGAAGCGGACGCTCCGCCGCAGCAATAGCGCCATGGGCACCAGCATCAGCAGAATCTCCACGGCAAAAAGATAGGTTTCCGTGCGCGGCTCGAGCAACAAACCCAGTACGCGGCGATGGTACAAGTCAAGGAAGCGCAAGCTCAGGTACACCGCCAGCAGCACGGTCAGCACGCGGCCCATGCTGGCCAGCAACGGCAGCTCGAGTTGCCGGCCGAAGGCGCGGCTGCTGTGCCAGGACTCGAAGATGGTCATGGCCAGGCCGACGCACAGCGCCGAAACAAAGAAGAACATCGGCAGCAGCGGCGAGTACCACAG
Organism: Acidobacteriota bacterium; assembly: GCA_016201215.1. Taxonomy (GTDB): domain Bacteria; phylum Acidobacteriota; class Terriglobia; order Acidiferrales; family UBA7541; genus QHYU01. The sequence continues at coordinate 3,537 of JACQDH010000215.1, read as the reverse complement.
CGGGTAGAGCTTGTGCGGCACGATCAAGTAGAGGCTGCCCAGCGACGATTGGTGCAGCGTGGAGAGGATGACGCCGGCGATCACCAGCGGGATGGAAACGAAGCGCATCCAGCGCAGCGCCGCGCGCCAGCCCAGGCGTTCAAAAACGACCGGCGCGAACTCGAGCCCCAGCACGGCCGTGTAGAGCATGACGCACCAGGCCACCTCAAACATCACCGAGCGCGGATTCCACATCACCAGCGCGTGCCAGATCCGATAGGGCCGCCCCAGGTCATACATCAGAGCCAGGATCACCAGCAGATAGCCGAGAAACGCGGTGAGGATCGCCGGGCGCAGGACCGGTTTGTAGCGCTCGATGTTGAAGATATGAACCACGGCCGCCAGGGTGAAGCCGCCGGCCGCCAGGCCCACGCCGCACAGCACGTCGAAGCCGATCCACAAACCCCAGGGAAACGAATCACTCAAGTGTGTCGCGCCGCCGAGGGCATAGTAGAAGCGGACAAAGGTCGCGTAGATTCCGCCCACGAGAAGAACGGCGAACACTCCTTGCCAGAACGTCACTCGCCTGCGGGAAAGAAACCCGTTCATGATGGCCTCACCTTCTCTGCTCCCTCGGCAGTCGCCACTTCTTCGCGCCGATGGGTGATCCACCAGATGCCACCCAGCAGCACCGAGCCGAGCACGGCGATGTCGGGAACATGGGAGAGCACGCGCCAGGTCAGCATGGGCAGCGGCTCATGCGGCAGATCGGCGCGGTAACCGAACTGCACGAAGGGAACACTGGAGAGCAGGAGCACCGAGGTGCCGCCCACCTCCGAGAGACCGAAAAGGTGATTCACATACTGGTCGGGTTTTTCGCGGAGGCGCTGCTGCGCTTCGGCGATCAATGCGTTGCGCTCGCCAAACTGCGTCGCGCCGGTGGGGCAGATTTCTGCACAGGCGGTCGGCCGGCCCGCTGCCACGCGCTCGCCGCACATATCGCACTTCTTCACGATGGGCAGCCGGTTGTTCCATTCATAGGCCGGCACCTGGAAGGGGCAGGAGAGCATGCAGTAGCGGCAGCCGATGCACCGGTTCTGGTCATAGACGACCGGGCCGGCGGCTGCTTTCCGGAATGCGCCCACCGGGCACACCGAAACGCAGGTGGGATCCGCACAGTTCATGCACAAGCGGCGCATGAACTTGCCGTCGCGCGCGCGGATTGCGGTTAGTTTGTGCGCAGAGAGCTTTTCCTCTGCGGCGATGGAATCGTTGTAGGGCAGGTGGTTCTGTTCAGCACAGGCCTGTTCACACAGTTTGCAGCCGATACAAAGGGTCGCATCATATAAGAGGGCTTTGCTCATCGGTAGCTCCAGAGACCACCAGCATGGGGTAACGCAATCTGCCTGCCAGCGGGCTTTGACTGTTCAAATATTCAGCGCAGCTATCCCCTTTATCTACTGAGAATTGCGGCTGGTTCAACGGGCACTGGGCAGGTCGTAGAGCGAACCTGGAGCCGCTGCTGAGGATTTCAGCGCAGCCGGTGTGTGGACTCGCTGACGGGTGAAACGCGTCGTGGAGAACGGAAACGAGCGGCGTCCCGACCCTCTCGAAGGTGTCAGGACGCCGCACGTGAGTCGCCAGGAGGGGCATCGGCGGCGTCAGCTCAGGAAGAATTCGCGGGTGAGCTCTGTCCAGTCCTGGTCGGGTAGGTGCGCGATCAGGTCGCGCACAGCCAGACCACCGTCTTGCGCGAGAGCCACGGCAGGCTCACCAGCGACGACTGGGATTCGCGCGAGCAAGCGCTGCACCGCCTCCTCCATCCACTTCCGCGCCACCGCGCCGCCGAGCAGGTTGCGGAAGCTGGTCTTGGCATCCGGCGATTGCACGGTCACCAGCCAGCCTTCCCCGTAGGGATCGCGCAGAGCCAGGCTCGGATCCTTGACCACGGCTTCGTTGACGTTGGCGATGATGCCTTCCATCGGCGAGACGATCTCCGCCTTGCCGCCATCGCGGTAAACTGTCAGCAGGGTCTGACCCTGGCGAATCCACCGGTCGCGTTGCGGCAGGGCGAGGCGCTCGATCTTCCCGATCAGGCGCGCGGCAAAGTCATCCAGGCCGACGCGCGCCAGATTGGGGCTTTCGCTGAGCGCCCAGGTGTGCCCAAGGTGATAGCGCAGGTTTTCGGGCACTTCAAAACCCGCCACCACGGCCGGCTGCAACCGCGGCACCGTAACCGGCTGGCGCGTCGCAACCTTTACGGGCTGCGCCACGCGCTTGCGGAAGTAGAAAAAGTCGATCGCCAGAAAGACGATGAATGTTGCGAGAATGAGCAGGACGGTCATTGGCCACCTCCCGGCGAGTCCTTCCTTTTGACCCACCTTCCATGCGTTGGAAGGGCAACCACGGTTCCATAGCTGAAGGGAACGCCAGCGAGGAGAGGCGGCGCAGATCACGCTGAGCAGCAAGGAGATGCGGCAAGGCGAGGGATTCCGCCGGCGGGCCGCTGTTGGCCTTTTGAACAGGGGCCGCTGAGAAAGACAACGCGCGCTCAGGGTGCCAAACGCGGGTCCCCGCCTACGGCTTACAGCGTGAAGGAGTTGACGACGGCCGCGCCCTGTTAAAAAAGGCAACACCGCCTGCTGGGAAATTCAACGGCTGGCGTGTGGGGAAGCGCCCGGTCAGTTGTTTCTGAACCGGAGCAGATGATTATCCTTGCTCGTCCGGTTTCAGCGGTGGGACAGAAGATTTCGCCTCGCCGGCTTTCCCGGAAGGTCGCCCGCTTGCCGGATCGCCCGTGCCCTCATTGCGAGCACCGCGCTCCGAAGCAGCTCCTTCGGCAATGCGCGCGGGATCGTGCGAAACGGACCCACCCTCCGAGCTGCCCCGCGAGGCGGAGGGCGAACCCTGCTCGTGGAGAAGCTCGAGGTAGTAAACCGGCCGGGAGACGCGCAGGTGCTCGGCGGGCACTTTGCCGGTCAGCCAGGAGCGGTCCATGGGGTAAACGTCGGGATCAAAGATGGTGATGTAGAAGTGCCAGAGGAGAATGGAGAGCGAGGCGAGGATGGCTTCGTAGTAGTGAATGGCCGTGGCAGCGTCGGAGACCCACTTGGGAAAGTAGCGCAGCGTGAAATTGTTGAACCAGAGCAGAAAGCCTGACAAGGTCATCACCACGGTGCCCCACATAAAGGCCAGGTATTCGACTTTTTCGGCGTAGTTGATTTTTCCGAAGGTGGGGCGCTCGTGGGAAAGCCCCAGGTTGTAACGCAGAACCGCCAGCAACTCGGAGAGGTCCTGGATGCCCGGCCGCATGTAGCGCAGCAGGACGCGGTCGCGCCGCGAAACAATGAGATGGACGATGTGATAGACCAGCGAGGCCATCAGCACCACCGCGGCAGTGCGGTGAACCGTTCCGCGCAGACCAAATCGGCCCTCCCAGTGCAGCAGCGGCCGCGCCCACCACGATTCGGGGAACTTCAAGGCAAACCCCGTGTACACCAGGGTGGGAAAACTAATTATCACCAGCCAGTGCGCCATGCGGAAGTGCAGGTTCATCCG
>JACQDH010000214.1 GCA_016201215.1 Acidobacteriota bacterium | reverse complement strand
GGGTCGCTCGACGCGCTGGTGCTCTCCGACTACGACAAGGGCGTGATCACCGAGGCGCTGGCCGAGCGCGTCCTCCAGGCGTGTCACAAGCTGAACGTGCCCGCGTTCGTGAAGCCGAAAACTTCGCGCCCGTTTTCCTATCGCGGCGCACGGGCCATCGTCTGCAACCGGCAGGAAGCGGCGTTCTTTGTCCAGTGCAGTTCGCTCAGCGATGAGCAGGCCATCGAGCAGGCCGGGCCCGAACTGCTGGCGCGCTTCGGCTGCTCGGCAGCGGTGATCACGCTGGGCGAGAAAGGCATGAGCATTTTTGAGGAGGGCACGCACGGGCAGTTTCACATCCCGGCGACAAGTTTCGAGGTCAGCTACGCGCGCATGGGCCTGCCCGGCATTTCACGCGAGGCCACTGGCCGGCAGGTGTTCGACGTGACCGGCGCGGGCGACACCGTTCTGGCCACGCTGGCGCTTGCGGCGTCAGCCGGCGCGTCGCTGCGCGCAGCGGCGGTGCTCGCCAACGCCGCTGCCGGGGTCGTCGTCGGCAAGCTGGGCACGGCAACGGTCTCGCCCGCGGAGCTGCTCGCCGCCGTAAGCGAGCTCACCTGAACTTCTCTTTCCAATACTTTCTCCCGACTCCGGCTTGCACCAGGAACTGGCTTACTTGCTTAAGGCGGGATTTACGCCGATGGGGGCGCTCCAGGCGGGCACCTTGCCACCTGTGCGTTTCCTGGGCAAGCACGAACAGCAGGGCACAGTCGAGATGGGCAGATTCGCCGATCTGGTGCTTCTCGACGCGAATCCGCTCGAAGACATCCGGACCACATAGAAAATCGCCGCGGCGATCCTGGGCGGAGAATACCTAGACGGCGCTGCGCTGGATCAACTGCTGGGCCGGGCCAGGGCCGCCACCGCGCACGCCAACTGAATCCTCCCGCTGTCCGTGCCCGAACACCGATTCATGTAGCTGTGCCCCTGGGGTGCTCAATATCTCCAGCAACGGCTGGCAGGCACGTGTTACGGCGGGAAGCTGAGGGATTTGTCCTGGGTTTCGACCCAGATGCGCACTTCTTTCGTGCGGCGGTTTTTGGCCGCGTCCGTGTCGGCCGGGAAGGGTTGAAACGGGCTGATCTCGACCACGACAATCACCCCGCTGCCACCGCGCGGCGGGGCCTGCACACTTTCGATGTGGTAGCTCTTCACCGGGCCGTAGTAGCCCGTGGGGCCCCAGTCGTCGAGGAAATCCTGAAACTTGTAGCTGCCTGACGGTTTCCAAAGCTGATAGGCGCGCTGCAAGTCGCCGGCGACCACGGCGTCGAAAAAGCGTTCGGCGGCGTGCTTTTCCGGATAGAAACGCATCAAGTGCCACACGCCCCAGGTCAGCAGCAGGGCGAAGGCCACGCCGGTGATGATGTAGCGGCGGATTTTCGACTTCGGCTCTTCGTTCCCCGAATCCAGCAGTCCCACCCGAGACTCCCCTCGGCCAGCGTTTGAATTTATGTAGCGCCAGCATCCTGCTGGCGTTTTTGCATGCCACGGCGCAAAGTGGGCTCCGCCGGCGAGACGCCGGCGTTACATCTGCGGTGCCGCCAGCGTCCCGCTGGCGTTTTTCTGCTGCGCCAGTGCAGGTGAAACCTACCGGTGAGATGCCTGCGCCACGGCGTCGCTAGATCTGGCGTTTGAACAAGGCGATGCACGCGCTGATCAGCGCCACGGAGAACCCTAGCAAAACCAACACGTCGAAGTAAATGCCTTCTATCCCGGTGTTTTTCAGTAGCAGATTCTTCAGCGCGTGCACCACGTACGTAAACGGATCGACAACCGAAATCCATTTCAGCCAGTACGGAAACCCTTCGGTGGGGTAGATCGCACCGGAGGGGAAGAACAGCAGCGTGTTGAGCACACCGAAAATGGCGCGGGGCACCAGCGGGTCGTTCACGCGCACCATCACCAGGAACATGAAGCTGATCATGGCCAGCGACGCCGTGCCGATCACCACCAGGAGGTAAACGAGGCGCATCGGGTCCCAGAGACGCTCGATGCCGGCGATCATCCCGCCGATGATGGTGATGGTCATGCCGGCCATCAAACCCTTGAGCGCGCCGGCGAAGTTCAATCCCAGGATCAGTTCGGCCTTGTGGATCGGCGTGACCAGGTAGCCCTCGTGCAGCCCGCGCGCCTTATCGTCAATGAAGACGATCCCGCCGCCGATCATGGCCACGACGAAGATGGCCATGGAGACTGAACCCGCCAGCAGGTACTTGATGTATTCGATGTAGGGATAAACCTCGACGATCCGCAGATCCACCATCGCCGGCAGCCCGGCGCTCACCGCCGGTGCGTTCAGGCTCTCGACCAACTGCTGCATGCGCTCGAGCAGCCCCAGCGTCATGAAGTTGTCCGTGTTGTCTTCGATGAAGGCGAGGCGCGGCCGGTTGCGCTGCAGCACGCGGCGGGAGTAGTCATGTGGGATGTGCACCACGGCGCGGACGAACCCCGCGCGCAGATCGGTGACCGCGCTATCGAGCGAGCTGTACTCCAGTGTGCGGAAGGTCTTCGGGCCAGACGCCAGCGAGGCCAGCCGCTCGCGCACCACTCGCGATTCGCTCGAGCGGTCCTCGTCCACCAGAGCGACCTTGACGCCCTGGATTTTCCCGCCGAAGGCGTAGCCCAGCACGATCAACTGCATCAGCGGGAAAATCATGGCGCTGATCATCAATGCAGGGCTGCGGAAGAACTTCCGCATGTCGCGCTCGATGATGGCCAGGATGCGGTACAGCTTCATGCCCAGTACTCCGTCGCTCGATGCGCCCGCGCCCGCGTCGCGCCGGCGAGACGCCAGCGTTGTACGAACCTCGGGGCGGCGCGAGCACTACTTGTAGAGGTGGCTGACGTCGTACTGCAGGCCGGCGTGCGCGGCATCACGCAACTGCCGGCCCGTGTAATGCAGAAAGACGTCGTCGAGCGTCGTGCTCTGCACCGTCACTTTATTCACCGTCACCCCCCGCTGGCGCGCCAGGTCCATCAGCGCGCCCACTGTCAGCGGGCCATTGTGCGAGGCCATGTGCACCACAGCGTCGCGCTGGCTGGCGTCGGCTACCTGCGCCAGGCCGCGCAACTCGTCGAGCCAATTCGCCGGCGCGCCGCTAAACTCCGCCTCGACGACGTCGGTGCCCGGAATGCTGTCTTTCAGCTTCGTCGGTGTATCGAGCGCGACCAGTTTCCCGTGGTCCACGATCGCGATGCGCTCGCAGAGCTTGTCGGCCTCGTCCATGTAGTGCGTGGTGAGCAGGATGGTCAGGTTGGCCTGTTCTTTCAGCTTGGTGATCATTTCCCAGACGTTGGTGCGCGAGACCGGGTCGAGGCCCGTCGTCGGCTCATCGAGAAAAAGAATCTTTGGCGAATGCACCAGGCCGCGCGCGATCTCCAGTCTTCGCCGCATGCCGCCCGAAAAATTGCGTACCAGCTCGCGCGCGAAATCCTCCAGGTCCACCGCCACCAGCAGCCGTTGGATCAGCCCGGGCCGGTCGCCGGCGGGCACGCCGTAGAGCTTGGCGTGGATGGAAAGATTTTCCTCGGCGGTGAGTTCCGGATCGGAGGTGAGCGCCTGGGGAATCACGCCCATCGAGTTGCGCACGCCTTCGGCGTCCCGGGCAATGTCGTGCCCGGCCACGCGGGCCGTGCCGGAGGTGGGCGGCGTGAGCGTGGTGAGCATGCGGATCAGCGTGGTCTTGCCGGCGCCGTTGGGGCCGAGCAGCCCGAAGACCTCGCCCTCGCGCACGTCGAAGCTGATCTGGTTGACGGCCACCAGGTCGCCGAACTTCTTGGTGAGGCGCTCGACTTCAATGGCGTTCATGGTTCTTTGTCCATCCCCGCCTGATGTGCGACGCGAGATTCGGTGTCATCCCGAACGTAGGGAGGGATCTCTCTGACGGATTCCTCGCTGCGCTCGGAATGACATCGCAAGCCCCCCGCCGCAACACTTCGGGGCGCGATGGCTCGCGTAGCGCCGGCTTCCAGCCGGCGGTTATCACCCACGCGGGCAGCGCCGACATTCGCCGGCAAGATGTCGGCGCTACGAACCGCGCGCGGCGAGCGTCAGCGGGGCGCGCCGCTCCAGCGCGCCAGCCAACTCTTCTTGTTGGCCGGCGGCGGCAGCAGAACCGTGGCGGTCATGCCGGCAAACAGTCGCCGGCCTTCGTTCGGCACGGCGACCTTGATGGCGAAGGTCTTGACGTCGCGCTTGGTGCGGCTAACGTCGCGCTGGGTGGCGAAGTCGCTTTCCACGCCCTTAAAAAAGACCGTGCCTTCGATCCGCTCGCCCGACGGCAGGCGCACCTTGAGCTTCTGGCCAAACTGGATGGAGTCGGCGTAGGTCTCCTCCACACCGGCGCGCACCCACAGGTGGTCAATGTCGATGATCGTGACGATCGGCGCGCCCGCCTGCACTACCTCGCCCTGCCGCGTCACGCGCACCGAAACGATCCCGCCCAGCGGCGCGTAGATCTGCGTGTAGCCGAGGCGCGTCTCCGCTTCGGCCTTGGCAGCGCGAGCCTGCTCGAGCTGCGCGCGTGTCGAGGCCAGGTCGCTCTGTTGGACATCGAGCTGTTTGCGGTTGGCGCGCGCCACGGCCACTTCGGCCTCCTGCGCCTTCACCTGGTCCTCGAGCGATTTCACCTTGGCCTGGACCGCGCGCAGGGCGGCGTCGGCGCGGTCGCGGTCCTGCGCCGAAGCCACGCCGCTCTCAAACAGGCCAACCGTGCGCTTGTAGTCCACCTCGTTGCGCCAGAGATCGGCGCGAGCCTCTTCGAGCTGCGCCTTGGCGGCGGTCAGCGTCGCCATGGCGCGGTTGAGCGCGGCTTCGGTCTGTTCGTTGGTCCAGCCCCATGTGTGCTGGACCTGGCCGACCCGGGCTTCGAGGCTGCGGATGTTGGCGGCGTAGAAGTCGCGCTGCGCGGCGAGCTCGGCGCTGTCGAGCTGCGCGATCAACTGGCCCAGCTTCACTTCGGAGCCCTCGTCCACGAGCAGGCGTTCGATGCGCCCGGCGATCTTCGGGCTGACCATCACCTCGGGTCCGGTGACCACGCCGGTCAGCTCGATCTCCCTGGTGCGCGGCGTGCTGGCGAGATAGACGACCAGCGCAATGAGGAAGACCACACCAATGAAGGCGAAAAAGCGGGAGATGGTCATCGTTTCCTCGAGGCCAGCCAGCAGGCTCCGCGTCCCAGAAATTTAAGAATGGCGTGCCGGCGCGGCAAAGTCAACCGGGGAATGGGACGCGCGGAGGTCTTGGCTAGCCTTCGAGGGCGCCGCCGGCGCCGGGCGGCAGTTCGATGGAATACTTCGTGCGCGCCTTTTCGCGGTGCAGCTCGAGCGCCAGATCGATCAGGCGGCTGATCAGTTCGCGGTAGGGAATGCCGCTGGCCTCCCACAGCTTGGGATACATGCTGATGGAGGTGAAGCCGGGGATGGTGTTGATCTCGTTCAGGTAGATGTGGCCGGTGCGGCGCTCGAGGAAAAAGTCCACGCGGGCCATGCCGGTGCACTCGATGGCGCGGAAGCCGCGCACGGCGTAGTCCTGGAAGCGGCGGATCTGCGCGGGCTTGAGCGCCGCGGGGATGATCAGGAGGGTGCCCTCCTCGAGGTACTTGGCGGCGTAGTCGTAGAACTCGCGGTGCGGCACGATCTCGCCGGGCACCGAGGCCCTGGGGTTTTCGTTGCCCAGCACGGAGACCTCGATCTCGCGTCCCGCTACGGCGCGCTCGACGATCAGTTTCAGCGCGAACTCGGCGGCCAAATCGAGTGCTGCGGGCAGTTCGCCGCGACTGCGCACCTTGGTCATGCCCACTGAAGAGCCCAGCGTGGCGGGTTTGACGAACAGCGGAAAGCGGAATTTCTTCGTGATCGCGCGCAGGACCTTTTCGCGCGACTTTTCCCAATCGGCGCGCGGGATGGCAAGAAAATCGGCCACCGGAATTCCGGCCTGTTTGTAGAGCCGCTTCTGGATGTCCTTGTCCATGCCCACCGCCGAGCCCAGCACGCCCGCGCCGACGTAGGGCAAGCCCGCCAGGTCCAGCAGCCCCTGTACCGTGCCGTCTTCGCCGAAGGTGCCATGCAGCACGGGGAAGATCACGTCCACGCGTAGCGCTCCGGCGCGGTTTCCCTCGAGTGGCAGCAACGCGGCCACGTTGGGATCGGCGGGCAGGACGACGCTCTGGCCGGACCTCAGCACCTCGGGCAACATCTTCTGCGCGCCGGCCCCTGCCAGCCAGCGGCCGTCTTTGGTGATGCCGATCGGCACGGCCTCGTATTTTTCAGGGTCGAGCTCGCGAATCACCGAAGCGGCTGAGGCCAGCGAAACCTCGTGCTCGCCCGAGCGCCCGCCGAAGAGTACTCCCACACGCAACCGTTTTTCGTCTGTGATCATGGCCTCAACACCCAGTATACAAAATTCGTCTGGTACCGCCGGCCTTCCCGTTTGTGTAGCGGCGAGCTTTAGCCCGCCACGGCCACTGGCGCGGCACCCTTGCACAGGTGGCGCCCTGAAGGGCGCCATTACACAGCCCCAACGCGCCGCGCTGTAGCGGCCCGACTTGGCGGGACGCTACCGAGTTACGCTGAATCCCGGCACTGATAACTGACAACTGACAACTGACAACTCATGAACCAACTGCAAAAGCTACAGAATCTTCTTGCCGAGCGCGGAGAGGACCATCTCCACGCCCAGCAGGGCCGTCTTGTTGTGGAGGTCGATCACCGGATTGATCTCCACCACTTCGAGCGACACCATCGCCTCGCTGTCGGCGATCATCTCCATGGCCAGATGCGCCTCGCGGTAAGTCACTCCGCCGCGCACCGGGGTGCCCACGCCGGGGGCGTCGGTGGGGTCGACGAAGTCCATGTCCAGGCTGACGGCCACGCCGTCGGCATCGTCGGAGGTGAACTTGATGGCCTCGCTCATTACCTCGCGCATGCCGCGTTCGTCAATGTCGCGCATGGTGAAGACGTGCACGCCGGACTCCTTGACCAGCTTGCGTTCCTTGGCGTCGAGTTCGCGCACCCCGACCAGGGCGACGTTGCGCGGCTCGACCTTGGGTTTAAAGTCGAACAGTTCGACCAGCTCGGGCGCGCCGTAGCCCATGATGGAGGCCAGCGGCATGCCATGCACGTTGCCCGAAGGCGAGCTGTCGGGCGTATTCATGTCTCCGTGGGCGTCGAGCCAGAGGTAACCGATGCGCTTCGATTGCTTGCGAAAATGGCTGGCCACGCCGGTCATCGAACCCACGGCAAGCGAGTGGTCGCCGCCCAGCACAATGGGCAGGAAACCTTCCTGCAAGGTGCGCTCGACCATCTCCGCCAGGCCGCGGCAGGTCTCCGCGATCTCGTTCAGATATTTGGCGCGCTTTTCCCCGTAGTGCAGCTCTTCCGGCTGCTTGACGGAGACGTTGCCGATGTCTTCCACCTGGTGGCCCAACTGCTTCAGGCGCGTCAGGAGCCCGGCCACGCGCAGCGCCGAAGGGCCCATGTCCACCCCGCGGCGGCTCTGGCCCAGGTCCATCGGCACACCGATAATGCGAACCTTTTGCGGCATCGTCAGAGACGCGGTCCCGGCGCTCTTCCCGACTCAAGGCGCAGCGGAGGGACTCTAAGGATAAACGCGATAAATCATACGTGGGAAGGGGATGACTTCCCGGATGTGCTCAGTCCCGCAAACCCACGCCACGGTGCGCTCGAGCCCCAGGCCGAAGCCCGCATGCGGCACGCTGCCGTAACGCCGCAAGTCCAGATACCACTGGAAGGCCTCCTCGGGCAGGTGGTTCTCGCGCAGGCGCTGCACCAGCAGGTCGTAGCTGGAGATGCGCTCGCCGCCACCGATGATCTCACCGTAACCCTCCGAGGCGAGCATGTCGAAGCCCAGCGCCAGCTCGGGCCGCTGCGGATCGGGCTGCATGTAGAAGGCCTTGATGGCGGCGGGATAGCGATGGACAATCAGCGGCCGGTCGAACTGGCTGGAGAGAATGGTCTCCTCATCGCCGCCGAAGTCGTCGCCCCACTTGGCGGGGTTGCCGCGCTTCTGCAGGATCTCGATGGCCTCGTCGTAGGTGATACGCGGAAAAGGCGGCTTGACAGCGGTGAGCTTTGCGGTGTCGCGCTTGAGCGTCTCGAGCTCGCGCGCGCGATTCTTGACCGCGGACTGCACGATGTGGCTCACCAGCCCTTCGCCGAGCGCCATCATGTCGTCCAGGTTGGCGTAGGCCGCTTCAGGCTCCAGCATCCAGAACTCGGTCAGGTGGCGGCGCGTCTTGGATTTTTCCGCGCGAAACGTCGGCCCGAAGCAATAGACCTTGCCCAGCGCCATGGCCGTCGCTTCGACGTAGAGCTGCCCAGACTGCGTCAGGTAGGCCTTCTCGTCGTCGATGTATTGCACCTCAAAGAGCGTGGTGGTGCCCTCGCAGGCCGCGGGGGTGAAAATCGGTGCGTCGGTCAGCGTGTACCCCTGGCTGTTCATGTATTCGCGCGCGGCGCGGATGGCTTCGTCGCGTAGTCGCAAAACGGCCGCCTGCCGCGGAGTGCGGATCCATAGGTGCCGTCGGTCGAGCAGGAAATCCACGCCGTGCTCTTTCAGTTGGATGGGATAAGGGTCGCTCTCCGGCACGCGCTGGACGATTTCGAGCGCGGTCACGCTGATTTCGTAACCGCCCGGCGCGCGGTGTTCGGCGCGGATGCGGCCGGTGACGATCACGCTGGACTCCTGGGTCAGCCCGCGCAGCGATTCAAAGACGCCCGGCTGCTCTTTCTGCGACACCACGCCCTGGATCACGCCCGTACCGTCGCGGAAGATGGGGAAAAGCAACTTGCCCGCTTCCCGCAGGTTGTAGAGCCAGCCGCGGAGGACGACCTCCGCGCCTTCGTGCTTCCCGACCTGCTCGATGGTCACCACGGGTGTTTCCGCAGGTTTCTCTTTGGCCATGAATCCTCGACGCGCTCCTAGGCTTTCGCTCGCGGTGCCTGTCCCAGCTTTTCAAACACCGCCGCGACCTGTTCGATCGTGCGCCCCGGCGTGGCCGTGTCTTTTAGTTCCAGCACGCGGGGAAGGCTGCCGCCAAGCGCCTTGAGCGCGGCCTTCCAATCGATCGTGCCTTCGTAGGGGAGCAGGTGCTCGTCCTTTTCGCCGCGGTTGTCGTGGACGTGCGTGGTGACCACCAGCTCGCGCATCGTTTCAAAGCTGGCCGCCACGCCGTCTTCCATATGCGCATGGCCGGTGTCAAAGCACAGCCGCAGGTGCTGCAGCCGCGTCTCGTGGATGAACTGCCGCAGGTTGGCGGGAGAGGCCATCTCGCTGGGCGTGTTCTCGAGCGCGATGGTCACCTTGCGCTGCTTGGCAAACAGCATCAGGTGCTCGAGCGAACTGAAAGCGGCGTCCCATTTGCGCGGGTCCATCGGCTCGCGCACCGAGGCGATGTGCTGCACCAAGAATGGGAAGGGGATCACCTCGGCCAGGTCCAGCACACGTTTGATCTCGTCCACCGCTTCCTGCCGGCGCCCCCGCTCGGTGTCCGAAATCGAAAGCGGCACGCCGCTTTCGCGCGCTGCGCTCGATTCGCGGTCGGTGGGCGCGTGGACCGAGTGCAGCGTCAGGTTGTGCCCGGCCAGCCAGTCGGCCAGCTCGCGCACCTCCTGTGGCGCGCGGTAGTCGAAATGCGCGCGCGAGCAGAACAGCTCGATGGCCGGAATGCCGGCGTGCGCGATGTCCGCCAGCATAGCCGAAGTCAGCTTGCGCTTGACAAACAGATAGGTGGAGAGCACGCGTTTCATAGGCTTCCTTAGTACCCGGCCGCAGCGCCCTGCCGCCGCGGGTCGGCCGCGCCCAGCCGCTCGCCGGTCTGTGCGTCGATGCCGATCGCCTCCACCTGGCCGATCCACGAGCGTGGCTGGACCTTGTGGCCGCGGGCGGCCAGTTCCTGCCCCGCCGCGGCAGGAAAAGTCTCTTCGACCCACAGCGTGTCGGGCAGCCACTGGTGGTGAAAGCGCGGCGCATTGACGGCTGCCTGCGCGCCCGCAGCGTCGAGCGGGCCGAAGCGCATCCAGCGCAGCACGCTCAGCAGGGTCGCGGAGATGATGCGCGGGCCGCCGGGCGAGCCGGTCAGGAAACTCAACCGGCCGTTGCGCAGCACTAGCGTCGGCGTCATCGAGCTCAGCGGGCGTTTGCCCGGCGCGATGGCGTTGGCTTCGGATTGCACCAACCCGAAGAGTTTGTTGGGAACGCCAAGCTGCGTGGTGAAATCGTCCATGGTGTCGTTCAGCAGGAAGCCGCTGGCCACGGTGACGTGCGAGCCATAGCTCTCGTTGAGCGTATAGGTGTTGGCCACCGCATTGCCCGCCGCGTCCACGATCGAGAAGTGGGTCGTGTGCGCTCCCTCGTGTGGGGGCGCGGCATCCCGCGCGCTCGCTCGGGGAAACAGCAGTGCCCTGGCGGGCGTCGAACCGCTGTCTGCGACGCCCGAGCGCGTTTGGCCCTCGAACGCGCCGGGATCGCCCGCGCGGACCACACTGCTTGACGAGGCCCGTTGTGGATCAATGGCCCCGCGCAATTTTGCCGCGTAGCGCGGGTCGGTCAGCCCGCGGACGGGGACATGGGCGAAATCCGGGTCGGCCAGGTACGCGGCGCGGTCGGCGAAGACGCGGCGCAGGGTTTCCGCTACCCAGTGGATGGCCTGCGGGTCGTCGGCGGATTTCAGCTCGACCTCGGACAGAATGTTCAGCGCCTCGATGAGGGCCACGCCCCCGGAACTGGGCGGAGGGCTGGAGATGATTTCCCACTCATCGCCGGCGATCTTGTACATCGCGCGCAAGGGCTCGCGAATCTTTGCCCGGTAGCCAGCCAGATCCTCGCGCGTGATCAAGCCTCCCATGCGCGCCATTTCCTCAGCGAGTTGCCGCGCAGTTTCGCCGCGATAGAACTCCGCGGCGCCGCTGCGCGCAATGCGCCGCAGGGTGGCGGCCAGCTCGGGCTGGCGAAAGATGTCGCCAGGCGCGTAGAGCGCGCCGTCCTTCAGAAAAATTCTGCGGCTGGTGGAGAAGCGCTCGAGCTGCGGTCGGGCCGCGCGCAGCGATGCGGCCAATTTTTCGCTGACCGGAAAACCCTCTTCGGCCAGCCGGATCGCCGGCGCCATGACTTCGGCCCATTTCCTCGTGCCGTAAGTACGCAGGGCGAGATCGAGTCCCGCTACGGTGCCTGGAATGGCCACCGAGCGATAGCCGATTGTCGCCGCGGCGGAGTCGAGCGTGCCATCGGGGCGAATATATATGTCGCGCGAGGCGCGGGCGGGCGCAGTTTCGCGGTAGTCCACGAAACCCGTGCGGCCGTCGGCCAGGCGCACGAGCATGAATCCGCCGCCGCCCAGATTGCCCGCCGAGGGGTGCACGACAGCGAGGGCGAATGCGACGGCAACCGCTGCGTCCACCGCGTTGCCGCCGCGCTTCAGGATTTCGATGCCGGCTTCCGAGGCCAGCGCTTCGTCGCTCACCACCATGGCCTTGGGCGCGCGCAGGGCTTGCGCAGGCCATTCAGGCCGGGCCACCTCGCCCGCTTTGACGTCGGTCTGAATCGCCCCGCCCTGCGCCCGGGCCGGCGACGCAGCGCCCAGCACCAGCAGGGAAAACGTGCAGAAAGCAGCGGCGAGAGTTGGGAATCGAGGACGCATCAGAAAATATTCACTCTATGCGAATCCCCGGAGTGCGTCAAGGCAAGGCCGGCTGGGGCTCGAAGCGCGGGAAGGAACGGCCGTGGCGAAGCGGATCAGGCGTCGGCCGCGTCGCCGACCGAGAAATAGGTGCAGTCCGGATGGTGGAAGACGAGAGCGCTGACGCTCGCTTCCGGGTCCATCATCATGCCCTCGGTGAGCTGGACACCGATTTCCTCGGGGCGCAGCAGCTTCCAGATGCCTGCCTGGTCGTCGAGATTGGGGCAGGCAGGATAGCCGAAGCTGTAGCGCTTGCCGCGATAGCGTGAGGTGAAGCGCTCCGGCATGGTCATTCCGGCCGGGTCAGGAAAACCCCAGTCTTCGCGGATGCGGCGGTGGAGCCACTCAGCGCAGGCTTCAGCCGTCTCGATGGCCAGAGCCTGCAGGCCGTGGGACTTGAAGTAGTAGCCGGCGGCTTTGGCCTCCTCCGCTCTCTTGCGGATGCCTTCCCCCGCGGTCACCACGAAGAGCACGAGTTGATCTCGCTGCCCGGCGTCGGGCGGCAAGACGTAGTCGCTCAAGCAGAGCCCCTGCGGCGAGCGCTGTCGCTGGAAATGGAAAGTGTGGAGCGGCGAACTTTCTCCTGGTGCGAAAAGGTGTATGGAATTGCCTGCACGTTCCGCCTCGAACAACTGCCAGACCGCCCGGACTTTCATGAACTCGGCTGCCTCTCGCTTGAGTTCCTCCATGTCGTGGAAGAGTTCGAGGGCACGGGGATCTCGCCCGGCGAGCGCCTTCTCGAAGTGGCCTTTGAAACCCAGGTGCCGGCCATAGAGCATGTAGGGGTTCATGTAACTCCAGATTTCGTCGAGGGCAGGAACGGAGCGCACTTTGCGGTCGAGGTACGGGGCGCGGGGGATCGCAATGTCCACGCGGACGCGCGGAGAGCGTTCCTCCGAGGCGCCCGGCGACGCTGCCGCCGCGGCCGGCTGAACCGTGTCGTCCCCGGCGAAGGTGTGCTCCTTCAGCACCGCCTCCCTGTGCGCGGGGTCGCTGAGCTGGTTCATCAGGTGCAGCCCGGTCATCGCGTCCTTCGCATAGCAGACTGCGGTCCCGTAGCGCGGCGCGATCTTCAGCTTGGTGAATTTTTCGGACAGCGCCGCGCCGCCGACCAGCAGCGGAACACCAATCCCGGCTTCACGCAGGTCGGAAGCGGTGGTGACCATCTGCTGGGCGCTCTTCACCAGCAGCCCGGAAAGGCCGATGGCGTCGGGCTGGTGCTCCTGGTAGGCGCGGATCAGTTCTTCGGGCGGCACTTTGATGCCCAGGTTGATCACCTCATAGCCGTTGTTCTTCAGGATGATCTCGACCAGGTTTTTCCCGATGTCATGGACGTCACCTTTGACCGTAGCCAGAATGACCCGGGCGCGTTTCTGGATGTCGGCTTTTTCCATGAATTGTTCGAGATGGCTGACGGCGGCCTTCATGGCCTCCGCGGATTGCAGCACTTCGGCGACGATCAGCTCATTGGCGTTGAAGAGCCGGCCCACTTCCGCCATGCCGTCCATCAGCGGACCGTTGATGATGTCGAGCGGTGCCGCGTCCTCGGCAAGCTTGTGGTTGAGGTCCTCGATCAGGCCGTCGCGCGTGCCTTCCAGGATGTAGTTCGCCAGGCGCTGGTCGAGCGGAAGGTCCGCCGGGCGTGTTTTCTGTCGGCGTTTCGCCGAGCGAAAATGATCGGAGATGGTGGCGATGTGGAACTGGTTGATGGCGATCTTCTGCTCGCGCGATTGCGCGCGCCAGTCGGCCGGGGCGCCGCGAAGAAGCGCGGCCCGGGGGTGGTCGTCGGGCACGCCTGCGGGCACGTGGTTGAAGAGCAGGTTTTCGGCGAGCTTGCGCTCCTGTTCGGGGATCGAAGGGAAGCGCTCGATGCGTTCCGCGTTGACGATGGCCAGGTCCAGCCCGGCTTTGGTGCAGTAATAGAGGAAGACGGAGTTGATTACCTCGCGGGCGCCCGGCGGCAGGCCGAAGGAGACGTTGGAAATCCCCAGCAAGGTCCGCACGTGCGGGATGTGCTGCTTGATGCAGCGGATGCCTTCAATGGTTTCCACCGCGCCGCCAATGTAGTTTTCATCGCCGGTGGCGCAGGGAAAGACCAGAGGGTCGAAGATGATGTCCTGCGGCGGGATGCCGTACTTTTCGGTGAGAAGCTGGTAAGAGCGCTGCGCGATGGCCAGCTTTCGTTCCCGGGTAAACGCCTGGGCCTGGACCGGGTCTTCGTCAATGCAGCCGACGATGACGGCGGCTCCGTAGGAGCGCGCCAGCGGGCAGACGCTCTCCAACTTTTCCTCGCCGTCCTCGAGATTGATGGAGTTGATGATGCTCTTGCCCTGGCTGTAGGTGAGAGCAAGCTCGAGCGCCCGGGGATCGGTGGTATCGATCATCAGGGGAACTTTGATCTTGCGGATGAGCTTCTCGTAGAACGGCGGAATGTCCTTCAGCTCATCCCGCTCGGTGCTTTGCAGGCAGGCGTCCACGATGTGCGCGCCGCTCTTGACCTGCCGCCGCGCGATCTCGCTGGCCTCCTCCCATTTTTCGGTGGCGACCAGCTCCTTAAACAAACGTGAGCCGATCACGTTGGTGCGCTCGCCGACCAGCAGCGGCCGCGTGCTTTCTTCAGCCTCGATCGCTTCGATACCCGAGTACACGGCGCGGCGGTTGGGCTCCGGCGGACGCCGGGGTGCTTTGCCCTGCGCCATCTGTGCGATGGCGCGGATGTGCTGCTCGGTCGTGCCGCAGCATCCGCCGACCAGGTTCAGCCAGCCGTGATTCACGAAGCGTTCGAGCTGCTCGGCGAGCGAGGTCGGCGTCTCCCGGTAACGGCCTTCCTCATTGGGCAGGCCCGCGTTGGGATAGCAGGAGACGCACCGGCTGGTCAGCGACTGCAGCGTCCGGATGTGGTCGGTCATAAACTCCGGGCCGGTGGCGCAGTTCAGGCCCAGCGAGATCAGGTCGAGGTGGTCGAGCGAAGCCCAGAGCGCTTCGACGCCCTGCCCGGCAAGCATGGCGCCCATGGGCTCGATGGTTACGGAGATCATCAACGGGATTTGTTGTCTGATCTCGCGGCAGAGTTTCTGAATGGCCAGGACGCCGGCCTTGATGTTGCGGGTGTCCTGGCAAGTTTCGAGCAGCAGCACATCCACGCCCCCGTCAATTAAGCCGCGCGCCTGTTCATAGTAGGCGTCGCGGAGCTGTGCGAAGGTGACGCCGCCGGTGACGGTGATGGCTTTGGTCGTGGGCCCCATTGATCCGGCCACGAACCGGGGCTTCGAGGGTGTGGAGAATTCGTCCGCAGCGCGGCGCGCGAGCTGCGCGGCCGTGCGGTTGAGTTCGAAGGCGCGATCCTGGAGTTGATATTCGGCGAGCACGATCGGGCTTCCGCCGAAGGTGTTGGTTTCAATGATGTCCGAGCCGGCCTCGAGATACTTGCGATGGATCGCAAGAACGGCCTCGGGTTTGCTGAACACCAAGTGTTCGTTGCAGCCTTCCAGATGGGTGCCGCCGAAATCGACCGCAGAAAGGTTGAGTTGCTGGATCATCGTGCCCATGGCGCCGTCGAGAACGAGGACGCGCTCCCGGAGCAGTTCGCGGAGGGCATGGCCCTGTTGGGTGAGGTGTCTCATAGAGCGGCGGGTCGAGCGGCCAGCAAGCGAGGTGCAACTCCGGCAGAAGTGGCCCCGCCGGGCGGGTGGGCAAGGATGCGGCGGCAGAGCGTGCAAATGGGAACGTCAGACCGCATCAACGTCGTGAAGGTTGGTCACTCTCCTTCCTCGCTTAGGAAATCTACCTCGGCGGGGCCGGGGATCAAGCCGGCCGCGACGCCGCGGGACAGCAGCTCGCGCACGGCTTGCCGGCCGCGCTCGCCGTAGCTCAGCGTCCAGCGGTTGACGTACATGCCCACGAACTTGTCGGCCAGCTCCACGTCCATGTCGCGGGCGAACTGCATGGCGTAGTTCAGTGCGGCGTCGCGGTGCTCGAGCGCATAGGACACGCTCTCGCGGATGGCGCGCGCAATCTGGCGTCCCACTTCCAGGCCCAGCGTGCGGCGCACGGCGTTGCCTCCGAGCGGCAGCGGTAGCCCGGTTTGCTCGAGCCACCACTGGCCCAAGTCCACGACGCGGTGCAGCCCGGCCTGCGGGAACAGCAGTTGTCCTTCGTGGATGAGCAGGCCGGCATCCACTGACTCGTTGCGCACGGCGTCGAGGATTTCGTCGAAGGCCATGGGCACCGGCTCGAAGCGCGGCTCGAGAAGTTTCAGCGTCAGGTGCGCGGTCGTGCGAAGGCCCGGCACAGCCACGCGGCGCCCGGCCAGTTCTCCGCGTCGCAGCGGGTGCGAAGCGACGACGATGGGGCCGTAGCCCTCGCCGAAACTCGCGCCGCAGTCCACCAGCACGTATTTCTCGCGCAGGTAGGCGTAGGCCGAGAAGCTGAGCGCAGTGACGTCGTAGAGCTCCCCGGCCGCGGCCTGGTTCAGCGTTTCGATATCGGCCAGCACGTGGGTGAACTTCAGCCCCGGCGTGCGCACCTTGTGCGTAGCCAGCGCGTAGAACATGAAGGCATCGTCGGCATCGGGCGAATGCGCCAGCTTGATTTCCATGACCTTGGTGGTGGCCTGTTTGAGTGTCATCGCTCGACCCAAAACTGAAGGGCTTCCGTTCCGACCCGTAGGGTGAAACGCAAGGCGACGGCCTTACGCTTCTGGATACTTGCCTGCCCTGAGGGGCTTCCCCAGCCGGAAACCTTCAAGGGGAGACTTCCGCGACGCGGCGCGGAGCGTTTGACCGAAGACCGTATCCTCTCAAGCGCAAGAGATTAGCACACTCGATTGCTTCCGACAATTCGGGAGGCGCGAGGCCACGTAAGAGTAACTTCGTCCGCGGACAGCTCTCGGGACGCAGATGCGAGCGCCCTCGCGCCAGTACAGCTCTAGAAGCAGCACGTGAGAGCGCTTCGCCGTCAGTGCGCGGGCGCAGATTTGCTCTGGCGGCTGGGCCAAGCCCTGTGCCGGAACTCCACCGCGCGTCAGAATCCAGCCGGCGAAACCAGCCCGGCGCACCTGTGGCGCATCGTTCAGAGAGCGGAGACTAGGCGGGCCAAGGCGGTCTCAAACTCGACTTTGCCGTCGAGATAGGGTTGCCAGTGGCGTTCGAGGAGGCGCTGATAGTTGCTCCAGCCGCGCGCATAGAGCCCGTAGCGGTACGCATAGGGCGTGTAGGTGTCGGGGCGTGTCCCCGCGGGCTGCGACACAGCCTTTTCGTTTTGCAGGGCGCGCTTGACGATCTCGCCGGTCGTGTAGAACAGTAGTGCATGCCAGAGGTCGCGGGGGATGGGCTTGCCGCGCTGGCGGCATTCGCGCACGATGGCGTCGCGCACGGCTCGGGCCAACGCATGCGAGGCTTCGTGAAAAAGGACTTCGAGCGCCGCGACCCCCTGGTTGCGCGGATCCGAACTGGAGATGGTTAGGTGCACCGGGTCGAGCGTGGTGTAGGCGCCGAAGGGCCCGCCGTAGAAGACCACGTCCACCCGCAGACGCCCGGTGGGCCAGTCCGCTTGATAAACGGCCGAGAGCCGCTGTGCTAGCCCGCCGCCCATCTGCCGCACCAGCGGCGCCACGCCGGCAATCCAGGAGCGATTGGTGCGGTCATGCTCGTCCCACCAGCGCGCGCGATAAACGGGCGCAGCGCGCTCCAGCGCGGCGATGAGTTCACGCCGCAAGCCCGAAGCACACACGCCCGCGCTGCGCCCGGAAAGGTCCGCACAGGTTTCCATCTCCGCCAGGCGGTTCTTGATGTTCACCATGTCGCCGTTGACCAGCAGGTCGCGGGCCGCGAGATCTTCGGCGTAGTAGTCCAGCGCCGCGGTCCAGGCGCGTTGCTCATCTCCGGTCAGAGCGCTGGTAAGAACCTGCGCTGCGGCGGCCGCCCGCGCGCTGCTCTCGCTCTGTCCCGTGGGGTCGGCGCCGGTGCCCGCCGGCGCGGAAGAGTTGCGGAGGCGCGCCTGCTGGTAGAGAAAGTGATGCAGGTTGATCCAGAAACCGCTGTGGAACTCGAAGACGGGCAGCGGCGCCAGGCTTTGCTCAGAAGCCTGATGGCGTTCCGCGTCGCGGGAGCTCGACGAGCCCTCGCCCGGTTGCACCTGGGCAGCACAGCTCGCGGCCAGCAGCGCCGAAATGAAGATGACAAAGGAGATTCTTTGCAGAACCTGGACCCTCATTTTGAGGCGAGCATGTTAGCGCCATTTTTCCTGCGTCACCAGCTCCGCCGACGCGGATGAGGCGGTGCCGCGAGGAAGCCTATTGCAGCGTCGGCGCCGGCGTGGTGGGAAGTGGCGAGGCGTGGCGCGCCACGATCTGCCAGCGGGAAACCGGAGCGTGACCCCCGCGCGCCGAAGGGCCCGCTCCGGGCGTGTCTGGGGCCGCAGCGCTGCACCGCACGAAGATGTTGGTTGCCTGCACCAGGGCTTGATCGAAACCGCGCTCGAAGGTGCTGGTGACGTGCTCGGTGCAGGCCACCCAGGCTACATCGCCCTCGACGCGCACCCACACCGAGCTGATCTCTACTTTAATCCTCTGCGTGCTGGCGAAAATCCGCGCCCAGCTTTCCCGCACTTCCTCCCAACCCAGCAGGAGGTCCCAGCCGGGATGCACGCACTCGACCCAGTCTTCGTGTGCCCAGATGGTGTCCATCTGCCCGAGATCGAGCGCGGCGAACGCCTGGTAGAACAGCCGATTCGCTTCGCGCACAGCCTGTTCCGGGTTGTTGAACTGCGGGGCTGCTCGGGTCGGCATGATTGCGGCCAAAATTACAATCGAAACTCAATAGCCGGGCACGCGGCCTCGCTCTCGTCTTGACGCGCGTTAGCGGCTGGCGCGCTCCACGCCGCTCACTGCAAAGACTACCAGCGCCATCTTGATTAGCTCACCGGGAAGAAACGGAGTCGCGCCTGCCGCCAGCGCTGCGGACCAACTCATCCGGAATGCCAGTGCCAGCCCCGCGCAACCGCCTGCGAAGATGACCGCTTCACCGGCCAACAGAGCGCCGCTCAACCGCTCCAAGGAAACAAGCGGGCGAGCCTTCGTGGAGCCCGCTTGCCGCTCCTCTTCTAGGTGCGCGGGATGCTCGACGATCCATCCGGTGATGAAGGCCGCAGCAGGATACGCAAGCAGGTAGCCCGCGGTCGGCCCGGCCAGCCGCGCCGCTCCCGGCAAACCAAACGGCTGAAAAACCGGCAGGCCGATGATTCCCTCGAGCAGGTAGAGACCCAGCACCAGCGCGCCGCGCCGCGAACCCAGCAGCACGGCTACCAGCAGGACCCCAAACGTCTGCCCGGTCACGGGCACGGGCGTCCAGGGCAGCGGCAGTGCGATCCAGGCGCAGAGGACCAGCAGGAGATTGGCTGCGGCCACCCGCGCCGCGTCCCAAAGCAAACCCTCGCCCCCGATGACGCGGTCGGCCAGCAGTTTCGCTACAGCTTTCGATGTCGCCATCCGCTACCTCACAAGTCGCACGATTATACCTGAGCCGCCAGCCGCCGGCGGGGTTTCCTGCTGGCGCTACTTCAGTTGCACGGCAATGACGCGCAGCCGCGTCCGGCCCAGGTTAAACTCATCGTGCTGCAGCCCGGCATCCCGCCAGATGACGTCGCCGGGCTTACGGTCGAAGGTCGCCGTGCCGCCGGTGGGAAGCGTCTCTTTGATGGTTGCGCCCTCGAGGACAACGACCACGGTAGCCAGGTTATGCCGGTGCACCCCGGCGGCCTCCCCAGCGGCAATGCCGCCTTCAACTACCTTGACCCGATCATTCTCCAGAAGCACCTTCCCCCCGACTCCGATTCGCACTGGCCCGCCCTGAGACTGCATCCTTCGGGGCACCGCACCCACGGCGCCCGCTGCGATCGCTAGCATCGTGAACAGGAGCAAAGGACGCTTCCAGGTCGGTGTTCTCATTCTTGCTTCTCCTTTTTCTTGGCGTCCTTGGCCGGAGGCGAGGAATGCATCACGAGGTAATCGATGATGGCCTCGCGGTCTTTGGCAGATACTTCGGCGCCCCAGCTCACCATCTTGTCCACGAGGCGCGTCCAACTCTGGCGGTTGAGCTGATTTCCCACAATGTAATCCGCGCCATGGCAGGCTAGACAGGCCACGCGTACTTTGTCCACCCCCGGGCTGTCGGGCAGAGTCGCCTCCGCTGAGTCCTCGCGCGGGGCGAAGTGTTGCGCGAAGTAATCAATCAGCGTATCGCGGTCTTCGGGCGCAACCGGGGCGCCCCAGCGAATCATCTTGTCCACTTCCTTGGTCCACACTCGACGCTCGAGCTGCTCCTGCACAATGATGGCGACGTCATGGCAAGCCAGGCAGGCCTTGTCCGCCCTTTCTTTCATCGGCCCGGACGGCAGGCCTGGCTTCGGCGTTTGTTCGGCTTCTAGAGGCGTAAGCCCTGCAGGCATCAGGCCGAGCAGCAAGATCCCATACAGGCCGCCGCACAGGGCAAGCGCGACTCGATCATGCTTCCACATGGATGCGCACCTTGTCGATGACGTTCCAGAGGTATCCGGAGGGATTCCACGCTGGTTCGGATGGCTGCGCCCGCCCGGCGCTGTCGGTAGCCCGTGACATGATGACGTAGGTGCCTGGAGCCGGTGGTTTCCAGTTGTACTCCCACAGGCGCCAGGCGTATTTGGCCTTCTCGCGGCCGAGTTCCGCCGGCTTCCAGGCCCTGCCCTGATCGGTCGAGACCTCCACGCGTGTCACTTCCTGCTCGCCGGCCCAGGCCGCGCCGGTGATGCGGATGGGCCCCGCTTTTAGATACGCGCCTTCGACCGGCCGCGCGATGATGGATTTCACCGGAAGTCCCTTGATCGTGGACGTCTCGTCCGGGCTGATCTCGCCGCCCGGCGGCACGGGGCGTGTGGGGAAGCGGTACCCCGGCTTCATGAAGTTGCCGTCGAACTCGCGCTCGATCACTTTGACTTCCACGAGCCACTTCACCGAGGCCGCACCCAGCCAGCCGGGCACCACCATGCGGACCGGGAAGCCGTGCTCGATCTTGAGCGGCGCGCCGTTCATCGTCGTGGCCAGCAGCGTGTCCGGGTCCATGGCCTTTTCGATGGGGATGCTGCGGATGAAGTCCGGCACCTTGCCGGGCGGCTCGTCGAGGCCGTTGAAGGCCACGTGCTTGCCCGTGGCTTTCACCCCGGCGTGGCGGAGCACGTCGGCCAAACGCGGTCCGGCGAAGGTGGCGTTGCCGACTCCGCCGCGCGCCCACTGGATGCCGGGCACGCGGGGACGGTAGAAGGAGCGGCCGTTGCCGGCGCACTCCATCGTGTTTGTCATGCTGGCGGGTTCGAGCTTCTGGAGGTCGGCGAGGGTTAGCTCCAGGGACTTCTCCACTTCACCGGTGACTGTCAGGCGCCACTCGGC
The DNA here is from genome assembly GCA_016201215.1 of Acidobacteriota bacterium. Classification (GTDB taxonomy): domain Bacteria; phylum Acidobacteriota; class Terriglobia; order Acidiferrales; family UBA7541; genus QHYU01. Next base: position 6,886 of record JACQDH010000214.1, on the reverse strand, counting down.
CAGGTTGACGCTGGGCATGGGCAGGTGGTTGCGCACGTAAAACAGTTCGACCGGCGTGAGCCAGGAATTGAGCAGGTACGCGGGCATCTCCAGATCCATGTATTTCAACGACCGCACAATCATCTTTTCTTTGCCGGGGACGACCAGCTCCTGCGCCGCCAGATTACCGTGCCAGGTGAACGGCGCGGCGCTCGCCAGCGCCGCGGCGCCCAGGAATCGCGCGCCGCTCCAGAGGAATTTGCGCCGGCCTAGACCTTCGGGGGAAAACGGCGCGCGGGGCAAGCGCTTCACAGGGCACCTCCGCCAGCGAGGTTCGGCCGGAAGAGAATCTCAGGCCAAGCCTTGGCTCGCGGTCGGCCAGGATTCTCTCTTTTCGGTGGGGAGAGGGCAAGAGCGTTGTGGAGGATCAGCGGAATAGAACGCGCAGCAGCGTCGCTCCTTCGTTTTCGGTCAGGAGTTTCTTAGCCACCAGGAGGCCGATGAGCTCCTTCAGAACGCGGCGCTCGTTGGGTTGCGAAGCTTGTGCGACAACGGGCTGCGCCGGCGCACTGGGGAGACCCGCCGACCCGCTGGTCAGCTCCGCAAGCCACCCGCGCAGGACTTCCAGACCTTCCGGCAAGACCTCGGTGAAGGCCAGGCCCATGCCCATTCCGACGTGGGCATAGATCACCGCGGCCTGCGACTCAAATCTTGTGTTGCCATGGGTCAAGAGCAACTTGACGGCGGTGCCCACGGGCAGCGGGTTGATCGTGTCCACATAGCAGCCGCCCACGCCGAGGTCGCTGGTCCGGCCGAGGATCCGCGCTTCGGTTTGTAGTTCGATGACCTCCGCGGCAGCGGAAAACGGATAGCGGGCGTGGCTGCGGCGCTCCTGCGCTTCGGCGCTTTCCACCGAAACTCGCGCACTGGTCGCCCGGTCTACCGCCGTGAAAGCATTGGACTCCATCGGTTCAGGCTGACGCTTGGTCATCGTCCTGATCCTGAAATTGGTCTTGGTAGCTGGAGGCCGCAGCAGCCGACACGCCTGCTACGACGCTTGGAAGGGTAGGGTCATTCTCCCGCGCGCTCGCCTGGGGGGCAAGGAGAAAAAGCCTGTGGTGGCGCAAAGTCTAACGGGTCTGGCGAGACTCGATGCGCGGGTCCGCGACCGTGGCCGTCGCGCCCAGCTTGTCGCCTCCGCGCAGCGTTCCGCTCGCGTCGAGGAAGAACGACCGCCTCCCGGTCTTTCCGTACTCGACCGGTGTGGCGGTCAACTCGTAACGCGCGTCCGCGCCTTCACCCTTGGCGGGCAGGAAAAAGTATTGGAAGATGTAGCCGCCCTTCTTGCCGGCGGCAAGCTCGGCGTCCACCAAGCCGGCTGCGGCCGGTGAGATGCCCTCTGGAGGCGGTGGTCCCAGTTGCGCGAGAGCCTCCGGCAACTTGCCGAAGGCGCGGCGGTAGGTCTCCACCGCCTCGGCCAGCTTGCGCAAAGCGGCGATGGCTGCGGCTTCGCTCGATTCGAGTTCTGCCTGGGCCCACTGCTTTGCTAGTGCCGGCAGGTCGAGCAGCAGCAGGCCCACAGAAAGCAGCTTCCAGCCGCCGCCCTCGCGCACCAACCCGAAGGTGACCCGCCGGCTGGCCACGCTGCGAATAGCGAATTCGACCGGGATAAAGGCGAGGTTTTCGCGCAGGCGCACCTGGCTGAATTGCATTTCGACCGTGACGCTGAGGGTCTCGCAACGAACCACAATGCCGCCCTCGGGGTTGCTCGAGAGCAGCGGCCGGCCGGGCTCGTCGAGCTGCACGAAGCGCTTCAGCAGCGCACTGCGCTGACCGGAGGGAAGATCCTGAAATGTCGTGGCGTTATCGGTGGTCAGGAACCGGACGAATTGCGTTTCGTTCTGTCGGCACGCCGCGCTGAGCGCTTCGCTCAACGCCACGGAGGGATCGGTCTCCCTGACCTCTTGCCACCCTGCGGGCGCAGGCAGCGCTGCGCTCTGCGCCAGCGCCGAGGACGCCATGCACAGGAGCAGAAATAGCGCGGTGCCGAGGTGTGCTCGCCGCATCGCCGGCTCCGTCTAACCCTTTGCCCTGGAGAGAATGGCCGCCAGGTTGTGCGTGAACTTGGACCGCGGCAGCACTTGCTGGCAGCCCGCCGCACGAGCGCGCTCGGCCAGCTCCGCTTGCACGTGGGAAAGGAAGGCGATCACCGGGCATTGGTTGCCTGCCGCGCGCAGCCGCTCGAGTGCCTCGACACCGCCCGCGCGCACGTTCAGGTCCACAATCAGCAGCGCCGGGGAACTCTGGGCCGCCTCGGCCAGCAGGGCTTCGCCCGTTGCGACCGTCTTCAAGTCAATCCCCACTTGACGGGCGGTCTCCAACATCTTGGCCTGGAAGAACACGTCGTCCACTAGGGCCAGCACATTGGCCATGACTTGTCTTCCTCCGCCACAGCGTCGATGGGCAGCGTGTATCACGTGCGGGCCGCTCGCCACAAGACTAAAACGGCGCCCGCTTGCCTCCTCGCTTCCCGACTCTGCCCCCCGTACCGCCGGCATCTTGCCGGCGCCGTGGCCCGTCCGCGGCGCCGGTTTCGACATCGGTGGTGGAGTAGAGTATAAGAATTGCCGGCAACGAAACAGATTCGCGAAGGAGGTTCCGATGGAACCTGCACGTGCGGCCGAAGCCTTGCCGGGAATCAGCGTGCTCGAGCAGACGCCCATCATCCTGGAAAAACTGCTGCTCCACGCTGCTGAGGAAATCTTGACCTGGAAACCTTCAACCGGGCGCTGGTCGGTCAGCGAGGTGCTCGCGCACCTGGCTGACGCCGAGGGGATGTTCCGCGAGCGCACCCGGAAAATGCTTGAGGAGAATTCGCCGCAGCTTGCCGCCTACGACCAAAACGCTGCTTACGCCGCAGGAAAATACTCCGGCCACAGCGCGCGCGAGCAGCTCAACAAATTCTGCCACGAGCGTGAACGCTCGCTCTCCTGGCTGCGCTACCTTCCCGCCGGAGTCGCGGGGCGCGTTGGCCTCCACGCCGAACTCGGCCGAATCACTGCCGGGGAGCTGATGAATGAGTGGGCCTTCCACGACCTCGGACACCTCCGTCAGATCGCCGAGCTCTACCGCGCCCGCGCGTTCTACCCGCACATGGGCGCCTTCCAGCGCTACTACAAGGTCGCGCCCTAAACCGAGGCGTGGCGGTCTTTCCTCTTCGCTATGGATCCGCTGGCCAGACGCGTGCTGAAAATTTTCGACGAGCCGGGCCATGACGCGCTCGATCTCGCAACGCTTGCCGACCGCGCTGCCTCGCAGATGGGTCGTGCGACGCCCGGGGGCCTCGGGGCGGTGCGCGCGGTGGTGACGCAACTCCTACAGCAAGGTTTCTTGCGCCGGGCCGGCGCGGCCGATTGCTTTACGCGCACGGAGGAAGGGCGCTTGGTGCTGGCTGGCCCGCTGGAGGTCACGCTTTACACGCGCCCCGGTTGCCATCTCTGCGAAGAGGTCAAGATCCAGATGGCGCCGCTGCTGCTGGAGTTTGGCGCCGTGCTGCAGGAGGTAAACATTGACGAGGACCCCATCTTGCGCGAGCGCTACACCAACGACGTGCCGGTCGTCTTTCTCGGCGCGCGCAAGGTGGCCAAGCATCGCGTCGCGCTCGACCAACTCCGCCGCCAACTCGAAGCCGCGCGCCGGTAGTGGCTCAACCTGCCGTTCCGTTTCCCATCGGGTAATCCTGATTGCACCCTGAAGGGAGCCGCAACCCAACCGCAATCGCTGGCAAGATGCCGGCGCTACCTGTAGCGCCGCCATCCTGGCGGTGGTTTCGGGTGTTGCCACGGCGCCCCGACTTGTGGGGCTCGGTCGGTTTGTGTAGCGGCGGCCTTCAGGCCGCCACGTTGGGCGTGTCATTCCGAGGGAGCCCGCCCCGGCGGGCGACCGAGGAATCTCTCCGCAGGGTTCCTCGTTGTGGCCTGAATTGCAAACGCGTAGTCCGAGAATCGCGGCCAACCGCCGCGGGTGGTCAGCGAGGACTACGGCTGGCCGCGGGCGTCTGGCCGGCGCGCTGCGCACGCAATTCTTCTTCTTTGCGGTGTGCGATCTCTGCGGTGCGCAACTCGCCGAGAACTACTGCGGCGGCTGGGCTGTAGTTGTTGGCGGCCCAATGCGGTTCGAGCCAGACCTCGTCTTTCGCCGCCGCTCGCGCAATGGCAGCCTTGGCTTGGTCACGCCGGTCACTTCGCCAGTAGATGACCCCCGCCAAGGCTTGCGACTCCATCGTGAAAGACGACGAGTCGGTTCCGCGAAGCTGCTCCTGGGCGTCGGCCTGGCGTCCAAGGTCTGTCAGCACCCAGGCGAGAGCGAGTCGCGTTGGCCAATCCTGCGGATACGCCTGCCGCGCGGCCTCCAACTCTTCGGCCGCCTTTTTCAGGTTTCCCACGCGATAGAGCCACCAGCCCATGCGGCAGCGCAGGTAGGCCCCGACTCGCCGGTCTGGCTCCTTTTCGATGATTTTCCCGTAGGCAGTCAGCGCCTGGTCAGCGCGTTCGCCGCTGTACACTCGCAGCCCAAGCGATTCCGCCTCCAGGTGGTCTCGGACCGATTCACTCGCAGGCGGAGTCTTCTTCAGGATCTGCTGGAAGCGCGCCGCAGCCCCCGTGCGATCGGATGCCGCCAGAGCCTTGGCGAGCAGCTCCCACACGGGCAGGGCATCGGTGTCCCGGCTGAGGGCCTCTGCGGCAGCGGTTGCCGCGGCTGCCGCTTCACCCGAGCGCCAGATCGCTCGTGCGAGGCCGTGCCTGGCAGGAAGATACTTCTCGTCGGCGGCGATGGCCTCGTTGTAGCGCGCGATGGCTTTGTCGAACTCGCCGCGGCGGTCGAGTTCGGCCGCCGATTCGGCCAGGAAAATCGCCCGGACCGCGAGCGGCCGCTGAGCTTGATTCGCGTTCCAGCGATGGGCGGCGATTTCCGCCTCGAACGCAGCAATACGTTCGGCCACGGGCGGGTGGGAGCGGAAATACTCCTGCAGGGCCTGGACCGGCACGTCGGCCATCTCCTCAATCGGCGAGCCCGGCTTGTGGGTCGAGACCTCACGGAGTTTGGCGAGACGCTGCATGGCGTCCACCGCGCCGCCCGGCGAATAGCCCGCGGCGACCGACAGAGCCAACCCAATGCGATCGGCTTCGAGCTCCTGTTCCTTCGTGTAGCCGGCCTGGAATAGCGCCACGCCCAGCGAGCTGATCCGGTAGAGCCCTTCGAGGCCGAGCTTGCGGCTCTTCACCTCGTACTGGAGCCGCCCGATAGCGTGGCGCTGGTCCACGTGCGCGATTTCGTGACCGAGAATCGCCCCCAGCTCGTCTTCGGATTCGAGCAGCCGCAGCAGGCCGCGGCCGAAGACGATCTGCCCGCCCGGCAGCGCTGTGGCGTTGATGAAGCTGTTGGTGGGCACGTAGTGAAAGTCGTAGCGGATGGCCTTGCGATTGACGTGGACGGCCACACGCGCGCCCACCTCACCCAGGTACTGCTCGATGCGCTGCGACTCCGCGTCAGTGCTGCGCCCCGTGGCGTAGCCGAACCTCCGGGCGAGTTCCTCGCCGACCCGCATCTCTTCCTCGTCGCTGACCCGGGTCAGCTCGAGCGGAATGCGCTCGAGCTCGCGTTCCGTATCGGCAACCAGATAGAGCAGCGGCCGCGGTGTGATCTCCGCGGTGATTCGCTGGTGGTGAAGCGCATACACCGCCGCGCTGCCGGCAACCAGCAGCACCGCTGCAACGATGTGACACCTGCTCACAGGTATCTCCGCAGGAATTCGCGGTAGCGCGCGTAGAGATAGCTGACCAGCACGAGCGCCGCGCCCAGCGCGAGAAACGAGAAGATGCGCCCCAGCGGGTCGAGCGCCCAGACATCCACGGTCACGATCCTCGCCACGCACAGCAGCAGCAGCCCGAGGCTGAACCAGCGGAAGACGCGCTCGCCGAGCGGCAGGGTCAGCGCAAACACCGCAAAGCCCTCGACGCCCCAGGCCGCGGTCAGGTAGCTGCGGCGGACTTCCAGGCTCACCAGAATTGTCAGCAGAACCGTGGGCACAAAGAAAAACAGGTGGTGCTGGTTCTGGTCCAGCCAGCGCGCGGCTCGCCGCACACGACCGTTCGGCTTAGCCACGACCAGCCTCCGGAGTTGCGTCTGCCGGCGCCGGGGGATTCGCCGCACCCGGCGCTACCGGGCGACGCCGTTTTGCCACCAGCGCAATCGCGAGCAGAACGTAGAGCAGGGTGGCGGCAGCGGTGACAGTCACCGTGCGCGTGTTCGTGAAGTGCCACGGACCTTTCTGATAGAAGTTGTCGAACGCACAGCGGGCGCTGACCAGCAGCGTCAGCAAATAGGCCTGGTAGCGCATCTCCGTCACGCCCAGGCGCCGGCCGACCAGGTAAGCAGTCACGGTGAGCGCAGCCCAGCCCACCGCCACCCAGGCTGTGGCCAGCTCGAAGCGCGCCAGCAACGCCAGCGCGCCCGCCCCGAACCAGAAGCATAGGCTGCGCATCCGCGGCGTGTCCTTCTCGGAGGTGAACGCCGCGTAGTAGTAGATCGCGGCGAGCAGTGAGACCGTCAGTAGCCGCGCCGAGACGCCGCCGATGCGCTGCGCCGCGTTCAGGTCGGCCATGAAGATGCGCGCGAAGCTCAGCGTCAGCAGCGCGTGGCCCTGCGCCCGCAGCGGCCGGTCGGCACGCGCGCGGGCAATTTCCACCAGCGCCAGGCCAAACAGTGCCCAGCCGAGCCCGATGGCCGTATTGGTGACTTCCTTCCAGATTAGCAAGGCCACCAGCAGCGTGGCCGACCAGGTATGGGCCGCAGGCAAGCCTCCAGTGCGCAGGAAGATTGCTTGCCAGCGACGCGGCGATTCCGG
>JACQDH010000025.1 GCA_016201215.1 Acidobacteriota bacterium | reverse complement strand
CGATTCTTGCCGAGACAGCGCGCCGCGAGCGCTGCACAGGCTTAGATTACTTGACTTGCAAGCGGCCTGGGACTTAAATCGCGGGGGTTGCCACCGCCAGCGCGCCGGCAATTCGGAGATCAGGCGCCATGAACAGCTCCCCAGCGGCCCGCCCGAGGCGGTTTCGTCCAGTGCTGGCCAGGACGGGTTTTGTGGGGCTCAACTATGAAAAGAGTTATACCGCGCCGATGAAGGAGGTGGATATGTCGCTTCTTGGAAAACACGCACTGGTCACTGGCAGTTCGCGCGGGATTGGTAGAGGAATTGTGCTGAAACTGGCTGAGAATCAGGTCAAGATAGCTGTCCACTACTACCAAAACGAGGGCGCCGCAAGCAGTACACTCGCGGAAATCCGCAAACGCGGTTCCGATGGTTTCGTGGTTCAGGCCGACGTTACGAGCCCGGAACAAATCACCCATATGTTCCACAAGGTGAAGTCCGAATTCGGCAAGCTCGATATATTCGTAAGCAACGCACGGCCTGAGGTGCCCACTTTTTTCCAACCACCCATGGCCATCACCCTGGAACAGTGGGATACGGCCCTCGATTCCCAGGCCAAGGCGTTCCTCGTCGGGGTTCGTGAAACGGTGTCCCTGATGGGTAGTGGAGGGCGAATCTTCGCTATTACCTACGCCGAGGGAAGCCGTACGGGTGGGCTGCAGCCCTGGGTCGGGATGGGGTCAGCCAAGGCGGCGATGGAGTGCCTTGTTCGTTACTTCGCGGTGACACTGGCCAAGCGCGGCATCACGGTGAATGCGATCAGCCCCGGGTGGACTGAGGACAGCGTAATGAACACGCTTCCGCAGCAGGCACAAGACCTCCTCAGGAATTGGCACGAGCGCGGTTGGACTCCCATGGGACGCTTGGGAACACCGGAAGACGTCGGCAACGTTGTGGCGCTCTTTTGTTCGGAGCAAGCCGCCTGGATTACGGGACAAGTGATTTACGCGGATGGCGGAGCGTCATTGATGAATCCAGAGATCCCCCCCGAAATACAGCTTAGCTAGGGCCGCCCGGAAAAATCCTTCTGAATGAATCAGGCGGCAAATTGCGCCTGAGAAACGCCCTTCCTTGAAAGTGGCAAGGGCACCGGCGTTGGGTTTCTCTACTCAATTCAAGACTGACCCGCTATCGGGTAACCCGCTTTCTCGACGACGCACTCTTGATTCTGTCAGCGCATGAAGAAGCACGATAGGGTCACGATCCCAGGCCCGCTCCAGATTTGCTTGCAATTGGCGCTGGCCGGCACGCGGGGCCGAGGAACTTCCAATGCGAAGGGGGCAGAGGAGTACTTCCGTTTCTCCGGGGTAGTGTGCGATCAGGCAGCCGGGACAGCCGCCTTCCGGACGAAATCGATGCCGGCGTCTATGGCCCGGCGGTCGATCTCGAGCAGCGCGCCATCATGCAGCGTGGTTTCCAGGACTGCGAGGGCCTGCTCGCGAGGCAGCACGTGGGTCAGCTCGATCAATGCCCCGAGCATGACCATGTTCGCCGCTTTGGCGGCGCCGAGCTGGTCAGCCAGCTCGGAGGCGGGCACGCAGGAGACGCGGACCTGCCGCACAGCGAAGTCAGCGGGGAGTGCGTCGCGGTTATAGATCACCACACCACCGGACACGACCTGCGGGGCGAACTTGCGCAGCGAGATTTCATTCATCGCCATCAACACGTCGGGATGCTCGACCAATGGTGAGCCCACGGGCTCGGTCGAAAGGCAGACATGGCAATGCGCGCTGCCGCTGCGCATCTCCGGGCCATAGGACGGCAGCCAGCTCACTTCCAAACCTTCCCGCAGCCCAATCTCGGCCAGGACTTGACCCAGCAGCAAGACGCCTTGCCCACCGAACCCGGCAATCTTGATGGTGAGGTTGCGCCGCCCGGAGCGCGGCGCGACCGGCTCCTCCACCGCGGGACTGAATTCGCCAAGCCCCAGCAGCTCAATCACCGAGATCTGCCGCGGACCGCCGTTCTCGATTGCCGGCGGCTTGCGATCCCGGAAAACGCTCACAGGGAATACGGGCACCATCTTATCGGCGACCCACTGGCGGGCCTCGTTGGGCGTCATCTTCCAGATCGTGGGACACGGCGAGAGGATTTCGACGAAACTGAAGCCCACGCCATCGCGTTGGAGTTCGATGGCTTTGCGCACCGCCTTGCGCGCGCGCATGATGTTCTTGTTGTCGCACAGCGCCACGCGCTCGACATAGACTGGGGCCTCAAGCGTGGCGATCAGCTCGGCCATGTGCAACGGGAAACCTTCGTTCGACGGCCGGCGCCCCCAGGGGGTGGTCGTGCTGGTTTGCCCGACCAGCGTGGTGGGCGCCATCTGCCCGCCGGTCATCCCGTAAATCGCGTTGTTGACGAAAAAGACGGTGAACTTCTCTCCGCGGTTGGCGGCGTGCAGGATTTCCGCGGTGCCGATGGCCGCTAAGTCACCATCGCCCTGGTAAGCGATCACGATGCTTTCCGGGCGGGCGCGCTTGAGCGCCGTGGCCACGGCCGGTGTGCGGCCATGCGCGGCTTGCACGTTGCCGACATCGAAGTAGTAGTAGGCGAAGACGGAGCAGCCGACCGGGCTGACGAAAATCGTGCGGTCCTGCAAGCCCATGTCCGAGAGCGCTTCCGCGACCAGCTTGTGCGCGATACCGTGGCCGCAGCCGGAGCAATAGTGCGTCTGGTGCTGCAACTCTGATTTCCGCTCGTAGCGGTTGTAGAAGACCGGCGACTTGGATTGCACCACCTGATAGTCGGACACAACGCCTCCTCAAAGACCCAGCGTCCCTCCCGACGAATCGCCGGGGCCAGACGCCCGCTGCGCTTACACTCCCCAGTCCACGTTCATGGCCATGCGCGTCATCAGTTGGTCGCAGATCTCTTCGGCCAGTGGCACGTTGCCGCCGACGCGACCGAAGAACTCCACGTCCACGCTACCATCGAGCGCCAGCTTGACGTCTTCGACCATCTGGCCCGTGCTCATCTCCACCACGAACACCATCTGGCTGTAGAGAGCGGCCTGGGCCAGCGCCTGCGAGGGGAAGGGCCACAAGGTGATGGGGCGGAACAGCCCAGCGCGCACGCCGCGCTTGCGCGCCAGGTCCACGGCGGCGCGCAGCACCCGCGAGGTGATTCCATAGCCGACCAGCAGAACCTCGGCGTCATCGGCGCGGTAGAGTTCGTGACGCGCTTCGACCTCGGCGGCCTGTTTGTATTTCGCTTCGAGCTTGCGAACATGGGCCTCCAAAACGTCTGGCTCGAGCTGAATCGAGGTGATCAGATTCCCGCGCGTCTCGCGGGACCCGCGCACCGCCCAGGGCTTCTCCGGCGCGTGGAGAATGTGCGGATGGAGCTCGAGGGGTTCCATCATCTGGCCGATGAAGCCGTCGGTGAGCACAATGGCCGGGTTGCGGTAGCGGTCGGCCAGCTCAAACGCCAGCATGGTCAGGTCGGCCATCTCCTGCACGGAGGCCGGGGCAACGACGAAGTTGCGGTAGTTGCCGTGGCCGCCGCCCTTGACCATGGCGAAGTAGTCGCTTTGCTCTGGGGCGATATCGCCGAGCCCCGGCCCGCCGCGCACCACGTCCACAATCACGCAGGGCAGTTCGGCACCGGCCAGGTAGGAGATGCCTTCCTGCATCAGGCTCAAACCGGGCCCCGAGGACGCGGTCATCACCCGCAGGCCTGCGGAGGCCGCGCCATAGGCCATATTGATTGCGGCCACTTCGCTTTCCGCCTGGAGGAAAGTGCTGCCGACCTGCGGCAGGAACTGGGCGGCGGCTTCGGCGATTTCACTGGCCGGAGTGATCGGATAGCCGTAGAAGGCGCGGCAGCCGGCCAAGACCGCGCCCTTGATCACCGCGACATTTCCTTTACAGAGCTGGCGCATGGCTGGCCTCCCCAGTCGCGGTTCCCGCCGATTTCGGCGGCGGTGCTACCCGATAAACCGTGATCGCGCCGGGCTCCGGGCAGGCGTAGAAGCAGATGCCGCAACCGGTGCAGCCCCGGCCGAGATAGCGCGCCGGGCGGACGCCGTAGGCGTTCAGCTCGGGCTCAAACTCGAGGCACCGGGGAGGGCAGGCCTCCAGGCAAAGGCCGCAGCCTTTGCACTCCTCCGTGTCAATCGTGACGTATCCACGATCGGGAACTGCCGCCATGGTTCACCTCTCCGCCAGAACGCGGTACTCGCTCGCTTCCGTCTTGCTGGCAACCAGCCAGCGCGTGCGCTCGCAATACTCGTAGAGTTCCTTGCGGAATTTGGGGTGTGCAATCTGGATCAGGGCTTCAGCGCGCTGGCGGATGGTTCGGCCGTGCAGGTAGGCAACGCCGGATTCGGTGACGACGTAATGCACGGTGCCGCGGGAAGTCACCACCCCCGCGCCCGGATCCAGCATGGGAACGATGCGCGAAATCGTGCCGTTCTTGGCTGTGGAAGGCAGCGTGATGATGGGCTTGCCGCTCCTCGACCGCGAGGCCCCGCGCATGAAGTCCACCTGGCCGCCGATGCCGCTATAGAAGTAGGTGCCGATCGAATCGGCGCAGACCTGCCCGGTCAGGT